>NZ_QUWR01000015.1:0-118542 GCF_003419885.1 Acinetobacter sp. SWAC5
ATCCTTGTATGTGCTGCGACTGATGGTCCAATGCCACAAACTCGTGAACACATCCTTCTTTCTCGCCAAGTAGGCGTTCCATACATCGTTGTATTCTTAAACAAATGCGACCTTGTAGACGACGAAGAGCTTCTTGAATTAGTAGAAATGGAAGTTCGTGAACTTCTTTCTACTTATGACTTCCCAGGCGATGACACTCCAGTTATCCGTGGTTCTGCTCTTCTTGCGCTTAATGGCGACGCTAGCCAATACGGCGAAGATGCTGTTGTAGCTCTTGTTGACGCGCTTGACACATACATCCCAGAGCCAGAACGTGCTATCGATCTTCCATTCCTTATGCCAATCGAAGACGTATTCTCTATCTCAGGTCGTGGTACAGTAGTAACTGGCCGTGTTGAGACTGGTATCGTTAAAGTAGGCGAAGAAGTTGAAATCGTTGGTATCAAAGATACAGTTAAAACAACTGTAACTGGCGTAGAAATGTTCCGTAAACTTCTTGATGAAGGCCGTGCGGGCGAGAACTGTGGTGTTCTTCTACGTGGTACTAAACGTGAAGACGTTCAACGTGGTCAAGTACTTGCTAAACCAGGTGCAATCAAACCGCATACTAAATTCGACGCAGAAGTATACGTACTTTCTAAAGAAGAAGGTGGTCGTCATACTCCATTCCTTAACGGTTACCGTCCACAGTTCTACTTCCGTACTACGGACGTAACTGGTGCGATCGCGCTTAAAGAAGGCGTGGAAATGGTAATGCCTGGTGACAACGTTGAAATGTCAGTAGAGCTTATCCACCCAATCGCAATGGACCCAGGTCTACGTTTTGCGATCCGTGAAGGCGGTCGTACAGTTGGTGCTGGTGTAGTTGCTAAAGTAACTGCATAATCGCTGATTGTGTAAAAAAAGCGCCTCTTTGAGGCGCTTTTTTTATGGCTAATGATTCTAAAAAAACTATCAAATCAAAACGAAAGATAAATTGTCAGACAATAATTTTGAAAGCTGTCCTTAACTGATATCTCTTGACCTTAACTGCGATTATCGAAAAATTGCAAATCTTTAATATTAAGTTATGAAAATATAAATATAAGGATGAATCAGCTGAATCAGCTGATTGGCAGGAGTTAGTTATGAACGCTAAAGTAAATATTACCAACCGTGCAGGCGCAAGTTTCCCAGTTCGTCGAATGAACTTTGATTTTGATTCAGTTCCAGAGTATTGGATGAATGGTTCTGCAGGTCTCACACATTTTATGACTGCATTATCTGCACTATTCCCAGCAGGTGAAAAGTTCTTTATTGACAGCGTTCGTGCTGTTCGTCAGCATCCTGGCATTAAAGACAATGCAGAGTTACAAAAAGAAATTTCTGCATTTATTGGTCAAGAAGCTATGCATACACAAGAGCATGTAGGCTTTAATGCATCTGCACAAAAATTTGGCCATGATGTTGATACTTTGGATGGTTATACTGGAAAAGTATTAAAAAATTCGAGCAAGTTTTTAGCAATGATTGGTAAGCCGTTTGGCTTTAATAAGCAAATGGTGGACCTAACCATTACCACAGCGCTTGAACACTTTACTGCAACGATCGCAACTCAATTATTGGTGAATCCGCATATTCAAGAGCTGATGACTGATGAAACCATGAAAACCATGTGGTTATGGCATGCAATTGAAGAAAATGAACATAAAGCTGTCGCTTATGATGTATATGAAGGTGTATTTGGTAAAGGCGTAAAAGCTTATACGGTACGTACGACAAGTTTAGTTGCTGCTATGGTGACGTTATTTTGTGTACAAAGTTACTTCTTGTTCAGATTATTAAAAGAAGACCAGCAGTTGAACCGTGAATCTTTAGGTATTATTTACGAATATGCATACAGCCCGTCAAAAGGGGTGATTACTGGCATGGGTAAAGAGATGCTAGAATATTTCAAACCAGGTTTTCACCCAAATGACTTAGATACACACAGTCTGTTGGCAAAATGGAAAGAGAAATTAGGTTTTTAAGTGAATGCTGTAGTTTTTTGAATCTTGTAGAGCGATGAAAATCGCTCTTTTTTTTACTCGATTTTTTTGTCAATTTTTTTATAATTCGCTATTCCTATTCGCGATAAAAGATAACGAAGATGATTCGTTTGATGAATACGGCCGATGTTGCATCTGTCGTAGAAATTGAAAAATTAGTCCAAAGCCATCCGTGGACACCGAAGCAGTTTGATGAGGCGGTGACTGGCTATCAAAGTACAGTCATTGAAGTACGTGGGCAAGTTGTGGGTTTCTGTATTTTACAGCCCGTTTTAGATGAAGCGAACTTGTTGCTCATGGCGATTCATCCGAGTCAACAAGGCCAAGGTTTAGGATATCGTTTACTAGAAGAATCTATTGCGATGCTGAAAAATAATCCTGTGCAGATTTTTCTTGAAGTACGTGAATCAAATACCGCTGCGATTCGTTTATATGAGAAATCTGATTTTCATCAAATTGATTTAAGAAAAAACTATTATCCGAAGCCAGATGGTACGCGTGAGCACGCCATTATTATGGTGCGTACATGTAGTGATGATTTTTCACAGCTATTTAAATAAGAAACACAACCGCGTTGTATTGGACAATGCGGTTGTTATTTAATAATGGAATTATTCCAACCTGAAGGGAGGGTCGTCATTAAAGAGTCTCCTAAATGTTGAATTTCTTCGGCACTTAAGGTGTGATTTAAACGACGCCATTGCCCATCAAGTAGCAATTCCAGAGGAATGTAATCCGACTTGTAATTCATTTTATTGGAATGAGGAACCCAATAGCCTAAGTATATATATTGTAAACCGAGCGCTTTGGCATATTCGATTTGCTTTAATACCGCGAACACGCCTAAAGAGCGTTTATGTTCATCTGGGTCAAAAAAAGTATAGACCGCAGATAAGCCGTCATCGAGCGGATCGCAGGTTGATACACTAATGAGACGATCATCTAGCCATAATTCTAAAAAGAAACTGTCCGTACAGCTATGAATTAAGAATTTTTCAAATTGATCACGACTTGGTGGAAACATGTCGCCATCAGCATGTCGCTCCGTAATGTAACGCTCATACAACGCATAATGCACATCGCTTGCATCTTTGGGTTGTGTAATTTTAAGGCTTAAATCCTGATTGCGTTTCCAAGCTTTCTTTTGTTTGCTGTTCATTGTAAATTCATGGATGGGAACACGAGATGATAAGCATTGGCGACAGAGATGACATTCTGGTCTATAAACAAAATCACCACTACGACGAAAACCCATACGGGAAAGTTCAGACAGCGTAACGACGTCAATACGATGTACTGGATCTAAGAACACCATACGTGCAGATTTATTGTCTAAGTAGCTACAGTCATGTGGTGGCGTAATATAATACTGCAACTCGTTAAGCAGGGATTTTGGTTGATATGAGTTCATGCAATATCCCTCTATTTTTGTATGATTCGACTCAATCGGGAACTAATGCGGAATTTTGCGCTATTGTTTTACTTGAAAATACACTGTCTTGATATTTTTTCCAATCAATTGCAGGGCGTTTTATCACATCTTGTAACGAATTTAAGTATATTTGGCGAGAAACTGTACAAGCACCTAAGCTGATTAAATGATCATTTTCTAATTGGCAGTCTATCCATTCAAGCTGATTTTCTTGTCCAATCAGCATCAAGCTATAGAAAGCCATTTTAGACACATCGGTGCGGGTGCTAAACATGGATTCACCAAAACAACCTTGCCCAATACTAATACCATATAAGCCTCCGACAAGTAGATCTTGTTCCCAAACCTCAATGCTATATGCATAGCCTGCATTAAACATGGCGCAATAACCTTGAATAATATCTTCAGAGATCCAAGTCTCATTGGCATAACTGCGTGGAAGTGAGCAGGAGCGGATCACTTTTTCAAAAGCATGATTGACCGTAATGCGGTAATTCATTTTCTTCATGCTACGTAGTAAGGTTTTGCTTGGACGATAATCTTGTGGGCGGATAATACAGCGCGGTTCAGGACACCACCAATAAATTGGCTCACCTTCAGAAAACCATGGAAATAATCCATGTGTGTAGGCTTCAAATATTGTAGAAGGGGAGAGGTCTGCGCCACTGCAAATCAATCCTTGTCCTTCTGGGTCAACTTCGACTGGGTCTGGAAAGGTAAATTTAGAAGCTGGCAGGCATTGCATAAGAGATTTTGACCTAGATTGATTCTGTTTATCATAACCAATATTTGATTACTGCCCAATCGGGGATGTTTTGTTATATTTTGTCTTTATGAAATGGCTCGTTATTTTTTGTTTGTTTATAGGGCGAGTTAAACAGGCTTAAAGTAAAAAACCGCCATGACGGCGGTTTTTTTATCTATAGCGCTTAGGAATTAAAGCGCATCAAGATATTTTTCTGCATCAAGGGCAGCCATACAGCCTGAACCCGCAGAAGTAATCGCTTGACGGTAAATGCTGTCTGCAATATCACCTGCAGCAAATACGCCAGCTACTGAAGTTTGCGTCGCGTTACCTGCAGTACCGCTTTGTACTTGTACATAGCCATCACGTAGCGTCAATTGACCTTCAAACATACCGCTGTTTGGCTTGTGGCCAATCGCAACGAACATGCCTGTCACATCAACATTTTGTGTTGAATCATCTTGAGTTGATTTCAAGCGTACTGAAGTTACGCCAGATTGCGCATCGCCCAATACTTCATCGACTTGATGATTCCAAATGATGCTGATTTTGCCTTCTTTTACTTTTTCAAATAAATGATCTTGAAGGATTTTTTCAGAACGTAGCGAGTCACGACGGTGTACTAAAGTCACGTGTGAAGCAATGTTTGAAAGATAAAGTGCTTCTTCAACTGCAGTATTACCACCGCCTACAACCATCACCTTTTGGTTTTTATAGAAGAAGCCATCACATGTTGCACATGCACTCACACCTTGGCCCATGTAGGCAGCTTCAGATTCTAAACCGAGGTATTGTGCTGTCGCACCTGTTGCAATAATTAAGGCATCACATGTAAATTCATCCATATCGCCTTTAAGTACAAATGGGCGTTGACTTAAATCAACTTCGTTGATGTGGTCATAAATAATTTCTGTACCAAAGCGCTCAGCGTGCTCTTGCATACGTTCCATGAGGGCAGGGCCTGTCAAACCGTGTGCATCACCTGGCCAGTTGTCTACTTCAGTTGTAGTTGTTAATTGACCGCCTAATTGCAAACCAGCAATGAGTGTTGGTTTTAAGTTGGCACGTGCAGCGTATACAGCAGCGCTATAACCAGCAGGGCCAGAACCTAAAATAATTAAACGAGAGTGACGAGCGCTCATTCGCGACATCCTTTTTTTATAGGGAAATTTGTGGAATTATACGTGAAAGTCGGTGCTGATTGTGTGAGATTAAAGTCGATATTATTGATCATTGAAATCGATTTGGGCTATATAGAATAGAGTTAACAACTTAGCTAAATAATCATGCATCTTTTTTTGATGAAGAAGTGCATAATATGGGGCTTATTGCGCAGCTTAGATTCAAGCCAGCCAGCAAACAAAAACATTTGAAAAATTGGTTACAGGACAGTATATGACAGCGGTGTCGGGTGCCTATGCACAGCGCTTAATAATGACATTATTCTTGGTCTCATTTGGGATTTATCTGTTCCTTGCAACAGTCACTTATACACCATTTGATCCAGGCTGGATGCACATTTCTAGTGATACTATGCAAGTATCAAATGCCAGTGGCGTTGCTGGTGCATGGATTGCTGATCTTTTATTTGGTTTTCTTGGCTGGGCCAGTCTACTTATACCTGTATATTTGTTTGCAGAAGCAGTACAAGTTTGGTGGCCACATAGCTTTTTAAACCGTCCTTTTCGTGTTGCTGCACAGTTTTTTATTTTGTTGGCGACTGCGAGTTTATTGTTTTTGTTCTGGCAAGTTCCTGCAGATACTTTAGATAATGCATCTGGCGGTATTATTGGTTATGAATTGGGCCAAAGTTTATCTAATTTACTGACCATTTATGGCGCGGCTTTCTTCCTGATTGTGTTTTGGGTGCTCCTGTTTACTTTAGCCTTTGGGGTAAAGTGGAACAAAACTTGGGTCACCTTAAAAGCAGCACCTGCGTATTTACAAGATCTATTTTATCGTAATGTGCCTGAAAGTGAGTCTGCATACGACTTAACTGCACCACCAACTAAAAAAGAAGCGACACCTGTTGTTGCGAAAATGGCAACATCAGCTTCTGCAACGGCATTGGCTGTGGAGCATCAACAGCAATCGAGTATTGATCCTGCTGTGCGTGATAGTGCTGCAGAGCGTTTGTTTAGCGATATTGCAGATAAAGAATGGGAAGCAGAGCAACGTCAGCCCCAAGTTGAAGCTGATTTAACTACGCCAGAATTAGATGCAGAGTTTGAACAAACTTTGGAAAAAGCCCATCGCTTAATGGATGATCCTGAGCGTGTTGTCGCGACAGGTGAAGTGTGGCGTGCATTAAATTCAGATGAAGATCAACGCCATAAACAAGATATTGATGCCTTATTAAAAGCAGCTGAAGAAGAGCAGCAACCTAAAACAGCGGCCACTAATTTCCAGCATGTGGTGCATGCACACGACGCATCTACAGTAGACATCTCTACACAGCCAACATCCTCGGCATCAAAATCATCTGTAGATTGGGATGATGATGAAATCTTTGATGAGTTGTTGGCTGCAGTGCCAAATGCAAAAACGGCGACAGATGTACATATCCCGTTTAATAGCACATCACTGACGGATGATCGTGCTGAAACGACTACGTCGACTGTGCCAAGTGTAGAAATGCAGTTTGCACCACAGCCACATGATAAGCCAAGTTTGCATATTGTAGATGATGCTATGACGCTAGCGGCAACAGCGGCAACAGCGGCAACAGCGGCAACAGCGGCAACAGCGGCAACAGCGGCAACAGCGGCAACAGCGGCAACAGCGGCAACAGCGGCAACAGCGGCAACATTTGCAGCTACACCTATAATAACAACGGGATCTAAAGCAGCAAATTTAGACACAGAATTTGATGATCTTGATGATTTACTGGTTGATGATTTAAATGACACGCCAGCACCAAGAACCACTAGCAGTTATGCGCAATCATCTTCATTGGTAAATGCCAATATTCAAACCAGTTTTGAAGCACCTAAGCCATTAGTATCTGAAGAAGAAAAAGCGCTGATTAGCTCGAATAAAGATGCTTTCCGTGAAGTTTGGCAGGATACTGCAGGCCGTCCAGCTGAAGCTGAACCAGAGTTTGAAGAAGAAGACTTTGATTTTGATGCGCCATTAACAGATTCGGCAGGTCGTCCGCTGTCTCGCGCCATGCAGGTTGCGAAAAAGCGTTTAGATTTACCGCCATTGCCGGGTCTAGATTTGCTGGATGATGTTGATCCAAATAAAAAGGTGAATTTTACAGAAGAACAGTTAGCCCGCCTTTCTGAACTGCTGGAAATTAAACTGCAGGAATTTAACGTCAAAGCGAAAGTGATGGAGGCACAACCAGGGCCAGTTGTAACTCGCTTTGAACTGGATTTGGCGCCGGGTGTAAAAGCATCGAAAGTGACCAATATTTCGCGTGACTTAGCGCGTTCGATGTCTATGGCATCGGTGCGTGTAGTCGAAGTTATTCCGGGCAAGCCTTATATTGGTATTGAGGTGCCAAACAGCTCACGTGAAATGGTGCGTTTAATTGAATTGTTAGAAACGCCAGCTTACCGTGATCCAAATGCATTGCTCAGTATGGCGATGGGTAAAGATATTTCGGGTAATCCTGTATTGGCCGATTTGGCTAAAGCACCTCATATGCTGGTTGCAGGTACGACAGGTTCTGGTAAGTCAGTCGCTGTAAACTCAATGCTGCTTTCGATGCTGTTGAAATATACGCCTGAGCAGCTGCGTCTAATCATGATTGACCCGAAACAGCTTGAACTTGCCAACTATAACGATATTCCTCACTTGCTTACGCCAGTCGTGACTGACATGAAAGATGCAGTCAGCGCATTAAACTGGTGTGTAAATGAAATGGAACGCCGTTATAAACTGATGTCTATGATGAAAGTTCGTAAAGTCATGGACTATAATCGTAAGGTGCAAGAGGCATTGGCAAATGGCGAAGATCTATTTGACCCGACTTGGAAAGCCAGTGAGTCTGTGGCGGGCGAGCGTGCACCTCGCTTACAAGAAATGCCATTGATTGTGATTGTGGCGGATGAATTTGCTGACATGATCATGCAGGTTGGTAAAAAAGCTGAAGAAATGATTACACGTTTAGCGCAAAAGTCACGTGCAGCGGGTATTCACTTATTACTTGCAACACAGCGTCCAACTGTGGATGTTGTGACAGGTTTGATTAAAGCCAATATTCCAACCCGTGCAGCCTTGCGTGTGAACAGTAAACTTGATTCGCGTACAATTTTAGATGCAGGCGGTGCTGAAGACCTATTGGGTCATGGCGATATGTTGTTCCTTGGCCCAGGTAAAATTGAGCCAGAACGTGTGCATGGCGCTTTTATTAGCGATGATGAAGTGAACCGTATTTGTGATGCTTGGCGTGAGCGCGGTGAGCCTAATTATGTGGATGAAATTTTAACACCGTATGATGAAGAGCCGACCTCTCGTGGTTTTGAAGATGGTGATGGCGGTTCAGACCGTGATGCGTTGTATGATCAGTGTGTGTCTTTCGTACTTGAAACACGTAAGGCATCTACATCGTCACTGCAACGTAAATTTAGCCTTGGCTATAACCGTGCAGCCCGTATTATCGACCAGATGGAAGAAAACGGGATTGTCAGCGCCATGGGTGCAAATGGCAAACGCGATATTTTGATTTAAATTTAAGATCATATAAAAAAGCAGCATTTATGCTGCTTTTTTTATGCTGGTCAGTTTTAGTTGCTTTCCTTTACTGTTAGTACTTGAGGCTCCAGCGACTGGCATAGTCAATTAGTTCAGCCAAAGAATGTACATGGAAGGTCAAGTAAATGGCTTTGATACAGTCTTTTAAAACGGCTGGACTGATTTCAAGCTTATGCATAATGTCTTGCTTGGAATTACCTGTGACTAAGAGATAGGCAACTTGACACTGTTGTGGTGAGAGATCAGCATTTTCTAATTTTGTCCAGATGAATAAGCTACGGGGTAATTCATGCTTCAAATGTAGCGCGATACATCGGTCTTGCTGTAGAGGTGAAAACATCCACTCAGCGCGAATATTTAAAATGCCATTTGGGATATCTATCCGCGTTTGAGGGAGTTGTACACCATATTTGAGTTCATTGATCACTTGATAACAGATTTTGGGTAAGGCTTTGTTGGGCTCCCAAAAATCATAGTGGATTGCAAGTAAGTTGAGTAGATCCTTCACTGAGTCTGTCATCATGATGACTTCACTGTTTGGATCAAGAATGAGCATTGCTTGCTCAACATCAAAGTTAAACTCGTTGCGTAAAGTTGTTTGATGTTGCAAGGCGTATTCAATATATTGGCCAACTTGGGATAGAAAGTAGCTATCTTGTTCGGAAAAACTTGAACCTACACCACGGAACAGTGAAACACCGCCACTTGGTTTATTGGACTGTTCTAAGCGTAAATCTAGGGTATGGTGCACACCACTGCCACGAACCATAATTTGATAATTATTGCTTTGAAAATACTGTTCATCGGGACGAAGTAAGTTTCCTGATTTTGGTAAGGTGGGTGTATCTAGCCACCGCATATGGCCTTCAGTTTTTGGGTCTAAAAATATTTCGACCTCATGTTGTAATAAATCAATGAAACGTTGATCTAGTCCAGAGTGATAATACATATAAGGCACAGCTGATGCTGATGTAAGTGCAAAAGCATGTAAATCATGCGGAATAAGCTGATTTAAATATTTAAAAAATAAAGGCGCTAAAGTAATTGCAGAATGGCCTGAGCAACACAAGTAACGAATCCGATTTAATGTACTTTTTTTATTGCTATCCAATTTACGCAAAGTTGCCATAAATCGCCATAAATAATAATGAATACACTTATTTTACCTAGATTTTTTTGATTAAAAAACATCCGAAAATGTGTGGATTAAATTTCAGGATAAAAAAATAAACTTTAGCCCCCCAGTCAGGGGTCATGCTTGAGCCACTTGTTATGGCTTTATTCAGTTTTTCATACGCAAGAAATGCAGTTTGTAAATTTTTTGCTTTAGCACTAGGAAAAACAGAAAGCATCAAGACGATGCTAAGCAGATTTGGGGCACAACATGAATCATATATATAAAGTCGTACGCAATAGAAAAGGCCAGCTTGTAGTTACAGGAGAAGCTGCTAAAAGTCATACAGCGACCAGTGAGAAAAATACTGGATATAGATGTGTACAAATGTTGGCTGCAGTTATCTGCGGTCTAGCTGTTACGCAAAGTGATGCTGGCGAAATTTGTGCATATCAATCTGGTACAAGTTCTACGTCAAGTGCGGTTGGTTCAGGTGCAATCGCTTGTGGCAGTAACAATGGTGCACCAGGAACAGACAGTGTTGCATTGGGGCATAAGAACCTTGCATAGTCGACTGAAGTAAGTGTGATTGGTTATGGCAACCAAGCACAATCTGAATATGCTAGCGCTATAGGTTATAAAAACATAGTTGGACAAAATGCCATGACAGCCACTGCAATTGGTTATAAAAATACGGCTTCCAATCAATATGCTATGGCATTTGGAGCAGAAAATACTGCTTCAGGCATACAGAGTAATGCCTTTGGTAATTCCAATACCGCATCAGGGCGTTTGAGCAGTGCAGTGGGTGCATATAATACTGCATCAGCGCTTAGCTCTAGTTCTGTGGGCTATTTGAATAGAGCGTTTGGTACAAACAGCAGCGCATTAGGTGCTTTAAACATTGCTTCTGGGTTTGATAATAGCGCAATTGGCTTTACAAATATTAGTTTGGGAAATTCAGGCAGTGCAATAGGAAATCGAAATACTTCGATTGGGCTGTCTTCAGCGGCGATTGGTAGCGGATTGAAAAATGATTCAACGATCAGCAGTGTAAGTAGTAGGGCGCGTCAATATGATTTGAAAGACAGCGCAGGTAAGCTGGTCAGTGTCAATGGAATTGAAGTGACTGTTTCTGCAGGCGCAGGCTTAAGCGGCCTCAATTATATTACCCATATCAATGGCGCAGCGGTCACAGCCGAGGAACGTCAGCAATTTTTAGACAATGTCCGTTATGGCAACATCGCTGCAGGTGATTACAGTACTGCCTTGGGAACATTCAACTTTGCAATTAAAGAAAACAGTACAGCTGTTGGCGTGCAAAATACTGCAAAAGGTTTAGATAGCAATGCTGTGGGTTTAAAAAATACCGCATCTGCTGATTATGCCACTGCAGTCGGCAATCGAAATTATGCTGATGCAACCAGTTCAGTTGCCATGGGCTATGGAAATCGGGCCACTGAAGTAGGTGCAACGGCAGTCGGCTACATGAACCAAGCAAGCGGTGAGTATAGTACCGCAATGGGGCATGCTTCGAGAGCAAGTGCAAAATGGAGTAGCGCTTTTGGTTCAGGCGCGAGTGCAACGGCGCAAGGCGCAACGGCAATTGGCACGAGCTCAATTGCTGATGAAGAAAATACCGTATCCATAGGCCAGTGGACGATGGAAAAACGCTTAACCAACCTTGCTAAAGCCATAAAAGATACAGATGCTGTCAATTTATCTCAATTACATCCAATTGTAACTGCACTGGGTGCCGGCGCAAACTATACGGGCGGGGTTTGGACAGCGCCAAGCTATATTATTCAAGGAGGAACGTATCGAGATGCAGGTAGTGCTTTTACTGCAGTGAATAGCAAGCTCACAAATTTGCAAACACAAGTCAGCAGTTTGGTGACAGGTGGTACAGGGACAGGCGCAAATGGAAAAAGCGCGTATGAAATTGCTGTAGCAAACGGCTTTAGTGGCAGTGAAACTGCATGGCTAGCTTCATTAAAGGGTGATACAGGGGCACAGGGCTTAAAAGGTGATAAGGGGGACAAAGGAGATCAAGGATTACAAGGCTTAAAGGGTGACAAGGGGGATAAAGGTGACCAAGGTTTGCAAGGCTTAAAAGGTGATAAGGGAGATAAAGGTGATCAGGGGATACCGGGTTTAAATAGCGGTACAGGCACAGGCAATGGTGCGAGCGCTTATGATATTGCGGTCAATCATGGATATGCAGGAACAGAAGCCGATTGGCTGACATCACTGCAGGGGTCTCAGGGCGTCAAAGGCGACAAAGGGGATCAGGGCTTGCAGGGCCTAAAAGGCGATAAGGGTGATAAAGGTGATCGAGGCTTGCAAGGCCTTAAAGGTGACCAAGGATTCAGCGCATTTGATCTTGCTGTGCAGAATGGTTTTAACGGGACAGAGCAACAGTGGCTGACGTCACTGGCCAGCGGTGGCACAGCGGTTGTATCCATTGGAACAAACCCAAATCCACAGGCGGTATTGCCTTTGGCAACAGGCACAGATGCTGTAGCCATAGGCAGTTCATCTGAAGCATCGGGGGATCAGTCTATTGCCTTGGGGACGGCGAATCAGGTGTCTGGAGAACAGTCTATCGCAATCGGAAGCAGCAATATGGTTGCAGGTGAAGGCAGTTTGGCCATCGGAAATGATAATTCAGTGAGTGGGCAAAATACCGCTGTATTGGGCAATGCAATAAATGCATCGGCAAATAATGCTGTGGCTTTAGGTCATGGCTCTACAGCGCTGCGTGACAATACGGTCTCTGTCGGTTCGGATACGCAGCAGCGGCAAATTGTATAAATGTTGCAGCGGGAACACAAGATACCGATGCAGTAAACCTGGGGCAAATGCGGGAATCTGAACTGCAAACCTTAAATAAAGCGAATGGTTATACTGATACCCAAGTGACTGAATCGCTCAGTCAATCACGCCAGTATACAGACCAGCGTGTGAATGCATTGGAAAATGAATTCCGTAATGAGCGTCGGGATACACGGGCAGCGATTGCTTCAGCTATCGCCGTGGCGTCTTTGCCTCAACCAACCTATGCAGGTGCAAATATGTTTAGTGTTGCAGGGGGTACGTGGCGAGGACAGCAAGGCTTTGCAGTCGGATTTAGTGGTGTAACTGAGGATAATCGTTTTATTTATAAAGCCTCTGGTACAGCCAGTTCTCAAGGTGATGTTAGTGGTGGTGTTGCAATTGGCTGGCAATGGAAATAAGGACCATTTAACAGATAAATCTGCACAGTATTATTTATAATTTTTTGAAAAGCCCAACTATTTTGAGTTGGGCTTTTTGTATTGTTTAGGCTCTAAATTTGGCTTGATATGTATATTGGATGGAGTAGTATGATGGTATAAATACGTGATAAATATCGTTAATATGTGAAAGGTTGCCATGCATAGATGTTCATTCTATGATTCACGACAACGCTTCAACTTTAAGTAATGATCAGATTGCTGTAGAGACTTAGCAGGTAGCCAAGGAATGCAAATACAACGTCAGATGCGGATGAGCAGAGGAGCATCTGCATGAATATTGTCATGGCGTTATTTCCACTGATCGTGCTCATTAGCATGGGCTATGGGTTTAAGCGTAAAAAATTTTTGCAACCAGAATTTTGGGCCAATTCGGAAAAACTCAATTATTTCATTCTTTTTCCTGTATTGCTTTTTAATAACTTAGCAGGCGTACAATTAAATCTAGGTGCGATCTTCCAATTATTGCAGGCATTTTTTGCCGTTGTATTGGGTGTGGTTAGCATACTTTGGTTGTTGAAGCGAGTATATGCCATCCCTGTAGCGCGTTTTGGGGTATATGTACAGAGTCAAATTCGCTTCAATACCTATATTGGTCTGGCATTGATGGGGACGCTTTACGGCACAGAAGGCATGCAGATGTTTGCCATGTTGATTGCTGTTGCTATCCCTGTGGTCAACATCTTTTCGGTCATGGCCTTTTCTGAGGGGCAACGTGGACGATGGTATGACACGCTCTTTGCCATAGCTAAAAATCCGCTTATTTGGGGTTGTGTAGTTGGTGTGCTTTTTAACCTTTCAGGTCTGCATTTATTTTCTGGGATGCAGTCTTTATGCAACATCTTGGCAGCCACAAGTTTGCCCTTAGGCTTACTTTCTGTGGGTGCAGCGCTACAACTCGATCAGTTAAGTAAAGGCCTTTCACGGCTCACAGCAAATACTTTTGCGCGCTTGTTGATTATGCCGTGCTTGGCATTTTTCGCGAGCGGGAGTTTGGGGCTAACAGAATTGCAAAGTATTATTTTGGTCACTTTTTTTGCTTTACCGACTGCATCTGCTTCCTATATTTTAACGCGGTACTTTCAAGGGGATAGCCAGTTGATGGCTGGCGTGATTAGCCTACAGACCCTGTGCTTTATCGGAAGTTTTCCTTTACTGATGTGGTTGTTATATTCATTCTAAAATGTTGCTATAAAAAAAGCCTGCATGTGCAGGCTTTTTGATGCGAAAAAATGCTTATGCAAATTTTGCCAATACTGCTAAAAAGCCTTGGCTTTGGCGCGGGAATTGGGCAATCACATCATGAATACGCTGACCTTCAGGGTTGGTTGCATTAACATCACGGCCGTCTGCTGTGAATTGACTAAGTAGGCGCTCATAGTCAGTAGGACGCATGTGTTTGAATGCATGGTATAGCACATGAAAATCGCCGTTTACGCCTTCAGGAGGCAACTGAGTTAAGTAGGCAAATACTCGTTCATCTGACCATTCTTCATTAAACGTCGCTGGTTGAGATAATGCCATTGCAATCCCCTTGGTGTTCTTTTGAAAATAAATAAGCAAAATATGAGTACGCAAGTGACAAAGTTTTGTTATTTACTTTGTCTTGAAGTTAATGCTTGTTGAGTCATCAGTGCAAGAATTGCAATCTAACCCACTCGAAGCAAAGCTTCTCGTCTTGCACTTGAACATGGCAGAGCCTTAAGGTTCAGGCACTTCGAAGCAAAGCTTCTTGTCTTGCGCCTGAACATGGCAGAGCCTAAAGGTTCAGGCACTTCGAAGCAAAGCTTCTTGTCTTGCGCCTGAACAAAGCAGTGCTTTGTTCAGGCTCATATTTTGCCTTGATTCAATTTGTTTGACTAATCAGAAATCAAATTAACGCTCTTCAGGCAAATTGATATTCATTTCAAGCATCTCGATGTTCGCTTCAGAACGTACAGACATTTGAATATGTTGCTCATCGACACCACGAACATAGCGGTTAACGACTTGCATGATTTCTTTTTTCATTTGGTCAATTTTGTCTTGGCTCAAACGTTTGCCTAAGCCATTTTCGGAAGCAACAATGACTTTTAAGCGGTCTTTTGCAGTTTGAGCGCTTGTAGGTTTGTCATCACCACTGAATAATTTACTCCAAAAACCAGCCATCTTATCCTCCAAATAATCGTGCTAACCAGCCTTTCGGCTTCGCAGTAATATGACGGTAAGGACGCTCTTCACCTAAGAAACGTGCAACTAAGTCATCATAAGCTTCGCCCGCTTGGGTTTCTGTATATAAGATGACAGGTTTACCTTCGTTCGAAGCTTGTAGCACGCTTTTACACTCAGGAATAACACCCAGTGTAGGCACACGTAAAATGTCTTTTGAAATGTCATCAATGGTTAACATTTCTTGTTTGTCTGCACGTTCTGGGTTGTAACGTGTAATACATAAATGCTTACGGATACGACCTTCGTTGTTTTCTACTTTTTTGGTTTTGCTATCGAGCATACCAATAATACGGTCAGAGTCACGTACTGAAGAAATTTCAGGATTGGTCACAATAATTGCTTCATCGGCATGGTACATTGCAAGGATTGCACCGCGCTCAATACCTGCAGGTGAGTCACAGATAATGTAATCAAATTCTTGTGAAAGTTCATCCATTACACGTGCAACACCATCATCAGATAAGGCATCTTTGTCACGTGTTTGTGATGCAGGCAAAATGTAAAGGTTTTCAATGTCTTTATCGCGAATTAACGCTTGTTGTAATCGTGCTTCGTTATTAATGACATTTACAAAATCGTATACTACACGGCGTTCACAGCCCATGATCAAATCGAGGTTACGTAAACCTACGTCAAAATCGATCACAACAGTTTTGTGACCACGTAGGGCTAAACCTGTTGCAAAAGATGCGCTTGTTGTAGTTTTACCTACGCCACCTTTGCCTGATGTTACGACAACAATTTTCGCCACCGAATCCACTCCTGTTATGGTTTAAATCCCCTGATCAATACAGGGGTTTATTGGTGTTTATTTATACATTAAAATTGCAAAGCTTCAAATACAAGCTCATGCTGGTCATTTAAATAAATGTGTACGGGTTTTTTCGTAACATGCGGTGGAATGTCATCGGCTACGCAATATGTCCCAGCAATAGAAACGAGTTCTGCTTCAAGTGAATGACAGAAGATTCGTGCAGCACTATTGCCCCCAGCACCGGCAATGACTCTACCACGGACACTGCCATAAATATGTATATTTCCTGAAGCAATGACTTCGGAACCGCTGTTAATCCCAGCACTTAAAATAATGTCACCGTGATCCTGCACAATACATTGGCCGGTACGCAGAATTTCATCATGGTAAGACGTAATATGGCGGACTTCTGGTGCCACCGTTGCGGGTGTATCTTCTGCCTCTGGCTGGGGTTTTTCAGCGACAGCAGGCGTTTCAACAGCTTGCTCTTTGGTTGGTTTGACCTGTTCCATCTTACGGTCAGGTGGAATGACTGGGAATTGAATAGCGCGAGCTTGGTCTGCCAAGACACCGTCTGTTACAGCAATCGGCTGTAACTCAAGGCTAATCAGCAATTGAATCAGTTCAATAAGCTCTTGTTCAACACTGCTTTCAATGACCGCAAGCGTTCCGATTGGGAAGGCTTTTTGAAGCATTGGGCTAAGTTGCTGGCGGATCGCATCATGATCATTTGTGTCAAGGTTAATGCGGATTGCATTGACCATTCTGCCTTTTATCCGTATATCAGCCATAATTATTCCTTCAAACTTCTCACTGTTGATTTTATGTGGAAGTGATATTTTAAGTAGAGCAAATGCTAGAACAAAATGAGGCATTTCTCTAGCAGAAACAGCAATTATTTTTGAACTATAGATTAATCTTTAGCTTGATCTTGTGCTTGGAGTTCTTGTTGCCATTGTTTTACTTTTACTTGCTTACGAATGGCCTCCAAACTTTCAAAAACAGCCGAGCGAACCAACGCATCAAGTTTGTCATTTTTTTCAATTTCAATGGCACTAATCCGTGTTGCAATATCGGTATATAAATTAGGATGCCGTGCTGTAGACGCATTTGGTGATGCTAAAGGATCAATTAAGCCTTGGGTAATATTTTCACCTAATCGCTGTCCGATGCTTTGAATTTGTTGTTCTATACGGCCACCGACAATCGGGATAAGGCGCAGTAATTGCGTCAGCTCAGGCGTATCTTCAATTGCTTGATTGACAATTTGTCCCACGCTTTTTGCAATACGTTCACGATCGGCTTGTAGCTCACGACTTAAATTTTCTTGCAGAATTTCAGCCAGCGCTTGGGAGAATAAATCCCGATGATGCTGAATGACATTGCTGATTAAATCTTTATGTGTTGTGCTGGTTTGAAGCTCATGTTTGAGACCATCTAAAACCGTTACCACTACACGATCGGATAATTCCTCCATCACGACGCGATAGTAAAATAAGCCTTTTTCCTGCCAAGAGGTTGGAAAAATTTGATAACCCATTTCATAGAGGCGGTAGGCCACAACCCCTGCACGAAATAATCGTAAAAAGCGGAAATAGGGCACAATGGCAACAATTTCATACCAATGGATAAACGGAAAGAAAAACCAACGTTGGTGATGTTTCTGTACGATTGCAATTGCCCAGCGCGTGAGTAATTCCATAATCAAGAAAATTATGAACCACGCTTCTGTAGTAATTACCCACGGGTGCAAGTATTCACGATAAAATTCAAGCACACTCGGTAAATGGATGGCATTAAAGAACCAGCCCCCAATATTACTCATGAGGAAGAAGTTCATGCCTAAGCAGAACAAGTTAAAAATAATAATAAATACCATGAAAATGTCATAGGCCAAAAAAGCTTTGAAATAGAAGCTTTTGGGGTCTAAATGCTGGTATTTAGATTTTTTAACAGGGATGTTCTGCGACATAGAAGCGGGCTCCGTGTATTTAGACGACAGGTGAATATTTAGATTTCATTTCTGAAATCAATTGATCTTTCTCAGTCCAAATTTGATCTACCCATTGCTGGAATTTCTCACGGAATTCGGCATCTTCTTCATAATTACCACCTGCAACCCATGCAGGGATATCAATTTTACGTAAATTTACAGCAATTCTAGGCACCTCGCCCAGCCAAAACTCACCATAACCTGGTACACCATCAGGATAAACAATGGTCATGTCGACCAACGCATCAATTTGATCACCTAAAATATTCAATGCGAGTGCTAAACCACCTGCTTTAGGCTTAAGTAAATTTGTAAATGTTGATTTTTGTTGTGCGTGTTTTTCCGCCGTAAAGCGTGTTCCTTCGAGGTAATTGAGCAAGGTAAATGGCTGGCTTAAAAGCTGTTCACAAGATTTGCGCGCTTCTTCCATATCACGATGTTTGAGCTCAGGATTTTTGGCAATTTGTTCTTTGCTATGGCGTTTCATCATTGGGAAACCCAAGATTTTAAATGCTTGGCCCACGAAAGGAATAAAGATTAGTTCCCATTTGGTAAAGAAACGAGTGAGTGGCATACGTGTTAAGCCAAAATACTGATTTACTGTAGTATCTACCCAGCTTTGATGATTACACATCATCAAATAACGGCCTTGCATATTCAGATCTAGATCATCATCAATCGAGATATCCCATTGAGTGTTAGCCAACACATGATCAATGAGCCAGTTATTTACACTCAGCCAACTGTTGGTGATTTTTATATTGGTTTCATCAACCTTTTTTGATTGTTTAAAGAGCTTGGTCAGTCCTAGAGCCAATACAGGAGGCCCGTGGAAAAAAGTACTTCCTGTAATAACCGAACCGACAGTCAGCCCGCGTGTGATTTTTTTTAATGCTGGTTGCTTCTTGCTGTGCGATGACATATAAAAGTCCTAATGGGGAATAGTCTAACGTTTGCCAATTCACACAAATATAGAGCGTGTTTTGAAAATAAAAAAGCACTTCAGAACAACTGTGGAGAAAATTTGACGAAGTTGGCATTATTTTCTTATTTAAATATTACAAATTGTAACTAAACGATTTATTATTAACAAAAAATCAATGGTTACTCGATTTTTTTTACTTCATCATTCCATCCATACAACAAAACACAATCAAGGAGGCATGCGATGCGTGCACTAGCAATTTCAGCAGCAGTAGCAGGGGCTTTGGTACTATCTGGCTGTCAAACAACAGGTAATAATATTGGCGGTATGGAATACGACAAAACTGCTTTGGGTACTTTAATTGGTGCTGCAGCGGGTTACGGTATTTCTAAAGGCAATGCAAACTCTAGTTCTCAAAACAACCGTGCAGCAGCAATTGGTGCGGTACTTGGTGGTGCGACTGGTGTTTATCTTGATAACAAAGAGAAAAAACTACGTCAACAAATGGCGGGTACTGGTGTAGAAGTTAACCGTAATCCAGATGGTTCTGTTGGTTTAGTTATGCCAGGTAGCATTACATTTGATACAAACAAATCAAATATCAAACCTAACTTCTATTCTACTTTGAACAAAGTTGCGCAAACTTTAACTGAAGATAACAAGAGCGGTATCTTAGTTACAGGTTATACAGACAACACAGGTAATGATTCAATCAACATTCCATTGTCTCAAGCACGTGCGCAATCAGTTGCTAGCTACTTAGCGTCTCAAGGTGTTTCTACTTCACGTATTAATACTCAAGGTCAAGGTGCAGCAAACCCAATCGCATCTAACGCTACAGCGGCTGGTCGTGAACAAAACCGTCGTGTAGAAATCAGCATTTATGCAGTTCAATAATTCAGTAAACTCTGAATCTTGAATTAAAAAACCGCCTTCGGGCGGTTTTTTAGTGCCTAAAACTTACAGCATTTTAAATGTATTGTCAGTGCTGAACTTTCTATTTTATAACTGTATGAAATTTCTTGAAAAAAATAAAGCGCTTTTATAATCTGTTATATAAATACTAGACAGGCAAACAAACAGATGTTTATTGAGGGGACGGTAAAAAGTTATAACCCTGAACGAGGTTTTGGTTTCATTCAGGCAGCAGGACAGCAACAGGACATTTTTTTCCATATTCAGGATTGTCCAGCTAAAGATATTGAGCCAGTGATTGGCGAAAAGATGAAATTTATGCTGGTTGAAGATGGGGGTAAATTTAAAGCGGGCCATATCGTCCGTTTAGATTTAACAGATCAAATGTCGGTTGCATCAGTTCCAATGCCTTTTGAGAGCACACGTCAAAATGCTGAATATGGCAAGGTGAGTTCAAACTCTCATAATAGCTCAAAACTTAAACTTTCCAAGTTTATTACAGTGATTGGTCTAATCGTTGTCGTAGTGCTGGGTATCTTGGTGTATGGTAAATATCAGCAGTATCAAGAACAGAAGCAGATTCGTCTTCAGCAAATGATTCAGGAGCAGGAAAAGCTTGTCGTTGAGCAACGCAAAGCGCTAGGGGATTTACCAGAGCGTGTGATCGATGTGCCAGAGCAGGAAAGAAAATATACATCTGTTGCATCAAATCAGGCTGACTATGCTGATTCCGTATCTACAGATCATAGTTCTGGGCAGAGTTTCAAATGTGATGGACGTACACACTGTAGTCAAATGAAATCTTATGACGAGGCTGTATTCTTCTTAAGAAACTGTCCAGACGTTAAAATGGATGGTAACAATGATGGCATACCATGTGAACGTCAATTTAATCGTTGATTTGTGTCCTGCAATAAAAAAAAGCACCCTTGGGTGCTTTTTAAATGAATTGAAACTTATTTTTCGCAGAACTTCATAAATGCCTTTAAGCCTGGGCCTTGGTATTTCTGACGATGCACCAGCATAAACAGTGGACGAGTTAAAGACCAAAATGGGGTATCTAAAACGACCAATTGACCTTTTTCACGTAAAGGTTCAATGGCAAGTTTAGAAATACACGACATACCCAAACCGCCAGCGACAATTTTTAAAATCGCTTCATTATGACCTAGGGTAAGGCGAATATTGGCATTCGGTAAGTCTTTTAAAATCGCATTGTCAAAAACTTCCCGTGTGCCTGAACCCTCTTCACGCAATATCCATTCAACAGAATTGAAATCATCTGCGGTTAATGCACGGTTGAGTTGTGCCAAAGGGTGGTTGGGCGCACAGCACACTGCCAATTCGTCATCACGCCAATGGATGCATTGAAGCTGTGGCAAATGACAAGAACCCTCAATTAAAGCCAAATCCAATTGGAATTGATTTACTGCTTCAATCATTTGGCGGGTATTACCCACTTGTAATTGTAAATGCGCTTGTGGCTGAATTTTTAAGAAATCAGCCATTAAATCAGGCATTAAGTAATCACTAATGGTTAAGGTTGCACCCAAGCGCAAATCAATACTTTGTAGTTCACCTTTGGCTGCTTGTTCAAAGGCATCACAGCGACCTAAAATTTCAAGAGCTTGAGGCAGTAAGAAACGCCCTAAATCATTGAGTTGCAGTCGTTTACCCAGACGGTCAAATAAAGGTGCGCCTAGCCCATCTTCCAAATCTGCAAGCGCCATGCTGGCAGCACTTTGTGTTAGCTTGACAGCATCACTGGCTTTGGTCACAGTGCCTTCTTGAGCGACTGCTACAAAAACAGCCAACTGGCGTAATGTCATGCGCATGAATATAGCCTTAACATTTAAAAAATATTAATAAAATATGCTGTCATGCTAACATGAGCACAGTCTTTCACGCCACGTCGAAATCATGTCAATTGAAAAATTTAGCTTAGAAAAGGTTTTATCTGTACATCGTTGGACCAGTACCTTGTTCAGTTTTACCATGACGCGACCAGCTCATTTTAAATTTACAGCAGGGCAGTTTGCGCGTATTGGCTTAAAAGTGGGTGACGAGCTGGTAGTACGTGCTTATTCAGTGGTGTCTTCACCATTTGATGAAACATTAGAATTTTTCTCAATTGTTGTACCAGATGGTGCATTTACTTCAAATTTACAGCATCTTCAAATCGGCGATGAGCTGTATTTAGAAAAAGTCCCTTATGGCTTTTTAACCTTAGCACGCTATCAGTTGCCTGCACCGAAAGACTTATGGTTACTGGGTACAGGGACGGGCTTGGCTCCATTTATCTCCATGCTTCAAGATTTTGAAACATGGTCAAAATACGAAAAAATCAATCTAGTTTATAGTGTACGTACACAGGCTGAATTGGCTTATGCAACACGTATTGCAGAAATTGCTGAAACGTTTGGTGAAGGCCACACGGGCTTTAAATTTATTCCTATTATCACTCGTGACCCAAATGCACCATTGCATGACCGTTTACCAGTATTGATTGCCAATGGTAGCTTAGAGCAAGCAGCTGAGCTCAATTTCGATCCAAATACCACACATGTCATGTTATGCGGTAATCCGCAAATGGTCGAAGATACGAAAGAGGCCCTAAAGGCTCGCGGACTCACTATGAACCGTCGCGGCGAAGGCAATATTGCTGTAGAAAATTATTGGTAATGGCAACTCCCATGCGGGAATGTCTTTTTAATGAGCTTATTTTTAGATGTTCGATTTGCTTGATAGCAAGCGCATCTCTACACAGAGTACTAGATGATGATTGATGACGATGATTTTGATTACGATGCACCAGTCACACGTATAGCTGCCCATAAAAATGAAGCGCAACAAGCTGGAAAAATCATCTTAGAAGATGCACAGCAGTATTTGGATACAATGACCGCAGGTGAGCATAGCTTTTTACAGAAACATTTGGCCAAACTTGCACAGGAAGAAGGCTATTTTCAAGTGTTGGCCGAAGCTTTAGATCAGCCTGAGGGGAGTAAAATTGCCAATGACGCATTGAATGTTCTTTATTTCTGGCAGCTGGTTAATGATGCCGATGACATTGCGCAATTTGATTTATTGGCTGTTCCAACAGGTGAATTTTTTCAAACTGAACTTTTTAAAGCCCTTGATGATATGCAAGTCGACGTACATCAAGTGCAGCGCCGTAATATTATAGAACAAGCTTTAAAATTGTATGCGCAAGGCATATATGCAGGGTGTATTCCTATGCTTTATGCACAATTAGAAGGTTTGCTCACAGATGTTTTAGTCGCTAAAGGTTTTCTTGACCAGAAGGAAACAAAGTTTCTAGATGTTCATAAAATAGTACCTGGCTTAAAAGGTAATGAAATTAAGAGCCTATGGCATAAGTCAAAAATTGCCTTTGAAATGAATCCATACTTTGCTGAACTAGCAGCCTACAAGATGGACAGTAGCTCAACAGTCACATCAACGCGACACAATATGCTACATGGCACAGAATTAGCACATTTCACACAAGGCCGTAGCTTTGTGCTGTTTCTATGGTTATTTAGTGTAATAAGTTTTATGCGTGGCATAAAGCCTTAAATGCTGTTGAGCACAAATAAAGAAGGTAGCAGATATGCTACCTTTTTAATTATTGAGTTTTGAGTCAATTATTTATCCATATTTTCTACATCAATTTTAAATACATGCCCATCCACAATGGTAATGTTATAGCGA
This sequence comes from Acinetobacter sp. SWAC5, assembly GCF_003419885.1. NCBI lineage: Bacteria > Pseudomonadati > Pseudomonadota > Gammaproteobacteria > Moraxellales > Moraxellaceae > Acinetobacter > Acinetobacter sp. SWAC5. Next base: position 23,807 of record NZ_QUWR01000015.1, read on the forward strand.
AAATTCTCAATTTCATAAGTATAATCAACCGCCAACGTATTAGGCTTTGTGGCATCTACTAAGGTGTATGACGTCACTTTAATCGGTGATGCTTTCATGCGATTTTGCATGTCCTCAAACTTATCGCCCAGAGTTAAATTTTGATGTTCAGGTGTTTGAATACTATTTGTGGTTTCAGCCCAAGACATGATTGGAACTGTTAAAAATATACATGTAATTAATGCCCATGTTTTATGCATATTGAGGCTTCCCTAGAAAAAAATTAAAGCAATAAATAAAAAATAAACGTCAAGAAATATACCCAAACTTTTGTTATAAAACACAGTGGTCTTAGGCTTTAACGTATAAGTTTTGTTGTGTAGCTGATCTAAAAGATCATATAAAGATAAGCAAAATGTGCGCCATGCATAATTTTAACCATCGGAATGTTTAAACGATTGCAATCTTCTGTATTTAAAATAAATACAAGGATTGCTTTAACTCGACTGAATACATAATTTGAGTGTCCCAAATCAAAAAGGACAGAGGATAAATAGCGACACTTGGCAGAAAAAAGACTAAATAACCAACTAAAATGCTCGGTTTTATCTAATCTCAAGAATAATCTTATGATTGCAATGCTTAACCTTCGCTCTAATTGTCGTTACACTATGTAGAATTCGCAAATATTTGCTTTGGAGTAATGTTATATGTCGTGGCTTTCTTCGCTTAAATCTGTTTTTTCACCCTCTAAAGAGGTGAACGAAGAAGCTGTGCAAAATGTACTGCAAACCTATATGTTGCCTCATTCTCATCATGCACTGAAAGATCGTATTACCCAAGTGAATGTGGAAGGTGAAATCTTACAAATCACCATTAATACCTTTCCAGAAGAAAAAGAACAACTGCAACAAATTCATGATGAATTGGCGGATGCATTGGAACAATGCGGTATTAAAGAATTGAACATGCATGTGATTCAGCAAAAAACTGGACATAAAAAAGAAGGTGGTTGTGGCCATCATCATGCTGAAGGTGAAAGTTGCTCAAGCCAGCCCGAAGCTCAAAATACTGCACCAAAGTCAATTTTGCCTCCTGTGCTAGATGCTTCTGCGAGTACGTCTCAGTCTGCACCTGAAGCGGATCCAAATAATCCACCTATCCAAAAAGCAGCACCACAACAACGTGATGTGCCTAAGCATCCACGTATTCAAAATGTGATTTTGGTGTCCTCTGGTAAGGGAGGGGTTGGTAAATCCACCACAACGGTTAACCTTGCCTTAGCATTGCAAAAATTAGGCCTAAAGGTTGGGGTTTTGGATGCTGATATTTATGGCCCTAGTATTCCAACGATGCTGGGTAATGCAGGCCGTACTCCAATGATTGAGTCGGAAAACTTTGTACCGCTAGATGCTTATGGTATGGCTGTACTGTCAATTGGTCACTTAACAGGTGATCATAATACGCCAGTGGCTTGGCGTGGGCCAAAAGCGACGGGTGCATTAATGCAGTTATTTAACCAAACTTTATGGCCAGATCTAGATGTACTGATGATTGATATGCCACCGGGCACTGGGGATATTCAATTGACTTTGGCACAGCGTATTCCTGTAACAGGTGCCGTGATTGTGACTACACCACAAAATGTAGCATTGATGGACGCAACCAAAGGGATTGAATTGTTTAATCGTGTACACATCCCAGTTATGGGTGTGGTTGAAAATATGTCGACGCATATTTGTTCTAACTGTGGTCATGAAGAGCAAATCTTTGGTACAGGTGGAGGAGATAAGCTTTCAGAGCAATACAACATTCCATTGTTAGGCCGTTTACCACTGAATGTACAGATTCGTGAAAATGCAGATGCGGGCAAACCTTCGGTTATTGCTCAAGATGATGCTGCCGAAAGCTATATGGCTATTGCGGAAAAAATTGCAGCAAAATTGCCTCAAGCTTCGAAAGATAAAAGTCGCATTTTTTAAGCAAAATATCGCTACTCTATTTAAGTGAGTTCTGTTTTAAAAATGATCTAAAGCCTAGTAATTTCTAGGCTTTTTTTATGGGGCTTAATTGTGTGAAGATGCTTTTGACTGAGTAGTTTAATAAAATAGAGTGAGTTAAGGTTTTGAAATATATTGATTAATGTCTCATTATTGCTGTGTTGCATGATCTTTTACAATATTTTTTTTGCTATCCTCAAAAAACTGATTTAATCTGCGCGCATATAGGCCTGAGCGTACGCTATGATTTCATGGTTTTTTATGGGTTGGGTCATCACCATTTTATTGACACCAGGTCCCACCAATACCTTGTTGGCATCATCAGGTTTACAGGTCGGTGTTAAAAAGTCTTTCCGCTTGATTCCTGCTGAAGCCTTTGGCTATTTGCTGTCTATTAGCTTTTGGGGCTTATTGATTGGGAAAGTGACCGCTTATATTCCCGCACTGCCTCCTATACTGAAGCTGTTTAGTGCAGCATATATGTTGTATTTGGCTATTCGCTTATGGAAAACCGCGAACGCCGTACAAGATCTAGATCAGCCCTGCATTCGCGCTTGGGAGCTTTTTCTCGCAACCTTGTTAAATCCGAAAGCTTTATTGTTTGCATCGGCTATTTTTCCTGCGATTGCTTGGAAAAACTCGATGTATTACACAGCGCACATGCTGGCCTTTTTATTACTTCTGATTCCGATTGCATTTTTTTGGATATTTATTGGTTCGATGCTGGCATCCAATAAATTCCGTTGGCTGAATCAATATACGATGCAACGAACGGCATCGGTGGTACTGATGGGCTTTACGTGTCAGTTGAGTTATCTGACTCTTGCTAGTTTATAAAGGCAACTTAAATTTGCTGAGCATCAGTCAATTGGTATTCAGCAAAATTGATATATTTTCATTGTAAGGGTTTTCAGTTAAAGTACCATGCAATAATTGATGTACAGTATTTTGGATAGTAACAATGGCAATTAAGTCTGATCGTTGGATTCGCGAAATGAGCGAAAAACACGGCATGATTGAACCGTATGCAGAAAATCAGGTCCGTTTAGATGAAAATGGTGAAAAACTGATTTCTTACGGCGTTTCAAGCTATGGTTATGACGTGCGTTGCGCGCGTGAATTTAAAGTTTTCACCAATGTTCATTCTGCAATTGTCGATCCTAAGAATTTTGATGACAAAAGCTTTATCGATATTGAATCGGATGTCTGCATTATTCCTCCGAACTCATTTGCACTTGCACGTACAGTAGAATATTTCCGTATTCCACGTAATGTATTGACTGTATGCTTAGGTAAATCGACCTATGCACGTTGCGGTATTATTGTGAACGTGACACCACTTGAGCCTGAGTGGGAAGGTCATGTGACTTTAGAATTCTCAAATACAACAAATTTACCAGCACGCATTTATGCAGGTGAAGGCGTTGCGCAAATGCTGTTCTTTGAATCTGATGAAGTATGTGAAACATCATATAAAGATCGTGGGGGTAAATACCAAGGTCAAACAGGTGTAACATTACCTAAGGCTTAAATGAAATTTAAAGCATTAAAAAAGCAGGCAACAAAGCCTGCTTTTTTTGTGATTCATTCATCGGAAATTGAGGTGATTTAGCGAGTTTGTTTTGCATTTGTATAATAATTACGCATAATAAAAAGTTAATATAGCTTGGTATAGAACCCATCACAGGATGAGATGGACAAAAAAATTGGTGCCAAGTAAAGCAAAAAATATAAGAAAGATGCGGTGCATCTGATAAGAAAGGAAGGTCACGATGACTCAATTAAATCAAGCATTCCGGTTCCGCCAGAGCTGTTTAGTTGCAGCAGTTAGTATGTTGCTTGCACCGTCTGTTTATGCACTTCAAGATTTGCCAGATGAAGCATTGTCAAATACGACAGGTGAGGGCGTTGCGTTGCTCCCTGAAAACTTCAAGTTTGTTTTTCAGGGGCCAAATGATCTTTCTACAGCTTCAAGTTATAACAAGACACCGGCTGTCACCAATCCAGAAAAATATGATACAGGTTTTATTCGGATTATCCCGCGTGGGGGTAATTATGAACAGTTATTCGAACAAAGCCGCCAAGCAGTCTATGATAATGCCTACTTTCAAAACTATACGGCAAAAGTGACAGGTTATTATCAGACCTATTACACTGATGTTTATAATGCTGAATACAAAAATGTATATAACAATACAACCACAAGAGCCGATGTCCTTCAGAATTTCACTACGACCTATAAAGCAACTTTTGAAAGCCAAAAAGTAGAAGAATTTGCAGCACAGACATATTATGTAAATAGATACAATACGTTATATCAGCAAGAATATAAAAAATATAATTTTTGTTTTAACAGTGGTATTTTGGGTTGTAAAAATGATGAACAGTCCCAAGCTTGGGCTTATGACGAAGTCCGTAAGGAAATTCGCAACGATAAAGCAGCTGATATTCAAACTTATGCAAATGCACAGCTTGCACAAAAAACTGATCAGGAAATGGATTTACGTGCAATCCGTTCTGCAAAAGCCAAAGCACAGGAAAGTTACACTTCTAAAGAGTTAACCTTAAGAACCTCTGCTGTTGCGGCAGCAAATACTGCTTTAAACACGACCGATCATGTGGCGGCACTCAAAGCATCTAGAAGTAAAGCCGATATCTTTATTTATGGTTTAGCCTTGTCTAAAAGTAATGGCAATATGAACCAGCGTTTTAGTAATCAAGGTATTAATTGGGGCACTGCTGAAAATCCTTGGTTATTCCGTTCAGGTACAGCCAAAGACATACAACAATATAATGCACAAAATAAAGCCGATATTGCTTATATTGCATTAGAAGCACCATTAGCACAGGTGGGCGGAAATGCTACAGAAGATAAGATAAAATTGGGTTTCTGGACGGATATTTTCTCACGTACATTAGATTCAAGCAATAAAGTCAATCAATTGACTGGTGCACCAGCTGATGGTTTGGATAAAGACTATCGATTACGTGCACAGTTTGTTGCCAATGGCCTGAGCATTGATGGTTCACAAGTACGTTTGTTCCAAACTCAGCCGTCTACAATTACGCAGCAAAGTCAAACACTTGGTATGGCAAGTATATTACGTTTAAATACCAATGATGACCCATCAAAATTAACCATTAACGATACCAATCTAGATGCAAAAGGCATTCGTATTAGTACGGCGGCGAAGTCTGATACAGACGATGGCACAGCAAGTACACCTGCTTTAGATGGAAGTTTTGCACCTTTATTTAATGATAAAGAAGGTTTGTATTTATATAGTACAAACATTAACTTGGTACTAGGTAATATGTATCAGCCATTTATTATTGGTTCGGAAGGTAATAACATTATTTTGGAATTAACAAGAATTCCAAATGTACCCGAGATATATACCAAAATTTATAGCTATTATGCTGATACAGACGCGAATAATACACTTATTAAAAAAGATACGAACGGTGCACCACAGTTAAAAGGTGTGGATGGAGTGTATCGTACGCTCATGGGCTCTACATGTAATGTTGCAAGTTGTGGTACCAATACCTCGCAAATTACTGCGAATGGTACAACCAAAGACTATCAAGGGACGAATGCGACACACAGTAGTATTGCAATTGGTAGTGTTACACGTGATACCAGCACCAATATGTTAAAGGCGAATCGTGATCAAGCATCGACAGGTATTGTATTTAAAAATGCAGCAGGTACTGCGATCAATTTAGGTTCAGCAGCCATTGATGGCGTGCTCATTCAGCATTTAAAAATTAAAACAACTGGGCTATAAGGATGCAAGCTATGTTGAAGAAATCTTATCTCGCAGTTGTATTACTTGTGTCAGCAACTGCGCATGCAGGACTTACAGGCTTAGATGCCCAAGAGTTACAAGAGGTACGCGGTCAAGGCGGCGCTGATTTTAATTGGACATTGTCTTTAAACCATCGATATGCCAATGATTTAAGCAAAAAAGATATTTCATTGCATGACTTACAAACAGGTCAGGTTGCTAGTATTGATGATGCATACTATACCTATAGTTGCCAAAATAATGTGCAATGCCGTTTAGCGATTTCTCCAAATAACCATACAGAGAAAGGTAATCAGAAGTGGTTGGTTTTTAAACAAATCCAAGGCACCATTCAGGTTGAGAAATTCTCTTTAGAGGGCACCACGATTATTAATAAAAATGGTGACCCGCAAACAGCCATGAAATTGTCTTTTTTTGATGATAAGCCTTTAAAAATTCGTAACTTAGGATTTAATAATCTCTCAATTGAAGCAGATGAAGGTGATCAAAAGGGTTATTTAAAAACAACAACTTATGGTCAATATCAAGCATATACAATCGATAGTACAGGAAAGAAAACCACTTTTGCTACGGATATTCCTGCTTTTGATAAGGATACAGAAACAGGATTTATGGGTCTAAATATGCATGGCAATTTGCACATGACTGGAGACCTAAAAATATTCAGCTATAACTGTACAGGAGCTACGGGCGCACGCTGTTAAAGTATTAATTGAATAAGGACGTTGAGATGAACAAAATAATAAAATTAAATCTCCTCACAGCTTGTATATGTATTGCCAACCAAAGCTATGCGCTTGAGGCACTAAGTGACCAGACACTTAGCCATGTTACAGGACAGGATGGGATCTCGATTACACAAGAGGTTTCTCGTGTAGAGGTCAAACAAGCAAACTGGATTGACTATTCAGAAGCTGGAACCAAGCCTATTAAATTAGGCTTGCATGATGTGGTGATTACGCCAACTCAAGGCAATACCAATATTGTGAGTAAAGTAAACCTCGATGTAGGTACGACTCAATTGGCTTCCAATGCTAAAGGTACAGGTATCCAGTTAAGAGCAAGTGTTTCACCATTTACGGCAGTTGCATCTAAAATTATGCTGGTGTGTGCGCCCAACTGTGCCACAAATGAAAGTGATCAAAACTTAGGAAGTTTGACCTTTTCAACCATTTCACCACTTGAAGTTTATTTGGCAACAACCAATGGCTTATTTAATCGTAATGATAAAGCTCACTTAGAGTTGAAGTTGCAAAATGCCAGTATCTCTTATGGTCAAAATGGACAAAACGTCACACTCAAAGATTTCAACTTCAATCTGACCGCTGATGGTTATATGTACATTGATCCCAAAGATGGCATTGTACTTACCACAAAATCTGCTGATGGAAAGTCGGATAATTTTGTCCAACTTGTACGTGCTGAAGATAAAAGCAAAAATGTAGATGCGAGCCGTACGGGCACAGCAACCAAGCCGGGCGTAAATATTGATGTACGTTATGGTAAAGATGGCGAACAGGGTAATGTTATTCGTTTAGGTGCTTCGGGTGCCTTAACCAATGGCCGTATTATGCTGAATGCAAATCAGAGTGGTGTTGCAAACTTTAATACTGTAAATAAGGGATTAGAAAAATCTAATACTGCAGCGACAGGATATGGTTTTGCACAAGCAGGTGGTTTGCATATGGCAATGTCTGCTGATTTTACGCGAGCAGATAGTGGTCAGACTACAGTTTCTGGTCGAACGCCAACAACATTTGAGCTCGGCCATACAGGTACGGGTAGTTATGCGATTGAGTTTTCGAACTTAACACGTCTTAATGTACGTAATTCAAGTGTAGTAGGAACACCAGTTAGCACGCAAAATGCGTATATTGATTTTGGCGATATTTACATTAATACCATAAGAACCAATTCTTTGGGCTTTATGATTAATGATCAAATTAAATCTATACTCAGTGCCAGTAGTAATGAGCTGATATATAACCCTTCGCCAAGTGCAAATCCACAAACGATGGCATTGATTGCTGTTCGTGGTATGGATTTTCAAGCGATTGCTCGTACAGCGCGATTTATTTCTGACAATAGTTTGCCAGTCAATAATGCAAATTCTGGGACTTGGGGCTTAGGTTTACCAATTTATAACCTGAATGCCAACTTAGGAATTTTTGCAAAACAATATGTGAACAAAGCAGGGGCGACAAAATCTGGTTTGGGTTATGACCTTGCTATGTCTACAGATGGTTATCGTTATGACAGCGTAACTGGAAATGCATATACCACTTCCATTTTGGTTTTAGATGGTGAAAAGCGAACCTTAAAAGACAGTAATGGCGTAATTTTGAAGGATGCGAGTGGTAATGCGCTTAAAGGAGAAGAGGTCAATTATTATGCGGGGTTGCGTAATATTGATTCTTACATCAAAGCCAATGGCGTGATTGGCTTTGAAGATAAAGAGATTTACGTTAAAGCCGATAGTTTATTAATTGCAGCCAAAGCCGAGATTGCAATTGGTCAATTACCAGGATCGCTATATAACTGTTCTGGGGCCTGTGGTACTAAAATTGTCCCAATTGATAATTTTGGTCGCAAAGATGATGTACTTGCATCGATTGCTTTTAAACTGGATGGGCAAGGTGAGTTATTTATTATTCCAGGTTTAGAAACAACAGACGGGACACCGGATACAAACTTCTTATCTTTACAAGCAAATTTTCAATTTAAACCATTAACAGATAAGAATGACCGCGGTAGTTACATCAGTTTAATTAATGAAGATGTAAAAGCTGATGGTACTGTGGCAAATGAATCGAGTATTAACCTAAATCGCCTACAGGGTGATCTTGGTTTAGAAACGCGTATTCATATGCAAAAAGACAGCGTGGTTTTGGATAACCAAGTTAAATTTAATCGCTTGTCTACAAAGACAGACACCATTACAAATGGTGCTAAAGTGTTTACAGCTGAACTGGCAATTGCACCTGCAGGGGCAATGCAAAAAATCGCAGATATAGCAATTCCAGGTGGGGTAATGCGCAGTTCAATGGGTATTACACCACGATAATTATAGTTTTACAGGGAATGACAATAATGAAAAAAATATTAGTGGCGACGATCGTCAGTAGTTTGTGGGTTTCAGGGAATGCAACTTCATTTCAAGCGCTATCGGATTCAGAATTATCTTCGGTTGATGGTCAAGCTTTACTGAATTTTTCGAAAGATAATTATACTTATACCAATGCCAACAGTGAAAAAGTTGAATTTTACAAATTGGGTTTGGGCGCAGAGATGGAGCTAAATACCAATATTAAATCGCTACAATTAGGCTGTGGTGGTGATAAGGGTGCCGGTAAATGTGATATTGATATTTCAAACCTTTCTATTAGTGGTATGCCTTCAAGTTTTGATGCCAATGGTGTGCCAGTTTATGATTCAAATGGTCGTGCGAGCACCAGTGCGAAAATCACTAATCCATTTATTGAATTTGCAATTAAAAATGGGGGTAAAGCATCCACACGTGAAGTGGTTGGCTTTCGTTTAGGTGCTGATGCGATTAGTGGGTTGTTGACGGCAGGTACTGACAATACAGCAAACCCCTCAGATGGTATTCAGTCTTTTTCAGGTTATATGAAAATGGCAGCCACCACAGGTGATGTAAATACCAAGCAGAGTACCTTTGGTGATTCAAAAACTGAAGAAATTAAAGGGAACCTTACAGCCAGTATTTTAGGCTTGAAATTTCCAAGACAATTCCAAAGTGATTCAACAGCTGCAGACAACAAGGGTGTAACAGTTCCAAGTATTAATGTGAAATTTAATATGCCAGAAACCGTCGTTTCAGGTTCACGTTTATCTGTTGCGAATGTACCAGGTATTACAGCAAGCATTAAATCTATTCCTTTGGCTGCTAATTCAAGCATGACGCAAGCGCAAAAAGATTTGTTTGCTAATGATCAGTTGTTGGTAACTTTTGATCCGATTCTAGGTTTGGCTAAAAAAGCAATTTTCAAAATGGGGGAAGGCTCAGATATTCAAAACCTCAATATGGAAATCGCATTTAATCAGTCTTTAAGTATGGTACATAATATTCCATTATCTGGTACAGGAGGGTATTTGTCCTTACAAAGTGAGACTTTGAAGTGGGCAGGTACTGAGGTGCAAGATACAGCCCAAAAAGGCTGGTGGATGTCCTTTAAAGATCCAATTCAGTTGGGCTATTTACAAGCCAAAGATCAAGTGGATATCTCGGCAGTACTACCTCAGGTGGCTAATTTAGTTTCGGACTTTTTATTAGATGAAAATAACCGAATTACAACAGGTACAGGAGAATCATTGGGGACCCTATTTAATACTCCTGTAGTGAAACTTTTAAATATTGATTTGGGTAATTATACGCAAGCGAAGCCAGCAACTATTGCTTTAAACTCGCAAATATTGCAAAACCAAACGGTTGTGTCGAACTGTTTCGGTGGTCTAAAGTTCTGTTAATCGGTGATCATAAAAAAACCCGCATTAAGCGGGTTTTTTTATTTAGAAAAAATTATTTAGCGATTTTAGCTAATAATTCTTCTTTAGTGATATTTACAGATTCAGCATCACGGCGACCTTTATATTCAAAAGTACCCGCATCCAAACCTTTTTCACCAATCACAATACGGTGTGGAATACCTGTGATTTCTAAGTCAGAAAATTTCACACCTGGACGTTCGTCACGGTCGTCTAGAATCACGTCATAACCTGCAGCTTGAAGTTCTGCATAAAGCGCTTCAGCAGCTTCAACAGTACGAGGCGATTTATGTGCATTCATTGGTACGATCGCAACTTCAAATGGCGCAATCGCTGCAGGCCAAATAATGCCTTTGTCATCAAAGTTTTGTTCAATGGCAGATGCAACAACACGGGTAACACCAATACCATAACAACCCATTGTTACAACTAATGGCTTACCATCTTTACCTAATACTTTACAGCCAAGTGCTTCAGAGTATTTTTGGCCCAATTGGAATATGTGACCAACTTCAATACCACGTTTAATTTGCAGTGTACCTTTGCCATCTGGAGATGGATCACCTTCAACCACATTACGTAAGTCATAAACTTCAGTGAATTGGGCATCACGCTCCCAGTTCACTCCAACTGCGTGTTGATCAACAATGTTTGCACCTGCCACAAAGTCAGATAATACAGAGGCTGCGCGGTCTACAATTACAGTAAGGCCTTTTTCAAACAAACCTTGTGGACCACAGAAGCCAGCTGTTAAACCGTATTGCGCCAGCTGTTCTTCAGTTGCAAATGTTAATGGTGATGCAATTAAAGGATGTTTTTCAGCTTTAATTTCATTCAGCTCGTGGTCGCCACGCAAGAATAATGCAACAACAGGAACTGCTTTGCCTTCTTCTGCTACGCCCTGAACAAGTAAAGCTTTAACTGATTGAGCTGGATCTGATTTTAGGAAAGCAGATACATCTTCAATGGTTTTTTGATCTGGCGTTGCGACCAATTCAAATGCTTTGTTTGGTGCAGCACGCTCACCAACCAATACAGCTTCAGCCATTTCTACGTTGGCTGCATAGTCTGATTCAGTCGAGAATGCGATATCGTCTTCACCGCTAGATGCAAGCACATGGAATTCGTGTGAACCTGAACCACCGATTGAACCCGTATCTGCTTGTACTGGGCGGAAGTTTAAGCCCAGGCGTGTAAAGATACGGCAATATGCGTTATACATATTGTCATAGGTTTCTTGCAGTGACTCTTGGTCAACGTGGAAAGAGTAAGCATCTTTCATAACGAATTCACGTGAGCGCATTACACCAAAACGTGGACGAATTTCATCACGGAATTTAGTTTGAACTTGGTAGAAGTTTGCAGGCAATTGCTTGTAGCTTTTGAGTTCATTACGCGCAAGGTCTGTAATCACTTCTTCGTGTGTAGGCCCAAGTACGAAATCATTGGTATGGCGGTCTTTAAAGCGAAGTAGTTCAGGACCATATTGTACATAACGACCAGATTCTTCCCAAAGTGAAGCGGGTTGTGTGACTGGCATTAAGACTTGAAGAGAGCCTGCACGATCCATTTCTTCACGAACAATCGCTTCTACTTTATTTAATACGCGAACGCCTGTAGGCAACCAAGTGTATAAACCAGAAGCTAACTTACGGATCATCCCCGCACGAAGCATCAATTGATGAGAAATAACTTCCGCATCGTTTGGAGTTTCTCTTAACGTTGCAAATAAAAAGCGGCTTGCGCGCATGAACGGTGTCCTAAAAAGATTAAGCGTTAAAGCTGAGATTATACAATAAAAAATGAGGTGTACATTTTTCAAGTCACCTCATTGTGTTGGATAAAATTATGACATGATTTTTTTAAATTGGCGCATCATAAAGATTTTAAAGTCATCTAAATAGGTGAAGATAACGGGAACCACGACCAATGTTAGGAGGGTAGAGGTAATTACACCACCAATCACGGCATGTGCCATAGGTGCACTTTGTTCGCCACCTTCACCTAAGCCGAGGGCTAAAGGGACCATACCCATGACCATTGCACTGGTCGTCATTAAAATTGGGCGCAGTCGAGTTTTACCTGCAGCAATAATTGCATCATAACGTGAAGTGCCTTCATCCATAGCTTTCTTAATGAAGTCGATTAGTAGAATCGCATTTTTGGTGACCAGCCCCATCAACATAATAATGCCAATGATGGAGAATAAGTTCATGGTCGATTTAAATAAAAATAATGCTAAAAATACACCAATTAACGATAGCGGTAGTGAAGCCATAATCGCCGCTGGATGAATAAAACTATTAAATTGTGAGCCCAGCACAATGTAGATAAAGACAATCGATAAAGTAATAGCTGTAATGGCATAACCTGCTGATTCAGCCATATCTTTATTGGCACCTTGGGTTGCAAAGCGATAGCCCGGTGGCAAGTCAAATTGATCTTCTACTTTTTTAATGTCTGCACCAATGTCACCCGCAGGTCTGCCCGCTGTATTGGCTTGTACCAAGACCTCACGTGCTAAATCACGGCGGTTAATTTGTGAGGCCCCTAAGGTTTCTTCAAAACTAGCCACTGAAGAAAGTGGTACAAGTACGGGTAAACCAGAGGCATCGGTTTTTTGTGAAGTGATATACATATTTTGTAAGTCAGTTGGCAAGCGACGAGTATTTTCGGCTAAGCGCACATTGACATCGTAGGTTTCGCCTTTCGGATCTTTCCAAGTGGTGATGTTGTCACCTGCAATCAATGGACGGACCACATTAGCGATTTGATTCACTGATAAGCCTAAGTCACTGGCCACTACACGATTAATATGTACACCCAAAGTTGGTTTTGGCTCTTTTAATGAGCTTTCTAAATCGACAATGCCATCAATTTTTGCCACTTCATGCATAAAGCGATCGGAAATTTTTTGAAGTTCATCAAGGTCGGGCCCTTTGATGGAAATCATCACAGGTTTTTGCCCGCCAGACACGGTTTCATCCGCGGAAGCCACAGAAGTAATGGTAATGCCTGCAACACTTTGCAATCGTTGGCGGAATTCATTGTTGAGCTGGGTGAGCGTTTGTTTGCGTTCAGTGCGTGGTGTAACACCTACACGAATACTAATATGGTTTTTACCACGATCTGTAACGCTATTGATTGATCCATAGGTTGAACGAACTTCTGGATGTTCACGAATAATGGCATCGACCTGTTTTAATTTGGCTTGTGAATATTGCAAGCTGGCATCTACAGGCGTTTCAAATTTAATGCGAATTTCGCCTTTATCAGGTACAGGTACAAATTCTGTCCCAATCATTTTAGATAATGCCAAGGCACCAAATAGTGACGCAACAGCAACTAAAATGGTTACAAAACGGAATCTCAAGGCAAGTTTGAGGAGCTTTTCATAATGATGACTCAAGTTATCTAATTTGCTTGAAATCCAGTTGAAAAAGCGCTGTAGGGCATTGGGCTTTTTATTTGGATTATGCTTTTCGGCCCAATGTGCAGAAAGCATCGGGTCTAATGTGAAGCTAACAAACATTGAAATCAGTACAGCTGTACTTACAGTCACACCAAATTGATAAAAGAAGCGACCAATAATCCCGCCCATGAAAGCCACTGGTAAAAACACGGCAACGATCGTCAGTGTAGTCGCTAATACGGCCAAACCAATTTCTTTGGTACCATCTAATGCAGCAGTCACATGGTCTTTGCCCATATCAGCATGACGCACAATATTTTCCCGAACCACAATCGCATCATCAATCAATAGGCCAATACTGAGCGATAAGGCCAGTAGAGTCATCATGTTGATGGTGAAGCCGAAGGCCCAAATAAAGGTTAAGGTGCCAAGTAATGCAATAGGTAAAGTCAGACCTGTAATGGCTGTAGAACGGAATGAGCCTAAAAACAGTAAGACAATAAAGATGGCTAAAATGGCGCCTTCTACAATTGTGCGCGCGACATCTTTAATACTGCCACGAATCCCTTTGGAAGAATCAACAACAATCTCAGCTGTTGTGCCTTCTGGCAATTGGGTTTTAATACGTTCTAATGTTTTACGAGTATTATCCACGACCTGAATAACATTCGAGTCAGAGCTTCTTAAAATATCAATAGCCACGGCAGCTTTACCATTTAGGAAAGCGCTGGATTCCATTTCTGCTTGGCTATCTTCAATTTTGGCGACTTGCTTTAAAAAAATGGGCGCGCCATTTTTATTGGCAATCACCAAGTCACCAAAAGATTGCGGGTGGATTACACGCGATTTAATTTCGACGACAAGTTCAGAGGTGGCTTGATCAAGCGTACCACCAGGCACTTCAATGTTTTCATTTTTTAAGGTATTCAAAACCTTATCAATACCAATACCAAAACTTTGCAGTTTTTGAGGCTCAATTTGAATACGGATTTGGCGTTGTGAGTCACCCAACAGGTTAACAGTCCCCACACCACTGACTGTTCTGAGCTGCGGTACGATACGTTGATCTAAATAGGAGCTTAGGTCACGCAGAGACATATTTTTAGATTCAAATACAATCGACATGACCGCACTAGCCGTCGGGTCATAGCGTTCTACAATGGGGTCATCAATTTCATCACGAAATTGAGCACTGACGGGTGCAATTTTGTCGCGAATATCTTGCGCTGCAACAGAGGAGGGCACATCTAAATTAAATTCAACGATAATTGTTGATAACCCTTCACTAGATTTAGAAATAACCTGTTTTAAACCAGAGATGGTGTTGATCTGATCTTCCATTTTCTTGGTAATTTCAGATTCGACCGACTCTGGAGATGCGCCAGGATAGTTGGTATAGACCACCACGAAAGGAAAGTCGACATCTGGAAACTCTTCGACGCCCATGCGTTGCCATGATGCGAGCCCTAAGACCATCAGACAGAACATCATCATAATGGTGAATACAGGGTATTTGACACTAATTCGGGTGAACCACATAACCGCTATCCTGCTTTGTTATTTTAGTTTTTGCTGATACTGACATCTTGTCGGATTTGATTGTCGCTAAACTTGACGCGACTTACGAGATCGCTATCTTCTAAGCCTGTTACCACAGCAATATTGGTGCTGTAGCGCTGTTCTAAAACTTTTATGCTGGCCTTAGCAATTTTATTTTGACGCACGACCCAAACATAAGGGTTATTATCGAGGTCTTGTACAGTATTCAGTGGAATTAATTGCCCCGAAACTTGATCTGAACCTAAAATTTGGCCTTCAACAAATGCACCAATACTCAAAGAAGTAATGGCTTCTTTGGGTTGGGCAAAAAATTCAATTTGACGGCTGGCAGGATCGGCAATCGGTGAAATTCGACTTAAGGTTGCATTCAATAGGTTATTGTTGCCTTGAATACGATATTCAATGGCTTGGCCAAGTTTTAATGCTGACTGCGAATCGCTTGGTAGTAGTGCCTGAATTTCTAAGTGTGCTGGATCGATAATTTCAAATAAAGTTGCGCCCGCAGCGACTGTTTGACCAGGCTCAACTTGACGCTTGGTAATTACACCACTGATTGGACTGGTAATTGTGCCGTCCTGATCTGCTTTACGCGCAATGTTGACATTGGCTTGTTGCGCATTGGTATTTTCTAATTGCGCTTGGTAATCCACTTTGCTTTGTTCGTATTCTACTTTTGATACAAAGCCCTGTTGTAATAAGCGTTCTTTACGTTGCACCATAAGGCGGGCTTGATTGGCCTGTGCTTGAGCTGAAGCTAAATTGGCCTGTGCTTGGGCAAGACGTGCTGCATTGTCTTGATTGTTAAGGCGGACCAGCACTTGACCTTTTTGCACAGTTTGACCCACTTGGGCATTCACTGCAGTAGCTGTTGCCGTAACTTGAGCTTGAATCGTACTTTGATTTACAGCACGAATAGTGCCTGTAAAAGTGGTCTTGCTGACAGAACTGCCATGTTGAATGCGCACTAAATCCTGCTGAATAAGTTCAACTTTAGTGATTGGTTTTTCAGTGGCAACGGGTTCACTTTTTTGACATCCGACGAGAGCAAGGCTTAAGCAAATTAAGCCAATTGAAGCTAAGCGCGCTTGTAATGTAAGTGGGGTATACGTTGAATGCTGTGCTGATTGCATAATCGTCCTTTATATTCAGCTGTCAACAGAAGCAATTGAAACTGCAAAATTATTCCATTGCTTTTAAGCGGGTGATAATTTTGTCGTATTCGGCTGCTGTATTTCGATAGCGCGTTTGTAAAGATTGAATATCTTGTTTTTTCGCTACGATATTTTTTTGGTTATTATTCAAAATACTTTGTAATTGTGCAGGTACAGGTTGCCCTTTACGTGAGTATTCACGTTCTTGACGAACAAACATAATACGGTCTTCCTGTAATTGCTTTAATTGTTGTTGTTGGAAAACAAGTTGTTTCGAAATTCCAGTAAGTATTTCTTTCTTTTTTTGACTTGCTACACTGCTGTTATTATAAGCACTTTTTAGTTGTGTGTCTGCGGCTAATTTTTGGGCAGCCACGGCGCGCTGTGGCGCTTGCTTAATATCTGCTTCTGCATTATAAGGTCTATTACGCTTAATCACTTGCATATTCTGATCAAGTGCTTCATAGCCGTAACGAATATGGTTAGGTGTAACATTGGTGCTTACATTTGCAACACCTTTACTATCATAATAACGAAACCAAGTTGCTTTTTGAGGGAGATTAGTCGCAAAAGTAAACGGAGTTAGTGATACCAATACTAAGACTAAAATGAGTTTCTGGGTCATTTTTTTATAAGCAATATAAGAGTGATTTACGCTAAACTGACTTCGCATTGGGCTCCCCAATATAAAGTTGACTAAATTACTTATTTTTAAGTAATAATAGTGCTATATTAGACTTAAAATAGAGAATTAAAAACTATTCCAAGTTAAAAATAAATTGTTGGTCATCGGAAAGTGTGAAGCTGTTAATGGTATTGAAAAATACTGTGTGCTTGAGCAGAAAATGTTCATTGAAAATGAAAGTAAATATATGTTAAAAATGTTAACAACTGTTAACTAAAAGTAACTGCGAATAAAATTCCAGCATTCTATATATCCATATTTTGGGAAGGGTCTTTAAATGGACGATAAATTTCAAAATCTAAAAGTCATGGTAATTGACGACTCAAAAACTATTCGCCGTACAGCAGAAACTCTTCTTCAACGTGAAGGTTGTGAAGTTGTGACTGCAGTAGATGGCTTTGAAGCCTTGTCAAAAATTGCTGAAGCAAATCCAGACATTGTGTTTGTTGATATTATGATGCCTCGCTTAGATGGCTACCAAACATGCGCATTAATTAAAAATTCGCAAAATTATCAAAATATTCCAGTCGTAATGCTGTCAAGTAAAGACGGTTTATTTGATCAGGCGAAAGGCCGTGTCGTGGGTTCAGACGAATACCTAACAAAACCATTCAGTAAAGATGAATTATTGAATGCGATTCGTAACCACGTAACTGCTTAATTAGTTTTATTTTTTATTGGGGAAAGGCATGACACGTATTTTGATTGTAGATGATTCACCGACAGAAACATTTCGATTCAAAGAAATTTTAGGCAAACATGGCTTTGAAGTTCTTGAGGCGTCAAATGGTGCAGACGGTGTAACAGTCGCACAAGCAGAACTTCCGGACCTCGTCCTCATGGATGTGGTCATGCCAGGTGTAAACGGTTTTCAGGCAACTCGTCAAATTGCACGTGGTTCAACAACGAAGCACATTCCAATTGTGATTGTAAGCACAAAGGACCAAGCAACAGACCGTGTTTGGGGTAAGCGTCAAGGCGCATGTGATTATTTAACAAAGCCTGTAGACGAAAAACAATTAATTGATGTGATAAAACAGCACCTCAATGCAGGATAAAGCTCTATGGCAGCAAATGGATTTATCGAATTGCTTCGAATTGCGAAACGTGGAAATAAAAACTACGTTTCAACTGAGAATGAAGTCAACCGATGGTCAGGCATTGCTTTTGAGATGATGGGGCAATATTTTGTTGCTCCTTTAGGTGAAGTATCCGAAGTGATCTATCCGCCTAAGTGTACGCCAGTTCCAAACACTCAATCATGGGTGCAAGGTTTGGCGAATATTCGGGGACGTCTACTTTCAGTTTCAGATTTGGCTCAATATATTACGGGTCATAGAAGTAGCTATACTCCGACTCAAAAAGTTTTATGCATTAGTCATAATGATCATTATGTTGGTTTGGTCGTTGATCAAGTTTTGGGTATACAGCATTTTAATAAGAAGAGTTATTTTTCTAAAGACGCTGAATTAGGCAGTAATTTACAAGAATATTGTCAGGGATATTTTCACCAGCATAACCAGCAGTGGCATGTCTTTTTATTCAGTCGTTTATTGCAAAATCCAAAATATATGAACGCATCTATAAAATTTATAAATTAACTGTCACGCATTTAACGAATGAAGACGTAAATCGGGGAGAAGCTGAATGGGCTTTAAACTTAAAAAGAAAAATACAGGTGAAAGCGCAGGCCGTCCAAGTGGCAATGCTTTATTAGCTAAGATTCAATCACAAACAGATCAGTTATCGCGTGTATTTGGTGATAGTGAAAAGTCAAAGCCATTGATTTACGGTGCTGTTGGTTCACTGGTACTGGCAACTCTGATTTTATTTTACCTTTTCTATAGCGTTCCTCGTAATAACGAACTTACGCGTAGCCTAGGTGAATTACGTCTTCTTTCACAAACCATTTCGCGTCAAGCAACAGAAGCAACCGCTTCTGGTACGCCTGAAGCAATGAAAAAATTAACTGAATCTCAAGAAAGTTTTGCTAAAAACTTGGAGACAGTTACTGATATTCATGCGAATACTGATTCACTCAAATCTGTAGAATCACAATGGAAAACAGTATCTTCAAATATTGATTTGATTTCTTCGCAACAAAAAATCATTAATCAACTTTATGATACGAACATTGCAATCGGTGAAACGATTCCGGGTATTCAGGCTGAATACAACTTGATGGTTGACCAAATGGCGCGTCAAGACATGCCATCTAACCAGGTTGTAATTGCAAAAAACCAAGTATTCATTGCGGAACGTATTTTACGTTCGATCAGTTCTGTACTTACAGGTTCAGACAGCTCACGTGAGTCTGCAGATGACTTTAGTGCCGATACAGAAACATTCGGTTCATACTTAAATGCACAGCTTAATGGTAGTGCAGAATTAGGTGTGCAACGTATTGAAAATGCTGAATTACGTGAATCACTAAAAGGCATTAAGTCTGAATATGATGATGTACTAAAATCAGCTGCAGCGACGATCTTGCAGAACTCACAACAAATTGTGAAAGTACGTCAAGCATCTTCATCAATTTTTGCTGAATCAGACAAACTATTAGATAGCTTAAATGGTTTGAAATCAGGTTCAGGTTGGGCAACAGTTTTACCTGCATTGCTCTTAATTTTAACGTTAATTGCCTTCTTGATTTGTGTATTCAAATTACTTTCTTTACGTGGTCAGTCAGATAAACAACGTGTAGGTCGCTTACAAGAAGAATATGACCGTAACCAAAACGCGATTTTACGTTTACTTGACGAGATTGCCGACTTAGCAGACGGTGACTTACGTTCATACGCAACAGTATCTGAAGACTTTACGGGTGCAATTGCCGACTCGATTAACTTCGCGATTGATCAGTTACGTGACTTAGTATCGCGTATTACAGAAACATCAGAAGAGGTTGCACAATATACGGCAAATACGCAGGGTATTACCAACCAGTTAGCAGAAGCTTCTGAGCATCAGGCACAAGAGATTGCAGGTGCCTCTGCCGCAATTAACGAAATGGCACTGTCAATTGACCAAGTATCTGCCAACGCTGAAGAATCAGCAGTCGTTGCGGAACGTTCGGTACAAATTGCTGCCAATGGTGCAGACGTTGTAAACCGCTCGATCGAGGGTATGGACACGATTCGTGAACAGATTCAAGAAACATCTAAACGTATTAAACGTTTGGGTGAATCTTCTCAAGAGATTGGTAACATTGTTGCCTTGATTAACGATATTGCCGACCAAACGAACATCTTGGCATTGAACGCAGCAATTCAGGCGTCGATGGCGGGTGAAGCTGGTCGTGGTTTCGCCGTGGTTGCCGACGAAGTACAGCGTCTAGCTGAACGTTCAGCATCTGCAACAAAACAGATTGAAGGCCTTGTAAAAACCATTCAAACGGATACAAACGAAGCCGTAATCTCAATGGAGCAAACAACTGCCGAGGTTGTACGTGGTGCGAACTTGTCTAAGGATGCGGGTGTAGCCCTAGACGAAATTCAAACGGTATCGAACAGCTTGGCAAAACTGATTGCAAACATTTCGGATGCTGCAAAACTTCAGGCTGCTTCAGCGGGTCATATTGCTACAACGATGAACGTTGTACAGGAAATTACGTCGCAAACAACGAGTGCAACATTCGATACTGCGCGTTCGGTTTCTGAATTGGCAAATATGGCCGAAACATTACGTGACTCTGTATCTGACTTTAAACTTCCAGACTAAAGTTAGCGCGCTTTGGGGAAAGGCATACCGTGCAATTGAGCAGGGTATGCCAATAAGAAACAGACTAAGCATCGGCAAGATGAACTTAACTTTTTCTAAAGTTAAGTCTCGCGTGATGGTCACAATTAAGTTTGAGCACCCTTCTTGGTGGCAAAACGTAAGAAGCCTTAGCTATGAAAGAAATATTAAAAAATTTAGTCGAAACGACAACGCTTCCTGAGGATAGCTATCTCGATCAAGATGCAGAAATTTTAGAAATTTTTGTTGAAGAGATCGAGGAGATTTTTGGCGAGCTTGATAATTTATTATCTGATTGGCTGGACAAACCGCAAGATAAAGACTTGCTCACGACAATTCGTCGCCATTTCCATACCTTAAAGGGTTCTGGTCGTATGGTGGGCGCAAAGACGGCGGGTGAGGCGGCATGGACAGTTGAAGATACTTTGAACCGCGTTATTGGTGGTTCGCTTACGCTTAGCCCAACGATTCAACATTATGCTCAAACGGTTTTAAATGTTTATCAATATAAGCTGTATCCAAGCTTTAAAAATGTCACCGAGCTGACGGTTGATTTGCGTCCGATTGTCCTTTTAGGACAACAATTACAACAAGGTCTAAGCCCAGAGCCAGCATTACAAGAGCTCTTAGGTTTGGCAACTCGCTTAAAGTCCTCTTCGGATGTCACAGGTCTAGAGCTTGATACAGTTGAGGCAGTTGAAACAACAGAATTTGTAACACCTGATTTGGCAGCGATTGAACTTCCTGCTGAAGATAATTTAATTGCAGAAACAGTTGCGATCTTCATTGAAGAAGCAGAAGAGCATCTGCAGACAATTGAAAACTTCTTGAAACAAGAAGATACCAAACATCAAGATTATAATGCCTTAATCCGTGCGCTACACACTTTGCGTGGTAGTTCATCAATGGCACAAATCGATCAAATTTTTGAAGCAAGCTCTAAAGTTGAAAATTTATTCAAAACACAGCTTCAAGAAGAAATCGGTTCGACTTCAAAAGAAACTGCATTGCTGATTCAGTACTCTGAGTTTGTACGCGACTTTTTACATACCTTACGTAAGGGTGAAACAAGCCAGTTAAATGCAATTTACAATACCTTCAATGATGCATGGAATGATTATGGTTTTGCATCTGAAAGTATGGAGTCAGATATTCAACCACAAGGTTTAGTATCGAAACTCATTGAATTAAATATTGATTTGTTATTGGATGCTGAGTTTGAGTTTGATACGCGAGCTAAAGCTGAATTCCCAGAATACTTAGAAACACTGAGCACGCAAGCAGATGAACTACTTGCACATACTGATAATCGTGCCTCTGTGGGAATTCATCAGTTTACCACTGAGCTAAAATCAGGCTATGACAATCTACGTCAAAAACCGCAACTGTTAAATCTGGATTATGCTTATGAGTTATTTGCTCAAGCACATCAAGAATTTATTCATTTATTTGATACCTTGGCTGCAGGTCAGCGTGTAGTATTATCAGATGAAGCACAAAAGTTGCTGAGTGATTTAACTGCATTTGTACAACAAGATATTGAAGATACAGCTGAAAGTAGCAATGTATTGTCTACATTAAGTGCGAAAGTTGAAATTGCACCAAGTAGTGCCTCAACAGCTGTAGAGTCAAGCAGTCTCCATGTTCCTGCGCCTGCTGAAACCAGCACTGCAGGTATCGATTTTGCGACCTTAAGTCAAAAATTAGCTAAAGATCAAGCCAAGCATCAATCTACAGACTCAAATACTGACTTTGATCCAGATTTGCTTGAAATCTTCCTTGAAGAAGCTGATGAGTTATTGTCGGGTATTGATAGCGACTTAAATACTTGGAATAAAGATCTAACAAATACAGGATCTTTAAATAATTTAATGCGCTATTTGCATACGCTGAAAGGCGGTGCAAACATGATTTCAGCGACCAATATTGGCTTAATTGCACATGAACTTGAGTCTATTTACGAACGTGTAATTCGTGGTCAGATGCAAGCTACTGTGCCATTGGTACAAGTCATTCGTTTGGTGCAAGATGATCTTTCAGATCGTATTCAAACGATTCGTGATGTGGGCGTAGACTACGCTGCGACTGAAGCTGTTGATATCCTTACCCATATCCAAAGCATTGTTGAAGGTCAGGTCGAATCAAGTGCGACTGTGGCAAGTACTCCTGAAGTTGTGGACATTGAGGTGCACCCTGCACCAGTCGAAGACAGTCCAGTCATTGAATTTGAAGTACCAACTGTTTCAATTGAAGCGATTGAATTTGAAACACCTGCTGTGATTGAACCAGTTGCTCAAGTCATCGAGCCAAGTTCTTCAGTAGCAAGTGCTTCTACATCGGTGGACGATGAACTTCTTTCAGTGGTGGAAGAAACCTTTCTGGAAGAAGCTGAAGAGATTCTGGAACAAGCTGCTGAGTTATTAATTCAATGGTTTGATCAGCGTAGTGACCGTAGTATTTTGCTTCAATTACAACGTGCAGCCCACAGTATTAAAGGTGGCGCGCGCATGGTTGAAAATGAGCCAGTCGCGGCTGTTGCTTATCAGTTGGAAACAACGTTTGAGCAATTCGCGGTTCATCATTTTAACTCAAACGCTTACGACGACTTACTACAAACAACACTCAGCTGGTTGAAGCAAGGAATCTTCGAAAAAGATTACAGCAACTTCGATAGTATTAAACGTAGTTTAGAGTCGATTGAATACGTCGATGTAACGGCACAGTTGCCAAGCCGTCGCAGTGTGGATGGTCAAGGTTCAGCAACACGTAACTTTGAATTTATTCAGGGTGATGGTGTAGAGCCACCTTCTATGCAAGGTGAATGGACAGATACATTAGCCACTGATAATAGCAATGAAATGATTCGTATCTCAGCTGATTTGGTTGAGAAGATGATTGACTTGTCAGGCGAAAACTCAATTAACCGTTCGCGTATTGAGATGGATCTGGGGCAATTGGGTAATACGCTCAATGAGATGGAATTGGCGATTAAGCGTTTAGCTGACCAGCTACGTCGAATGGACGGTGAGCTTGAATCACAAATTCTTGCTAAGCATGGTACAGAAAACTCACGTTATGCTGATTTTGACCCATTGGAAATGGACCAATATTCATCCTTAAACCAATTGTCAAAATCATTGGCCGAGTCTGCATCGGATTTGGTGGACTTTAAGAGTACGCTGTCCGAGAAAATCCGTGATACAGAAGGTTTGTTATTACAACAGTCACGTATTCAGGCAGAAATTCAAGAAAGTTTAATGCGTACTCGCTTGGTTCCGTTCTCACGGATGTTACCTCGTTTACAACGTATTGTGCGTCAAACCTCAACCACCTTAAACCGCCCAGCGGAGTTGGTGGTGCAAAACACCGAAGGTGAATTAGACCGTACGATCTTAGAGCGTCTGGTTACGCCTTTCGAGCACATGCTTCGAAACGCGATTGACCATGGTCTAGAGGAAACGACAGATCGTATTGCGTTGAATAAGCCTGAGGTGGGTCATATTGTTCTGAACATTAGTCGCCAAGGTACAGACGTTCTTGTGTCATTTAGCGATGATGGTAAAGGGATTGATGAGAGCAAAATTAAAGAAAAAGCGCTCAGCCAAGGTTTAATTAAGGCCGATCAAGTACTCGACAAGCAAGAAATTTTGCAGTTAATTTTCCATCCTGGTTTTAGTACCGCGAAGGAAGTAACCCAAATTTCTGGTCGTGGTGTAGGTCTGGACGTAGTACAAAGTGAAATCAAAGCTTTGGGTGGTCATGTGAGTGTTGAGTCTGAATTGGGCAAAGGCACGACCTTTACGATTCGTGTACCAACCACAGTGGCTGTAAGTGATGCCTTGATGGTGAAAGTGGGTGATCAACAATTTGCGATTTCGTTGGCACAAATTGACCGTATTGTACGTATTGGGCCATCAGCTTTAGAAAGCTATTTCAATAGCAAGGCAGATACATTCAAAATTGATAATGAAAATTACAAGTTACGTTATCTATCTGAATTTGTGTCAAACCAGCCAGTACCACGTTTAAGCAGTGTTTCTCATTCATTGCCTGTACTTTTAATTAAAGGAAACAGTGGTCAAACGATTGCATTATTGGTTGATCAATTAATTGGTTCGCGTGCTCAAATTGTGGTGAAACCAATTGGTCAGCAGTTCTCTAATATTGGAGCAATTGCAGGTGCTACGATCTTAGGTGATGGTCAAGTTTGTTTGATTTTAGATGGTCAAAATATTGCTCGTCAGATTCAAACAACGCAGCGTCTTAAACATGTGTCTGATTCGCGTGATCTGAGCCGTCATGGTAATGCACGTCGTCTTGTGATGATTGTCGATGACTCCGTAACGGTACGTAAAGTAACGTCGCGTCTGCTTGAGCGTCAAGGCTATGACATCATTACCGCTAAAGATGGTGTGGATGCGATTGAACAGCTTGAAAATGTAAGACCAGACTTGATGTTACTGGATATCGAAATGCCACGTATGGATGGTTTCGAAGTAACCAACTTGGTTCGACATCACGACATCCACAAAGAATTGCCAATTATTATGATCACATCGCGTACGGGTGAAAAACACCGTGAGCGTGCGTTCAGTTTGGGCGTCAGCCACTATATGGGTAAACCATTCCAAGAAGCGGAATTGCTTGCTAACATTGAAGCGTTGATTGCCGAAAAACAGGAGTTGATCTATGACTGAACAAACTTCGGTGAATACAGTAACTGATAAAATTAATCAGCAAGAATTACAGCATTTAATTACTGTTTCTACAGGGTTTATTGATGCTTATATTATTGAATGTCATGGTAAAGAGCCGATGCTTTTACCACAAAACATCATTTTATCTGCACTAGACAGCGAAACCAAAGTGCAATTCGTGCAATGGCATGAATTGAAACTCCCTGTATATGCGGTCAACCAACCAGAGCGCAAATCTGGTGTAGCATTGGTGATTGAAGGTGAAGACGTACAGCAACGTTTTGCATTGATGTGCGATGAAATGCCAAAAACGATTCGTTTACGTATTTCTGAAATTGTAGATGAAGATAAGACTTTAACCGATCCTGCAATTTTCCAATATGTGCGTATGGGGGAGAAAGTTTTTCATATCCCAAATATGAACTACATACAAACGCAGCTTCAATCCTAATGTCATGAGGCATAAAAAAAGGAATTCTACGGAATTCCTTTTTTGTTTTATGTAAAAATTAAACAGCCAATAAGCCTTCTAAAATTTGTTCATAAATTTCAGCTAGAGGCTCGAGATCGGCCACATTTACATGTTCATTGATCTGATGGATTGTGGCATTTAATACGCCTAATTCGAGCACCTGAGCGCCAGTAGGAGCAATGAAGCGACCATCAGATGTTCCACCACTGGTTGAAAGCTCAGTCTCAACACCTGTCACATTTAAAATGGCAGTTTTGGCAGCATTGACCAACTCGCCCACAGGAGTGAGGAAAGGTAAGCCAGACAGTGTCCATTCAATGTCATATTCTACATTGTGACGGTCTAAAATTTCTAAAGTACGTGCCTTTAACTCTTCTGCAGTGACTTCTGTTGAGTAGCGGAAGTTAAATAATGACGTCATAGTCCCAGGTACAACATTGGTTGCGCCTGTGCCAGAGTTAATATTTGAAATTTGGAATGTCGTAGCAGGGAAGTATTCATTGCCATTGTCCCAAACAGTTTCACACAGTTCTGCAATCGCTTTAGATGCCGTATGAATTGGGTTCACTGCAAGGTGTGGGTAAGCCACATGGCCCTGTTTGCCTTTAACTGTTAATTTGGCATTGAGTGAACCACGACGGCCATTTTTAACAATGTCACCAAGAGTATTTGTGCTCGATGGTTCACCCACCAAACACCATGTCATTTTTTCTTGGCGTGCTTCAAGTGTTTCAATGACTTTGACCGTACCATTAATAGATGGGCCTTCTTCATCCGAAGTAATTAAAAAAGCAATAGAGCCTTTATGGTTAGGGTGCTTTGCAACAAAGCGCTCAGAAGCAACGACCATTGCTGCCAAGGCAGTTTTCATGTCAGCACTACCACGGCCATACAGTTTACCGTCGCGAATTTCGGGTTGGAATGGATCTGAACCCCAAGCATCTAAATTACCCGTAGGTACAACATCGGTATGTCCTGCAAAACAAAACACAGGAGATTCAGTGCCTTTACGTGCCCAAAGATTATCTACGTCGTCAAAACGCATATTTTCAATCTTAAAGCCAATATTTTCCAAACGTTCAGCCATAATGTTTTGGCAGCTGTGGTCTACTGGCGTTACTGAGGGTTGACGTAAAAGCTGTAGGCTTAGATCGAGTGTCGCTGATGAAGTCATGCTGAATCTTTAAGTCAAAAATGTCGCAATATAATAGGCGAATCCTGACGATAAGGAAAATTTAAACATAAAAAAACCCTATTTAAATAGGGTTTTCAATAATCAGCCGATTAAGCCGATTTTATTCGCATTAATTGCGACGAATTTCATCAGAAGTGCGCTCTGCTGTGCCTGTTACAGCTTGCCCAGCCTTAGATACGTCTTGACCCACACCCTTTACAGTATTACAGCCAGCTAAAGCAAAGGCTACAAGAAGTGAAGCAGCAATAATTTTCTTCATGTGTTTCTCCAGTTTTACGAATAATAAATTTTCTCCGTAAAATTAGATTAAAAAATACACTGCGTGAAAAGTATGCAATTTTTATAGGTGTTCGGTAATTAAATGTAATAAAAACAAATCTCGAGCTGTTTAAAATTCAACCCGAATGGGTTTGTAATAAATTTGGTTGACGATACATATAGTAATTTTCTTGATGTGATTGCTTATAAAGACCATCCGTCCACCAGTATGCAGGGATACTGCTAAGCGCTGCGTGTGCACAGATCCATTCATGACGTTGCAAGCGATAATACTGCTCTGTTGTATGGGGAATATAATGCCCCCAGCGACCAATTCTACGCGCTGGATTGACCCAATCGGGTAATTCATGTGATTTATCTACGGGTAGATAAAGCTGTCCTTTGAGCATGCAGTATTTACGTTGTATGCGGTGTTCTAAAGCGTCGTTAAATTGAAACTGCTTTTGTGTGAAATGATGGAGCTTTCTACTGAGTGTGTCACTGCGGTTGAGACCATACCAAGAGGGCAGTGAACAATCACCTTCAGTAAGATAGTATTTGAGCGCAATTTCCCAATGTTCAATTTCTTGGGTTTCTAAGTTGCGAAGGACAAAATCAAGTTCGCCTAGCGTTTTAGGGCCATCAATTTTTTGAATGCTGTGTCCAATTAGTTCGTAATGATGGTAATCACGATCAAGTAGCCAAAACCAAATCAACATTTCAAAGCGCAGGCCAAGACGGGTACTTTTGAGTTGGTGTATAAAATCTAATAATTCAGTTGGGTCTTTATCTAAAGCCTCTAAGCGCGGTATATAGCGCGTATAGTGCTGTTGCCAGATAAGATCATCATGCAATTCAAATTGGTGTGTAAGTGCGAGCTCTGGTGGAAGTTGAGTTAAAATATTTGGACTAGCAATGCTAAAAGCCAGTTGTCTGACACAGGGCAGCTGATAGCTTAACCATGGCTCAAAATAGCAAGACGGCAATGAGATTTGAGTCATGGTGGCCTAGGCCTCAATATAAGAATAGCATCAGTATGCTATGACAATAATGCAGAATTGCAACGGTGTAGCTTAAAAAACGCTTTATACTAAGCGTATTGTACGAATTGGGTCTGGGTATGAAAACGTTGTTTTGGCGAAGCTTAGTGTTGATCTTTGTTCTATTGGGCTTCATCGGGGCACTTTTACCTGGAATGCCAACAACAGTATTTTTGATATTAGCGGCATGGGCGGCCTCTAAAGGTTGGCCACAGATGGATGCATGGCTGTTAAATCATCCTAAATATGGCGCAACGCTTCGTGCATGGCGAGAAAATGGCACAGTGCCACGTAAAGCAAAGTGGTTCGCATCGATCATGATGTTTATAAGTGCAGTGGTCATGCTGTTTACCAATGCACCTTTGGCCGTCAAAATATTTACCGATGTAACCATGCTGGCGGTTGCCATTTGGCTATGGCTACGTCCAGAACCTGAATCACGTGCTAAAACCACAAAAATTGAAACAGAGAAAGCGCCATGATGGAATTTAGTCCAGATCAAGTTGACGTTGTGATTGATTTAGATCAGCAACGTTTAAGCCTACCCAAATTCAATAAAAGCTATCTTATTTCGAGTGGTAAAAATGGCATAGGTGAAACTGAAAATAGTGGTAAGACACCAAGAGGTTGGCACCGTATTGCGGAGAAATTTGGTGCAGACATGCCACAAAATACAGTTTTTAAAGCACGCCAAGCCACGGGTGAAATCTATAGTCCTGCTTTAGCTACGCAATATCCTGAACGTGATTGGATTTTATCCCGCATTTTATGGTTGGCGGGTTTAGAGGCTGGTTTTAATCAAGGCGAGGGATGTGATACCTATCAGCGCTATATTTACATTCATGGTACGCCGGACACAGAACCGATGGGAGTTCCTATTTCACATGGCTGTATTCGTATGCGCAATACAGATGTGATGGAATTATTTGAATTGATCCCAGTTGATGCGACCGTATATTTAAAATCAGCACAAATCTGATGGTATATGCACGACTCATCTATTTATGAAATAAGCGAAATGCTTAAGACAAGCGTTATAGTTTTCATTAATAGCAATTCAATTGATGGCCTAAATTTAAATAGCAAGTCCAAAAATGCTTTTTAAAAACAACGTTGCTTAAAAATGATGCGATTTTACAGTGAAAATTGAATATCACGCTAAATAAATATACCGTGAAGGCTAGTCGATATAAAATAAAAAGCATTTTTATGTGCATTCATTACATGAAATGAATGCATTGAATTAAAAAATAAGCAGAAAATGTTGATTTTTATAGCAGATTACTTATTTTTTAATCAGTCAAACATAAAAAGTGGAAAACTGGCATAAAAGCGTTTGACACTGGGTGAGGATTCTCTATAATGCACCTCATCAAGCGATGAAGTGCTTTGAAAGGGCGCTTAGCTCAGTTGGTAGAGCGTCTGCCTTACAAGCAGAATGTCGGCGGTTCGATCCCGTCAGCGCCCACCAAACTCTTTCATTGTTAGATTTATAGTGCAGCGGTAGTTCAGTTGGTTAGAATACCGGCCTGTCACGCCGGGGGTCGCGGGTTCAAGTCCCGTCCGCTGCGCCACTTTAAATCTAAAAACATCGTTTGATCCGCAATAGCGATATTGTGTAAGTGCAGCGGTAGTTCAGTTGGTTAGAATACCGGCCTGTCACGCCGGGGGTCGCGGGTTCAAGTCCCGTCCGCTGCGCCATTTACACAGTTTAGCATATTGAGGGCGCTTAGCTCAGTTGGTAGAGCGTCTGCCTTACAAGCAGAATGTCGGCGGTTCGATCCCGTCAGCGCCCACCAGATTCTTGTGATGCAGCGGTAGTTCAGTTGGTTAGAATACCGGCCTGTCACGCCGGGGGTCGCGGGTTCAAGTCCCGTCCGCTGCGCCATTCCTAGAATCAAAACCCTTAAAGGGCGCTTAGCTCAGTTGGTAGAGCGTCTGCCTTACAAGCAGAATGTCGGCGGTTCGATCCCGTCAGCGCCCACCATATATCTTTAAGGTATAATGTGCTTCCTCGGAAGTAACGTGATGCAGCGGTAGTTCAGTTGGTTAGAATACCGGCCTGTCACGCCGGGGGTCGCGGGTTCAAGTCCTGTCCGCTGCGCCATTTATCTTAAAATATCTTAAATTCCTGAGATTTAAGATGTTTCAAATACCAAGACTACAAATTTCGTTTGTCTTGCGTCATAAAAACAACAGCGTTGTTTTTATTCCTCAGGGCGCTTAGCTCAGTTGGTAGAGCGTCTGCCTTACAAGCAGAATGTCGGCGGTTCGATCCCGTCAGCGCCCACCATATTTTCTATATATCTCAATTTAAATATTATTAAGCGCACTGCTTTGATATTGCCTATTGCATAATTTTTCCATAAAATCCGTAATGTATAATAATTTTAATTTGTATGGACAATAATGAGAAATCCTTATCAGCGCAAGGCCGCGTCTAAAACACAAAATACAACTTTTAATCCTCAAGATATTTATAAACAATTTATTGAACACCTTGTTGGTCAGGGCAATTTAATCGCACTGTATCAAGATGGCTGGGCTTTGTGTGCAACACCAACAGGCCAAAAAGCATTTGCTGTGTGGCGTAATAAAAGTTTGGCTAAACTGCTGATTAAAGACAATTGGGCAAAATACGAAATTCAAGAAATTTCACTTAAAGATTTTATTGAAAAAGTCATTCCTTTTTTACGTCAAGAAAATACTGCTTTGTCGCTGGATTTAACACCAGAAGGGCAGAATATTTTGGTTGCCCCTGAAAAAATGTTACTAGATTTAAAAAATTATTTATATCAGGTATATACGCAGCGACCAGAAGTCTTTAAAGAAATGGACTTTCCTTTACCGCGCAATATCCGTTTAAATTAATTTTATAGCAAGCCAATGGTGCTGATTAATATTCACCTAATGCATATCCACTGATATAGGCAAAATATTCTCTTAGCCAAGCGTTATAGCGTAAGTATAGCGGTGTTGGAGCGGATACTGCATATACCTGACGATATGCTTGGTGGTGGGCTATTGCGATAGCACGGGGCAGATGGAAGTCATTGCTGACCACTGCAATGGGTTGATTTAGGTCAATTCCTAGCTTTGCTAACACTGTTTTACTATAGGCAAAATTGAGTTCGGTGCTGGTACTTTTTTCTTCTAAATAAATACGTGAAGCTGGAATGTGCTGCTGTTGTATCAGATAACGTTGCATAACCGAAGCTTCAGATAGTGTTTTATTGAGTCCAATTCCACCAGTCATTATCAGTGGGATATTCGGATGATCAGTTGCTAATCGAGCTGCGGTGTTTAAGCGTTCAATGACAGCAGGAGCTGGTTGGTTATTTTGAATACCGCCGCCCAGCACAATAATTGCTTTTACATTTGGAATGTACTGCGTTTGATTACTGTAGTGTTGCATATAAGCAAAAAATCCCAGCAAACTAATAAGCCACAGCCAAAATATTCCCCATAAACACATCCAACTACGTTTAAACCAGATTTTTTGCTGATATAAGATCTTAATCTGAGGGCTTAAAATAGTAATTAGGATTAACGTAGCTCCAAGCAAGAGTGGAAACAGCACCCCAAAATGGTCTTCGCCTAAACAAAGTAGCCAAATGCTGTCGATGCAAAGCAGTAGACCAACGATTAATACAACTATTCTTTTCATAATGGATTAGGAGTTAGGTGCTCAAGATATCTGTGGCAAGTGTACTGGGTTTGGCGTGCATAAAAAACCGAGCAATGATGCTCGGTTTCTTATTCAACAAGTTATGCCTTCCGAGTGCATTAATAGACATCTCGACGATAACGGCCTTCTTGTTTTAATTGATCAATGCTTGCTTCGCCCAAGATATCTTGTAGCGCTTGATCTACATCGGTTGCCATTCCTTGAATGCTACCGCATACGTAGATTACAGCACCTTGTTCAACCCAAGTGCGAAGTTCATTGGCTTGCTCACGAAGTTTATGATGAACATAAACTTTTTCTGCTTGGTCGCGTGAAAAAGCAAGGTCAAGGCGTTTCAGCATGCCAGTGTTTTGCCATGCTTCTACTGTACTTTGATAGAAGAAGTCATGTTCACGTTGACGTTCGCCAAAGATCAGCCAGTTTTGGGTAAAGTCTGAGCGAATACGTGCACTGAGTAGACTCATAAGCCCAGCAATCCCTGTACCATTACCAATTAAAATTACGGGACGATTGTCGGAAAT
The DNA here is from genome assembly GCF_003419885.1 of Acinetobacter sp. SWAC5. Taxonomy (NCBI): domain Bacteria; kingdom Pseudomonadati; phylum Pseudomonadota; class Gammaproteobacteria; order Moraxellales; family Moraxellaceae; genus Acinetobacter; species Acinetobacter sp. SWAC5. The sequence continues at coordinate 56,521 of NZ_QUWR01000015.1, forward strand.
TAAATGGAAAGATTCGTTGGTACGAATACGCATAGCGATTTGCTCACCTACCTGCGCATGTGCTGTTAACCAACCCGAACCTAGACCTAATTGACCTTGGGCATCAGATTGTTGGCGTATCACCAAACGCAGTACATGCTGTTCTGGAATACTGGCAATCGAGTATTCACGTGATGGTAGGCGCGGGAGCTGTTCAAGCAAATGATCTAAGTTGGCAAAGGGCTCAACTTCAATTGTTAAATCACGATCCCATAGCATCTGTTCAATACATTGCTGTGTAGTATCCACGATGGCATGCGGCGCAATATGATGTTGTTGCATGAAGGCGTGAATGCGTTCTTGGCTATTGGCTGGTTGTATCTCGGCAATATCACCTGCTTGCCATTGCACATCATGCGTGGCTTGCAACTCAATATTAAATGCAGGCGCGCCCAAGCTATTGGGGTTAAGTAACGTGCGTTGTTTTAGCTGCCATTGATCAAAGGTTTTTTCAATGCTCATGGCTTGTAATTCAAGCTTTGTGCTTTTGGCTAAGGCCTGATTCCACTGCTGAATTGCTTGTGCATTGGCATTGTCCACTTCAATAAGAGGGAACAAAGCTTGAGCAGCATTTTGCTTCAACCATGCATCGAGACGATGACCAAAGCTACAGAAAGTCTCAGTATATTCTTGTGAGCCCAAAGCCAAAACAGCATAACGAACATGGCTTAAATCCAGTGTTTGCGTCATGATTTTTTTCTCAAAACTTGCCGCTAAATCAGGTGCTTCACCTGTACCATAGGTGCTGGCAACCAATAAGATTTGGCTATTGGATTTGAGATCATCTACGGTGACGTGTTGTAGTGCTTTAACGGTCGCGGGTTGGCGAGCTTCTTGTAGACTTGTTGCAGTACGCCAAGCCAATTGCTCAGACACGCCTGTTTGCGAAGCGTAGATTACTAGCCAAGGGCTTGCATTCGGATCAAGGCTGACCGCTGTTAAGCTTTGACGTGCCTCTTGTGTTAAGCGCTTTTGCTTACGGCGTTTGAGATACAGCATCCACCCCGTTACAAAGAACAATGGCATGATCAAAGATGACAGCATGGCAAAGAACTGATAAACAGGCCCGAAGAAACTACCACGATGCACAGGAAGCATGCTCGTCATAATTTTTTCATTCAGCTTTTTATCTTCATACAGTTCTAATTTTTCAATAGATGTCGTTTGATAGTTATAGCTAGCTTTGTTGCGTGCACGTTCGTGCTGTGGCACAGCGTCTACAAAGGTGAGTTCGACCGTACCATTTGATTTTTTAGGAATATTCAGCGTTAAACTCGAGTATTCACGTCCAACCTTTTGGTTAAAGCCAGTCCAGGTTTGTGTAAGCGCAAAGCTGATTTGTTCTGGTGCTAAGCCTTTTTTCTCAGATGGATTATTTTTACCTTCGGAAGTAGGGCCTGTGCTTTCAGCCCGTTGCGCATTTGTAGGCGATCCTTTAGCTTCTGAACCTTGTGCTCTTGGACCTGCATTGGCTTGCATTTCAGGTTGTGGACGCTCTACACCTAAAACTTTAAACATGCCATCACGCCACCAGCCATAAGACCAATACAAGCCTGTACATGCCAAAACTAAATAAAAAATAACCACCCATGTGCCAATAACGGCATGTAAATCCCAAATAAAATTACGACCTTTTAATTGGGGTTTAACTGCAAACCATTGCTTTATAGAATGCTTTTTTGGCCAGCGTAAGTACAAGCCACTGAGTAAAAAATAAATCAAGATGAGCGTACAAGCGCCTGTAATTTGTTTACCCACAGGGCCAACGGTTAAATTACGATGCAATTGCTGAACAAATTGGAAGAATTCTCGGCCTTTAACTTCTGGAAGTACCGTTGCGTCATAAGGATTAATCATCATGTTATAACCACGACGTGCACCTTCTTTGACGATATTCACAGTAGACGATGCAGAGGCTTCTGATTCAATCGTAATGCTATTAATTTTGATTGAAGCATCTGTACGCTGAAAATGTTGATAAATTTCAGCAGGTGTCATTTTGGGGGTATTGGGCACCTGAACCGTATAACTGTCCGCATTGAGCCACTTTTGGATGGGCTGTTCATAAGAATACAAAGCGCCAGTAATACCCATGAGGGAAAGAATCAGGCCGGCACTAATACCGAAAAACCAGTGGAGTTGGAAAAGGATCTTTTTAAACATGCGAGGGGTGGCGTGAGGGTTCGAAATGAGAACTATTATAATCTGAGAAAGTGTAAAAATAATGTGGATTACAAATAATATTTATTCTCATTTACATTTTAATGCATTGATTCAAATTTTTAAGAGAAGGATCAAGCATAAAAAAGCCCCCAAAGAGGAGGCTTTTTTAATTCAACAGCAAGAATTAAACAGCTTTTGCTTCGCCTACAGTTTCTTTTAAGTGTTTGCGAATCGTGTTGAATGAGAAGTTTTTACTGTCTAGGCGGTTAGGTAAAATATATGCACCTTGTTGGCCTTTAATTTTAAAGTTCACCAAGATGAATTCAGGTGTGTTGTACCATTCATAAATGTCTTTCCAGCCCACAGTCATATTGCCCATTTGTAGGCCAACTTGTTGCTGCATCGATAGACCATGTGGTTGTACACCTAAGCGTAAACCTTTGATTTCTTGAACAGGTGTTTCTTTCAGTTTACGTTTAACATACCACTCGATACCAAATTTGCGTACCAAGAAGTAAATCACAACACAGACGATAGCAACCCAACAGAAAATAGTTGAATAGTTTTTTAATAAAATGATGCCAGCCATCGCAAGCACTAAAATAGCGCCCATGATGATCCATGCTTTGGTGCCAATTTTGAAGTTGCTACGTGAAAGAACCAATTGCGCATTGCGTTGTTCTTCTTCAGAAACTTCATAAGGTATAGGCTGTAAAGTGTAGGCGTATAAGTTTTTCGCGGTCATAGTGAAACTAACAGATTTTTAACTCCCAAAAGTTTAGCATTATTTATGCCGATTCAGGGAGCATATTGTGTCAAAAATACTCAAATTATAATGAGGCCAATTCAGTCGACTTTTGATCATGGTCATGACTTAAATTTTGCTTTAACTGACTGAGTTGTTTCAAAATACTAAACATTAAAGACAGTTGTTGCAAAATGATCAGTGACTTTTGGTCTTCATCATTTTGTAGTGCTAAACGCTGACGAATCTGACTAATCATATTCTGTGCGCTTAAGTCTGGGACTTCATCTTTTAACAGAGCACCTTGAATATCATCCAGTGCTTGCGCCATCAGTTGTAAAATTTCAGGATCTTCAATTTTTGCACGATGTGCACCTAAGGCAGCAATATAACTAATGAAAGTATGGTTAAGACATAAAAATTCAAAAGCGAGCGCCTTTTGATGGCTGTCAAAATCAGGTTCTGTGGCAAGCGTTGAAATTAAAGAGGCGACATCTGCATCGGTATTATGCGCAGCGCGACGTACAATGCGATAATTTAAACCATTGTTGCGGCCATGTTTATATTGTTCTACCACCTCGGTTAAATAATCACACTGTGCTTGTAATGAACGATTGATGGTGCGCCCCAGACGGCGGAATTTCCAATCGGGGAAAATAAAACTCACACCAAACCAGGCCAAGGCACAGCCAATTAAAGTATCAATCATACGGGGCATGGCTGCTTCAAAGCCTAGACCATCTAGATTAAAGTTTATCAGCGCTAAAATGGTGATAAATGCAGTGGCTTGTGCATATTGCTTACTGCGAAGCTCAAAAAATAAAATACCACTCAAAATCAGTAGGAGCAGTTGACCTTCGACTGAGGGAATAAAATACAAAATTGCATAACCCAAGATAATCCCAATCAGCGTCCCGACAATACGTAAATACAGGCGACGTTTAGTGGCGTTAAAGTTAGGTTGGCTGACAAACAGCGCAGTAAGCAAAATCCAATAGCCATATTCAATATTGGTTAATTGCACAAAGACATAGCCAATAAACAGCACAACGGATAATCGGATGGCGTGACGGAACAGCACAGATTCAGGTGTAAGATGTTGTTTTACTCGTACGACGACGTCATCCCAGCCTTTGAGATCATCATCTTTGAGTTGGTTTTCGACATGTTTCACTTTATCAAATTTAATATGACGCTCAGTTTCAACGTTTTGTAATTGCGAGTCGATGGCTTTTAAATTTTGGTACAGCGAAAACAGCGCATTGACCCACACTTGGTCATAGTGTTGTTCTGCGCGTAGTTTATCCAAAGAATGGCGTAAATTACGAAATGCATGTTTGAAGCGCGTATTATGATGATAGGGTTGACGATGTAAAATACTGATACTTAAATCTTTACAGGCTTTGGCTTGAATGGAAAGCACACGCTGAAAACGAAATAAAATGTCGCTATGTTCAAAAATCTTGGCCAGCTTTTGGTAGTCAATATGTGCAGAATCGGCACGCTCATGAATATCTTGTGCGACAAAATAATATTGCAAACTACGACGCGTATCTTTTTGACCACGATCGCCTTTAAGTCGGGTCAGGAGCGCTGTTTTCATGTCATTAAAAATGGCAATCAATTTACCGTTTTCTAAAGACAGCTCAATCATACTTTGCTGATAACTTGTGGGCGTCATATCGACATCAAACAAGTTGGATTTGGCAAAGAGGAAATCGCCTAAAGATGAATAGCTTTGAGCTAACTTATCTTGTGCTTGGCGTACAGGAAAGAGTAAAAAACTAATGGTCGAGATTAAGCCATACCACATGGCTCCAATAACCAGCAGGCCTGCTTGGGTGTACCAATGCTCAAATAAATGCACACCTAACATAGAATAAACAGAAATCACTAAGCAACCATAAGAAATGGTGGCATAACGTCTACCCAAAGAACCCAATAAAATCCACCCAATACAGGACACAATCAGCCCAATCGCAAAGAGGATGGGATAAGGAAACAACACATAAATGGAAACAGCGGTAATGAAAAAGCCTATATAGGTATAAAGCTGATTCATAATGCGGACAGAGAAGCGATCGTCAATATCACTGAGGCCTGCTGCCACCACACCCAAGGTTAAGGGAATGGTATACAGTTGGTTACCATAGAAATAAGGGACGAACGCAGTCCCTGCAAATGCAATCAGCATCCGCAGTGTGTACATAAAGGTGGTGTTATAGGTTGCCTGCTGAATGCGGCTAAGCCAAGAGTTCAATGTCGATCCTTTACGTAGCGATAGACTGAGTTACAGTGCTGAGAATGTGTGAAATTTCACGATGGTCTTAGTCAAATCATACTATGAGCAGTGTAAACTTGTCTTCATAGTGCCTATTTAAAAATGAAATACCAATATCAATATGCAGAAGAATATCACGACACCCACAAGTTACTCTAAGCCTTGGATTTTACTCTTAGCGCTCCTTACGTCTTTAGGGCCACTTTCCATTGATATGTACTTACCCGCATTGCCCGAAATGGCGATGGACTTGGGGGTAAGTACGCAAATGATTTCCAATACTTTACCTGCATATTTTTTAGGTTTGGCTTTAGGGCAGTTAATTTATGGACCCGTGAGTGATCGTATTGGGCGTAAAAAACCACTGTATGTTGGCTTGAGTTTGTATGTTGTTGCTAGTTTGATGTGCTACTTCGCGCAAAATGAATGGAGTTTAATTGCCGCACGTACTTTACAAGCTTTGGGTGGTTGTGTAGGTGTGGTCATTGCCCGAGCAACGATTCGTGATCGTTTGGATGTACAAAGCTCAGCGCAAGCCTTTTCGAGCATGATGATTGTGATGGGGATTGCCCCAATCTTAGCACCAACGATAGGGGCTTGGATTTTAGGATTTTTTAGTTGGCATGCGGTCTTTGGCTTCTTGGCTTTTATGGGATGTGTATGTCTATTCTGTGTGCATTTTTTCTTTAAAGAAAGTTTGCCCACCAGTCGACGTTTGGAGCTGAGCTTTAAGCAAGTGCTACAGCTGTATGCCACAATTTACCGAGACAAACGCTTTTTATACCCAATGCTGATTGGTTGCTTCTCAGGTGGGATCTTGTTTTGTTATATCAGTGCATCCGCGAGCATTTTGATGGTTGACTTTGCCATGTCGCAACAGCATTTTGCTTATGCCTTTGGCTTTAATGCCTTTGGGATCATGTTGCTATCGACATTGAATAATGTATTGGCAAATAAAACCACGGTATATGGGCGCTTAAAACTAGGATTGAGCATTCAAAGTTTTGGGGTGCTAGTTTTATTACTCAGTGCAGTGTTTGTGCAGAGCTTGCCTTTGGTGATGTTGGGTATGTTCTGTGCGGTATCTGGCATTGGCCTTACAGGTCCGAATGCAATGGCTTTCGCTATGTCACATCAAGGTGCACGTGCGGGAACAGCCAGCGCCATTATGGGCAGTATGCAATTTGCCTGTGGCTTATTGGGTGGCGTGATTCTCAATTTCTTAATGTGGAGTGCACAGCTCAATATGGCTGTGCTGATGCTTGGTTTTGTTGCTGTCGCATTTATGGCTTATCGATATATGCGCATTGATCAGCAACGAACTGCAAGCTAAATTGTCGCTGGGTAGCTGTACGGAAGTATGATGAAATACCCAACACGGGCTTATTCATCTACAAATACGGCAAACTCATCGACTGCAACACGCGGCGTTAAAAACTGATTCACAATCGCGTCAGGATCTGCGTAGCCCAAGGCCATGCCACAGACCAATTCTTCATCTGCGGGTGCGCCAATCGTATCTAAAACTAGCTGATGGAAATGATTCCAAGCGGCTTGCGGGCAGGTATCAAGGCCACGTGCTTTGGCAGCCAGCATGACATTTTGAATCATCATGGCGATATCCATTTTAGAGCCGATCGCTAAAGATTGGTGTGCCGTAAAAAATAGCCCGACAGGCGCATCGAACAATTTATAGTTACGCAGTTGCTGCGCCGCCATTTTTTCTTTTTCGCCTTTTTGGATGTTGAGTAAGCCATACAAGCCCCAGCCATTTTCACGGCGACGCTCAATAAATGGCGAAAGCCACTGCTGTGGATAATAGGCAAAAGTTTCTTGGTATTGCGCTGACAAAGCAGGGTTTACAAATAACTCATTTTGGGCTGTACATACACGTTCAACTAAAAGGTCGCGTGTTTGACCACGTACCACATAGACTTTCCACGGCTGGGTATTGGTTCCTGATGGTGCACGACTGGCAACATGCAAAATCTCTTTCAGCATTTCGGTAGAAATAGGGGTATCTAAAAAAGCACGTACAGAATGGCGTGACCTGATTACGTGGTCGACAGCTTGGGTGAGAGACGAATTCATGGGCATCCTTTTATTTTAAAATTGTGATTTTTTATGGCTGTCTTGGACTGAGCAGTGCGTAAGTTAGCTCGTTTATTTACTGCGCTGTGTTGAAATGTGCAAGATTGTGCGCTGTGTGGAATAAAATTAAAACAGAGTTGATGAATGGTTAAATACCTTTTTGATATAAAAATATACCTAAAAGGTTGGTGGTGGGTCGAAATGTGCAAGCATTAACGTATGGACATGACAAAGAGATGACAGGGCATCAAGTGTTTAAGCTGTGATGCGACATAATCAAAGCATACGATTGAGGGTTTATGCCAAGCTTCGTAGAAATATTGCGTATAGCTAAGACTAAAGCAGTGATGGTCAGGCTGGGTAAATTTAGCTCAAATATCCAACATCTTTGATGCAATGCAGTTGTATCGATAGAAGGGAGTAGGTTGTTTGTATGGATATTAACCTATTAAACATAAAAATGGACGAGCTTCACGCATAATGCGAAAGCTAATTTTTCTAAGAACTCTTCCTAATTTGCTCGATTAGTTTATATGATTAAATTATAAAGCAATGGGGTAATGCTTAGAAAAATTAATATAGAATCTGCACATCACCTGTGGGGGAAAGGGATTTTACTTAAAATGTAAAATTTCAAAAAATAATCGTCTTTCAGCATAATTTTTGCATGCGATGTATGCAATTTAAAATTTAAAACAAAGATTTCTTTGGAGGAAATATGAAACTTGTACAGCTTAAAGCGCCAGTACTTAAAGTGAGTTTAGCAGCGGCCGTTACTGCAATTATGTTGAGCTCAGCGCAAGCCGCAACAACTGAACAAAAAGAAATTGCACAACTACGTGCAGAAGTTGCCGAGCTTAAGGCATTAATCCAACAACAACAGCAAGTACAAGTTCAGCAACAAGCTGACATTCAACAAGTAAAAGCACGTCCAGCACCAGTGGCTGCACCAACTGCATCACCATTGTCTGGTTTTAAATCTAAAGCGGGTGCAGAAGTTAACCTATATGGTTTTGTACGTGGCGATGCGAACTATATTATTGAAGGTGCAGACAACGACTTTGGTGGCGTAAACTCATCTAAAAATGACGTGAGCGACAAACTCCGTTCAACTGCAAAAACAACACGTCTAGGTTTAGACTTCACTACCAATGTCGGTGAAGGCAATAAAGTCGGCGGTAAAGTTGAGGCTGACTTTGCCGATCCAGATAGCGTTAAGGGTGAAGGTTTCCGAATTCGTCATGCATATTTAACCTATAACAACTGGTTATTCGGTCAAACAACTTCTAACTTCCTATCTAGCCATGCGCCTGAAATGATTGATTTCAGCACAAACATCGGCGGCGGCACCACTCGTGTACCGCAAGTGCGCTATAACTTTAATCTTGCGCCGCTGACACAGTTGCTGGTTTCTGCGGAAGAAGGTGACAGCAAAGCGTTTACTGCTGACGATTTAAGCTACCGTGTTCCAAACCTGACTGCGAAACTGGTTCATGGCTTTGCTGACGGCAAAGGCACAGCTTCTGCCCGCGCATTGGTGGAAAACTATAAATCTAAAGCTGCCGATGATACAGAAACCGCTTGGGGTCTGGCTGCCGGCGCGACTTATGCTGTAAATGATCAGCTGAAACTGAACGGTGATGTATCTTATAGCCAAGGCAACAGCAACTATTTATATGGCGCAAATTCAGCATATATTGTTGATGGTAAAAACATTGAACAAAATGAATTTACTGCTGTACAAGTGGGTGCAACCTATAAATTTAACGAAAAACTTCGTTCAACTTTAGGTTATGGCATTATTTTAGCGGATGACGATACTAAATATGCAAAAACACTTAAAGCTGCTTCAGATGACAGTGCAAATGCCAACAAAGAACTACAACAGGCTTGGTTAAACATTATTTATTCACCAGTTAAACCGATTGAGCTTGGCTTGGAATATGTAGACGGCAAACGTGAAACATTTGCAGGTAAAACATTTAACGATGACCGTGTTGGTTTAATGGCAAAATATAGCTTCTAATACTGAAGTATTAGATGGTTAATTAAAGCCAATATAAAACAGGAGCTTAATGCTCCTGTTTTTTGTTTTTGAAGTAAATAAAACTTAAAATTGAGTAAAAAAACAGCGTAATTTAAACACTTTATTGTAAATAAAGAAGCAATTGTTTCAAAAAACTGCATAATGTCCAACTTTTCTTCATATTGAACTTTTGGCAGTGATATTTCTGCATCAATATGAAATGGAATCTGTGCTTTAAATAAGCCAACTCCATAATTTGTGCCCTAATTTCATTTTGTGGGCATTGCGATCATTCCAGCGGGCTTTAAATCAGTGGCTGTGAATGGGAAGTCTAACTCAAGAATGCACGAAGTTTGTATGACTCAAGCTTTTGGATACGCTGTACTTTAAGTTACTAAAATGAGCTTGAAGTCTAGTCTAATTCAATGGCTTATTAATCATATAACAACAACTAAGTGCACCTTAAGGATAATGATGATGGAATTAACATTTAACGCATTTTATACCTTGATTGCGGCTGTGATTGTGCTATTGCTCGGTCGCTTTTTAGTGAATAAAATCGATTTTCTTAAGCGCTATAATATTCCAGAACCTGTTGCAGGTGGTTTAGTCGCTGCCATTCTCTCTCTTGTTGTGCACAGTCTATGGGGATTTAGTATTTCCACAAGTGCACAACTACAAACCAGTTTCATGCTGATCTTCTTTGCTTCTATTGGCTTAAGTGCGAACTTTGCAAAATTAAGAGAAGGTGGTATTGGTCTGGTGATCTTCTTGATTGCTATATCTACTTTTATTGTCGTGCAAAACGCAGTAGGGATGAGTTTAGCAACTCTCCTAGGTCTAGATCCTTTAATTGGTTTAATTGCGGGTTCAATTACCTTAACGGGCGGACATGGTACAGCAGGTGCTTGGGGCGAAATCCTTGAAACCCAACATGGTATTCAAGGTGCATTGGCCTTAGGTATGGCGAGTGCGACCTTTGGTTTGATTATTGGTGGTATTATTGGTGGTCCTTTAGCCAAGTTACTGATTAACCGTCACAATATTTCAGCACCACGTACTCAAGAGCAAATTGCGCAAAGCGATGAAACACCACTGACTGATATAAATTCGACAGAATATGTTCCATTTGAATATCCACATCGTGTTCGTTTAATTACTGCAGATAATGCGATTACAACGTTAGGGCTTTTTGCTGCATGTTTGGCCTTTGCTGAATTTATGACGACTTATAGCAAGGGTACATTCTTTGAATTACCGACCTTTGTTTGGGCACTAGCAGGTGGTGTTATTCTGCGTAATGTGCTCGAAGGTATTTTTAAAATTCAGATCTTCGACCGTGCTATTGATGTTTTTGGAAATGCTTCATTGTCTTTGTATTTGGCGATGGCGCTTTTATCTTTAAAACTTTGGCAATTGGCCGACCTTGCAGGTCCACTTGTTGTAATTTTGGGCGCGCAAACTTTAACAATGGCCTTGTATGCAGCCTTCATTACTTTCCGTGTGATGGGCAAAAACTATGATGCTGCCGTATTGGCTGCAGGTCACTGTGGTTTTGGTATGGGGGCAACACCGACTGCTGTTGCAAACATGCAGGCCATTACCAATATGTATGGACCTTCACATAAAGCCTTTTTAATTGTTCCGCTGTGTGGTGCATTTTTCGTTGATTTGATTAATGCGACAGTCATTCAGCTAATTCTTAAATTCTTCGCTTAAGAAATAGAAAAAAGCCTCTTTGTAGGCTTTTTTCTCTATAGAGTCGCTTAAAATTTGGGATATTCAGAATGAACGATCAACTTAATGACACCTTGCTACAGTGGATTAATACCTTAAATACCCCATTGTGGGATTTTTTGGTGGTGTTCTTGGTTGCTGTTGGTATTTTTTATACGCTGGCAACAGGTGCAGTGCAAATTCGATTATTTGTACACAGTATTAAAGTCATGAAGGGAAGCCGTAAGGCGGGTGATGATCAACATGGCATTACCCCCTTTCAGGCATTTGTAACTGGCCTTGCTAGCCGTGTGGGTGTGGGTAATGTTGCAGGTGTTGCCATTGCCATTGCAATTGGTGGTCCTGGCGCCGTATTTTGGATGTGGTTAACCGCATTTTTAGGCATGAGTTCTGCTTTTGTAGAGTCCTCACTTGCGCAACTTTTTAAGGTACGTGATAGCCAAAATAAACTGTTTCGCGGTGGGCCAGCATATTACATTAGCCAAGGCTTAAAACAAAAATGGTTAGGGATTGTGTTTGCCATAACCCTTATTTCGACCTATGGCTTTGTATTTAATGCGGTGCAAGCCAATGCTATTACGGGTGCAACTGCACATGCTTGGGGATGGGACAAAGCTAACCTTGTTTTAAACCTCGGTGGCTTTGATTTTGTAGTTTCATGGGTGGGAATTTGTCTAGTTGTACTCACGGGTGTGCTTATTTTTGGTGGTATTAAGCGTATTGCCAAAGTTGCTGAAACCTTTGTACCTGTAATGGCGATACTGTATTTAATCGTGGCCCTATATATTGCCGTGATTAACTACGATATTTTACCGTCAATCTTCCAGCTCGTTTTTAGTAAAGCTTTTGAGTTTGATGCCGCTGCGGGTGGTTTCTTTGGTGCTATGGTCTCTATGGCCATGATGATGGGTATCAAGCGCGGTTTGTTTTCAAATGAAGCAGGCATGGGGTCTGCACCCAATGCAGCAGCAGCCTCTGATGTGAAACATCCTGTGAATCAGGGTTTGATCCAAATGTTAGGCGTATTTGTTGATACCTTTGTGGTGTGTACCTGTACGGCGATTATTATTTTAGCATCAGGCTTATATGAAAACGCTGGCTTTGAAGGGGTGACATTGACGCAAATGGCCTTAGAAAGCCAAATTGGTTCATGGGGCGATGACTTCCTAGCGATTATTTTGTTTATGTTTGCGTTCTCATCTGTGATTGGTAACTATGCTTATGCAGAAGGTAATGTACAGTTTATTAACAATAACCGCCGTGTGATGTTTAGTTTCCGTGTGATTGTGCTGGTGATGGTCTATATCGGTTCAATTATGAGTGTACCTGTGATTTGGAACCTTGCAGATTTGTTTATGGGTGTGATGGCAAGTATTAACTTATTTGCAATTCTATTGTTAACACCATTCTTATTGATGCTGATGAAAGACTATTCATCACAACTCAAGAAAGGAGTAAAAGAGCCAGTGTTTAAATTAGATGATCATCCAAAATTTAAAGACAAAGTAGACTCTGATATCTGGTAAATTGCATCTCTGCGGAAGCAATTTCAGCATGTAAAAAGCCCTAATTCAATTGGGGCTTTTTATATGGGAGCTACATCATGCAGAACATGTATACATAGCGATGCCGATGATTAAAATTTTATCATGATGCAAGATGGTCAAGACATTAAAATAACTGACCCACTTGTCATCATTCTCTATGGTTTCTCCATGATTTAAAGCACAGAGTGACTTATACTTTTTGTAATAGAGTCTTAACGTTTCATAACAGTGCAAATTTAGGGATCGTTCTAGACTAGGCGTCTTTATAAAACGAATAATATGTTGGATCAAGTGTCGTGAATATAAACACAGTTTTAATAACGTGTCTGATGACTGGCGTTGTGGGTTGTCAGAGTATTGGTGCACAAGCCACAAAAGCAACAGATCAGGCCTTAATATCGAGCTCAAAGAGCACACAGGGTTCAGGTGAAATTGCGGAAGCCCATGTGGTACCGAATCAGGTCGATTTTAAAAAATTAAAACAGCAAAACAAGCGTCCAATCGTCGCATTGGTCTTGGGTAGTGGTGGTGCACGTGGCTACGCCCATATTGGTGTTATTCAAGTGTTAGAACAACACGGCATACGTCCAGATTTTATTGTTGGTACCAGTGCAGGCAGTATTGTGGGTTCAATCTATGCCTCTGGGAAGTCTGCAGATGAACTACGTGACATTGCATTGAATATGAAGCCTGCAGATGTTCGCGAGATTCGTTTAGATAAAAAAGGCGTATTGGATGGCAAAAAAGTAGAAGACTATGTCAATACGCAAGTCGATCATGTCCCTTTAGAAAAGCTCAAAATCCCAATGTATGTGGTGGCAACCGAACTGCAAGAAGGACATAAAGTGGTGTTTAATGCAGGAAATACAGGACAAGCTGTACGCGCATCCGTATCAATACCGAGTATGTTCATTCCTGCAGTAATTCAAAAGCAAGAATACGTTGATGGCGGTTTGGTGAGTCCAGTGCCTGTGGACACTGCACGCGAACTAGGCGCTGATATTATTATTGCTGTCGATATTTTGGCGAAGCCTATTCATACTGAAACCAGTAATGTATGGGGCTTGTTTAACCAAAACATTAACATCATGCAGTTTTATTTAGCCAAAGAAGAAATGAAACGCGCAGATGTTGTGATTCAGCCAGACTTACGTGAAAAGGCACATATTTTTGATGTGAAAGGCCGTGAAGCGACTATGCAGGCTGGGGTGGAAGCAGCAGACGAAAAGCTTAATGAGATTTCATTGGCTTATGCTAAACACCACTATCCGCTGAATCAAAATATTCAATATACAGTTCAGCAGTAAGGCCTAATCTATATAAGTCAACTGGGTTAATTTATTAAAAAAGAGTAGGTATATACCTGCTCTTTTTTTATAGTGCAAAAAATCATATTCAACTGAAGTTTATAGTCTGCAACTTTTTTAGTTCAAAATATTTAATAAAAGCAGAATATATTTGATTAAAGCATTGAATTGTATTTATTATTTTTGATTAATCTGTAAAAGATTATGAATAAGACAATTTATATATTTAACCTATATATTCACATATTTAAGTTTACCAGTGTATTGAAATTCTCTAGACTAAAATCCAAAGTTTAATACTTTAAATCAATAAAACTGAGTCCAGAAAAAAGAGTGCTGTATGCAAAAATTTCAAATTGGTGACCGCGTAACTTTGGCCTCTATGCCAAATTATATTTTCGTGGTGGTTCAGCTCAAGATTGATGGCTCTTATGTGATTGAGTCACCTGAAGGAAACGGATCTACATTAACCTATGACAACGTTTCAGCGGAAATGTTAAAAAGTACTTTAACGACAGGCACACAGTCATAAAACCATTTTATGGGGTCCGCATAACACCTTAGGGACAGTAATATATACAGATTGAAACTTTAAATAGATGGCTTTAAGTCATGGTAGATGTGCCTCAACCGAATCATAAATTTCCCTGCACCCTGCATATTATTGATCTATAGTGATTTATACCTCTTGATATATATTTTCTTGAATGATGGTTGAATCACTATAAATAATAATGATGGTTTTTTTGCCGATTTGAACATTTTATTTGGCTTAAAAAAGTTATAATAATCTCAATAATCTTTGTTCTATCACGAGTCTAGAGAAACGCGATGTCCCCATTAGATCAAATTGCTCCAGCATCAGATGACCAATCCGAATTAACAATGTCGGTACTAATGACGCCAGATATGGCGAATTTTTCCGGTAATGTTCATGGCGGTACAATTCTGAAGTTACTGGATCAAGTTGCATACGCTTGTGCGAGCCGTTTTTCAGGTAGTTATGTAGTGACTTTATCCGTAGATAAAGTGAATTTTAAAGAGCCGATCCATGTGGGTGAATTGGTGACTTTCTTGGCTTGCGTGAATCATGTGGGACGTACTTCCATGGAAATTGGTATCCGTGTTGAAGCTCAAAATATTCAAAAACGTACTGTGCGCCATACCAATAGTTGCTATTTCACCATGGTTGCTGTGGATGAAAATGGTAAACCTAAGCCAATTCCACAATTAAACTTAGACAATGACTGGAAACGTTGTCGTTTTGAAGCGGCTGAGCAACGTAAAATTGCACGTTTACAAGAAAACCATCATCCATCTTGTAGTATTTACAAAAAATCGATGCACAACTAAATGCAAGGTTTTTAAAAATAAAAGGTCGCTTCGGTGGCCTTTTTTATGCGCTGATGATTGTGCTGTGCGGGATTCAACAGGCATTGAAAGCGAATACAGGCCAAGAATTTTCGTACTTGGCTATGGTGTTTACTGAATCTCAATATAATCCGAGTATTCCACTAAAGTTTAAGCCAGATTGGTCGATTAGCAGTAGTACATGCAGTCAATTAAGCTTAAAATAAAACGATACGTATCGTTTCGATATTCTGAAAATATATTGTAGAAATTAGCTTGATTGCATAGCACTCATACATTGAAAGTGCGATGTGATGCATACCGGATAAGCGTGTTATGAATGATGCAGAAAAAACATCAAGACGTAAGCAATGCATACTTAAAGCAGTGAATGAAGCTTTACTCGATGTCGACTACAGTAAGCTCAGTATTGAAGATATTGCAGCACGTGCGGGTGTAGGGAAGTCGACGATTTACCGCTGGTGGAATCATAAGTCTGATTTGGTTTTTGATGCTTTCAAAGAAAATACTGAGTCAGTCTTTGATTTGGACTTTAGCCAAACAGTGCAATACAACTTAACACAACAGCTTTTGAAATTATCTATTGCACTGAATCATCAGGTCGGTCGTGCATTGTTGGTGGTGATGGCTGAGCATCGCGAAGCTGCGGGTGACTTTTTTAAGCAGTATTTATTACCCCGTCGTGAGCAAACACGAAAATTGATTCAGTTGGCTATAGCACGTCAAGAGATTTGTGCTGATTATGATTTCGAGTCGATGCTCGATATGTTGTACGGTGCAATTCATTATCAAATTATTTTTTTCAATGCCGTACCTGATCAGCCTTATATTGAAAAGATTATTCAGGTTGCACTGGCACCAATGTTATTGGCTGAGCAGGGTGGCGCATAAATGGCTCAAGATATACAGGTGACACCAGAGCATTTATGGAATCGCTCTTTTATTTTGTGCCTATGCAATAACTTATTTCTGTTTATTTATTATTTCGCCACGCTCACGGTTTTGCCTATTTACATCATGCAAGATTTGGGAGGCAGTGTAAAAGAGGCGGGTTTAGCCCTCACGCTATTTTTGCTTTCTTCCATTGCGATTCGGCCATTTTCAGGCTTAATTGTGCAAAAGTGGGGGAAAAAACCATCACTGCGTTATGCAGGCTTATTGTTTGTTCTTTTTACCTTTAGTTATTTGCTCATTGATAGTTTATGGAGCTTATTGCTGGTTCGTTTTTTACATGGTTTTTGGTTCAGTATTTTGACCACGGTCAATGTCCCTGTAGTGAATGACTTTATACCCGATCGCCGTAAAGGTGAGGGTATGGGCTATTTTGTGATGTCGACCAATTTAGGTGCGGTATTTGGCCCTTTACTCGCGCTCAGTATTATTCAGTTTTCTAGTTTTACGGTGTTATTTGCATTACTTACAGGCGTCACTTTTATTGGTTATGCATTTTGCTTAACGCTTAAAGTAGAAGAAAACCCGACAGTAAAAACGGTGAATAGCAGTTCAGCTGAAGTAGCTGCGCAACAGCCACGCAAAGGCATTGCTTTACACGATATTGTGGAAACCAAAGTTTTACCAATTAGCTTGGTGGCCATGCTGGTGGCATTTTCATATTCCAGCATTACCAGCTTTATTACAGCATTTGCAGACAGCAAAAAACTGTTGGCCTATGCCAGTTTATTTTTCATTGTTTTTGCCGTCTCTATGATTACTGTGCGCCCTTGGGTGGGCAAGCGCTATGATCAGAAAGGACCAAGCTCAGTTATTTATCCATCGTTTATTGCCTTTTTTATTGGTCTGGTCATTGTGAGCTTTATGCAAAACCAGTGGATTTTATGGCTATCTGCGGTATTTATTGGTGTGGGATATGGATCATTGTTTCCATGCATGCAAACGATAGCCATTCAGGCTGTGTCAAAGCAACGAATGGGGCATGCAATTTCAACATTTTTTGCTTTATTCGACATTGGATTGGCAGTAGGCTCGGTGATTATGGGCTTCCTGATTGCCAAATTTGATTATCAATTTACCTATTTATTTTGTGCTTTGATGGTGCTGTTTACCTTACTGATTTATCGTGTATCGGCAGTTCCAGCAAGTGTACAAGCTCAAACATCCAACAAGGGGTAAAATGTGGAATTGCGTCATTTACGTTATTTTTTAGCTGTGGCTGAAGAGCTCAATTTTACCAAAGCAGCACAGCGCATGTGTACAGTGCAACCTTCGTTAAGCCAGCAAATTAAAGACTTAGAGCATGAAGTGGGTGTGCAGTTATTAATACGCTCAAACCGTAAAGTGGAGCTGACGGAAGAAGGTAAGGCTTTTTTAAAAGAGGCACGTTTAAGTTTAGAACATGCAGAAAAAGCGGTGATTGATGCTCGTCAAATTGCACAGTTAAACAAAGAACAGTTAAATATTGGTTTTGTACCTGTGGCGGAAATGAAAGTTTTTCCGTATATCATGCCAAATATTCGTGCGAAGTTTCCTGAGCTTAAAATCCACTTTCATAGCTTAACCGACAGTGATCAGCTCAAGGCCTTACAGCGTGGCGAAATTGATATTGCTTTTACGCGATACCCTGCAGACTCGGCAGATATAGAAACCATTCAAGTTTTTACTGAACCGTTGGCACTTATTATGCCCAAAGACTGTAGCGCTGCGCAGCAACGACACATCAGTATTAAAACGTTTAATCAGCAAGATTTTATTGTGAGTGATGAGCACTCATCTCCTGAGTTATATCGCATTATTCAAGGTTTCTTTAAGCAATCGAAATTGGATGTCAATGTGGTTCAATATTCGACCAATATTTTGCTCAATGTCAATTTAGTCGGCATGGGGGTGGGTTGGAGTTTAGTCCCTTCTTATGTGATCCCTTTATTGGGCGATAAAATTGTGGTGAAAAGCACGATTGAACCTTTGCCCATGATTGGGCTTTATGCGAGTTATCATAAAGAGAAACGCAATGAGGCGATTGAACTGATTTTGAAGGTGTTAAGAGAACAGTTCTATATGGATTTCTCACCGCTTTAAGCATGCAGTGATGTTTATTTTAAAGCCAGTCTCTAGACTGGCTTTTTTGTACAACGATTCTCTTAATTCAATTTATGGCGAGGCGAGAAAATTACTGTGATAGCAAAACATGGCCAGAGAACAAGTTTAGAAAATGGTTTTTCGTTCTATCCTAATGGCCAATTTTCAGGCGAAACGCACTGTATAATTTTAATTGTGCGATTCAGCAAAATTTGCAGATAACTTTGCTGTGACTGATATGCATATCTATAAAAATATAGAAGTATTCACGTCTTGAATTACTGTTATGAATTAAAAAGACTCACGAGCAGAACTCGAGCTACCTGAGATTGCTAAGAGCAATTTTTGCGAATGCATAAAAAAGGCCACGCATTAGCGTGGCCTTTTTATCTGTGATCCCCTAAAAAAGGGGATCAGCAATGTCGTGCATTATTTTGCATGCAACTTAGCGAATAATTGTTCGCTCACGGCATTCATGCTTTGTGGAATAGCCAAGGCAGCCACAAAACGGTCAGGACGTAAAATCACGATAGAGTCTGAAGTTTTACCGAACCATGTGCGAATATCTGTACCGATATCACCAATCGTAATCACACCTTCAAATTTCTTACGGTTTTCATTGCCCAATTGAACCGCTGGAATCACTTGGATAAATTTAACACCCAGTTTTTGCCATTGTTTCATATTTGCTTCTGACAGACCCCATTGAGGATCAACACCCCAAGCAATCACCGCGAAATCATTCCCAATCACTTCATCTAGTAAAATGGTTTCACCATTTTCAAGTTTTACGTGTGGTTGAATAAACATTTTGCCTACAGGGCTGTCTTTACTGTTATTGGTTACCAAAGCACCGTCATTGTATTTAGGCATTGGTTTGAAACGCATTTCGAGTAAGTACTGTTTGATTGGCTTGATGTAATTTAATGCATAAGCAATACCATCACGTACAAAACCTTGCCATTTTTTAGGTGGCGCAAGTACATGACCCGCCATAACAGATAGGTCGATCATCGCTTTTGCATGGTCTTTACGTTCTACTTGGTAGGTGTCTAGTAATTCAGGACCTGCATTACCTTTCACAACCAATGCGACTTTCCAAGCCAAGTTGAAGGCATCACGCATACCACTGTTATAGCCTTGACCTTGCCATACTGGCATGATGTGCGCAGCATCACCCGCAAGTAAAATACGGTCTACACGGAATTTATCCGCAATACGTGCATTGTGTGTATAAACACGTTGACGAATGACTTCAATACCATCTGTATTTGGCAATACTTTAGACAATAATTTTGCAATATTTTCTGGTTTGCTTAATTCTTCTTGAGTTTCACCTGGCATTACCATGAATTCGAAACGACGGATACCGTGTGGTAATGCAGCCGATACGTATGGACGAACAGGGTCACAGCATAGATAAATATGTGGTGTCGCTAATGGGTCGTTTTCAATATCAATAACGATCCATTGGTTTGGTGCAGTTTCACCTTCAAAAGGAACACCTAAAGTACGGCGTACAATAGAGTTACCGCCATCACATGCGATAAGATATTTTGCAGTGATTACTTCTTCAGCGCCGTCTTTATTCTTCACATTTAAAGTCACACCATCCGCATTTTGGCTAAAGTGTGTTAAATGACGGGCAAAGCGAACTTCAGTGGTTTTGTATTGTTTTAAACCTTGTAGTAAAACATTATCCACTTGTGGCTGAATGAATGCATTACGACGAGAGAAACCAAATTCACGTGTTAATGGCTGAATATCAGCAAAGCAACGGCCTTTAGGCGTTAAGAAGCGCATTGCGTGATTTGGTGTAGTATGCGGTAGTACTTGGTCAACTAAGCCCAATGACTGAATGGTACGTAAAGATTCATCATCAATACCAATTGCACGTGGGTAATCAATTAGACTGTCGAGTTGCTCAACTACAGTGACTTGAACACCTTGTTTGCTCAAGTAGTTTGCAATCGTTAAGCCGACTGGGCCTGCACCCAAAATAGCGACTTCAGTAGTGTAATTTGCTTTATTGCTCATGTGCAAAGATCCAATCATTTGACATCCGTTGAGCTCTATTAAGGTCTAAGTGTTTGGTCTAAACAAGCTATGCATAAGTAGAGACTATGTATGCTATTCATGCCTTATTCAACTAGGTATTTTTTTAAATACTTGATATAAAATAATATAATTAAACTTATGGTATAGATTTAGCTAATTTATCTATTCATTTTTTCTATGGTTGATAGGCATTTTTGATCAAAAAAAGCGGAATAACTGTAAAGGTTATTCCGCTTTTAAAGTTGAATAGAGTTGATGATTCAGCAGTCCCTCAACCCAATCAACTTTATGGCAATAAAACTTCTTCTGGAGTAAAAAGAATTATTGTGCTGCTGGAGCTGTTTCTGCAGAAGCTTCAGATGCTGGTGCAGATGCATCTGCTGCAGTCGTTGTTGTGTCAGTTGTTGCAGGCTGTTCTTGTGTGCTTACAACGACTTTGTCAGTTTGAGGTTGAGTTGCTTGTTCTTCTGTTGCAGCAAAAGTTGTTAATGCTGTTGCAGATAAAAGCGAAGCTAATAATACTTGAGATAATTTCATGATAGGGCATCCTTAAATTTAATTTGATCTTTCTCAAACCAATGCATCACCATTCGTTTGGATGTAGGACATGCTAAAAGTTGAATTAAGGATGATCAATGCAACTCACAAAAGTTACGTTTAGAGATTACTTTTTGTCACATATCCATACGCTTTGTAGGGGAATTGTTCATATAGCGCCTAGAAAATAATCAAATGTAAATTATTCATGTTCTGATGTGCCATGAAATGAAGATTTATCTTCACAGTTGGGTTACATCAAACAGTCAAAGTGCTTGTTTTATGAGAATATTCACATAACCAAGTGTAAGATGATGTTTCGAAAAAACAGAATTTCGGCACATAATGATAAGTACGTCACATTTATTTTTTTCTTGTCTGGTGTGGCATTGAGCTGTCTCATGGTTTATTCGTTTTAGTATTCACCTTCGGTTCTGGTTGATGAGATAGGCGAGATCAAAGCTTTTCACTTGCAAGCTCAAGTCTAAGCCGTTATAAGCAGTAGGTCTTGATGCAAACCTGACTTGGGTGAAGTTTTGAAAATTATCGCAACGCCAAAAGTGATTCCTGTCCATATTATTTCTGGTTTTTTGGGCGCAGGAAAAACCACTTTACTTAAGCATGTATTGAGCCAAAAGCCCGATGGTGAAGTGTGGGCAGTGCTCATGAATGAATTTGGCCAAATTGGGGTAGATCAGGCCTTGCTTCCACAAGATCAGGGCTATGCAGTCAAAGAGCTATTAGGGGGCTGTTTGTGTTGTAGTAGCCAAATGCCTATGCAAATTGCTTTATCGCGCTTATTAAGCGAAAACAAACCAGACCGTTTATTTATAGAACCCACAGGTTTAGGCCATCCTGCACAGCTTTTGGAGCAATTGACTGAACCGCATTGGCAAAGTCATCTCAATATGCGTGCTTTGGTAACAGTGGTAGATGCCTCTCGGTTGCATGATCGTGAGTGGAGCACGCAAAATTTATATGCAGATCAATTAAAAGCAGCGCAAATCGTTGCTTTATCTCATGTTGACCAGATGACGGATGCTGACCAGCAAGCTTTGGATCTTTTAAAACAGGAATATCAACCTTACCAACAACTATGGTTGGATGCACCGCAGGGTCAAGTAGCACTTGCACAGATCGATTTAGCTTACACCGCCAGTACACGAAAAATGCAGCCTTTATTGCAACGCATACAACAGCAACCTGAATTGGCTCAACAAGTGATTAAACAATTGCCTTATCACTATGTAGAAACGAGAGCTGACTATAGTGTGGCAGGTTGGAAGCTTCCTAAAGGTTGGCATTTTCATTTTATGGACCTGCTGGACCTTTTGTGTGAACAACAAGATTGGCTGCGGATTAAAGGAATATTTGCTACGGATGAAGGCTGGAAAAGCTTTAACTTCAATCCTGCACAATTTAATTATCAGTCGGTTGAAGAAGGCATTGATAATCGAATTGAGATTATTTACCCCACCACCGAAGCGCGTGATTGGTTAGCTTTTGAAAATGCTTTAATGCAATGTCGTATTGTAGAGGCAGAGTAGTCAGCTCGTGAGTAATCGCGTGCTAAACCTGTGCCGAATCAGGGGCAATCATGAGCCTTAAGCGATGTTTAATCATCAGCAAAGCCACATTTGATGGGTGAAATCGAGTATGCTAAGCGCCAAATTTGAGGACTTAATGTATGGCGCTTAAAGCTACGATTTATAAGGCAGACTTGAACATAGCCAATATGGATGTACACCAATATGGTGACTTTCAATTGACCATGGCACTGCATCCGTCTGAAACCATTGAACGTCTTATGGTTCGTATTTTGGCCTATGCACGTTATGCCGATGAAGCTTTAGAGTTTACCAAAGATCTCTTTGAAACGGATGAACCTGCGCTATGGGAAAAAGATCTCACAGGTCAGCTGATCAAGTGGATTGAAGTCGGCTTGCCAGACGAAGACAAAGTGAAAAAAGCTTGTGCACGTTGCCAACAAGTCGCGGTTGTGGCTTATGGTAATTCGGTGGATGAGTGGTTTAAGCGTAATAGCAAGCTAAAAACACTTAAAAACCTTGAAGTATGGCAACTTTCAACGGCAACCACAGACGCAATTCAAGCGCTTTGTGAACGTACAATGCAGTTACAGCTGAACGTGATGGATGGTGAATGGACCTTAATTGGCGATTCAGCACAAGCTGTAATTGAGTGGGAACAATTAAAATAAGCTGGGTTTTGATCCTATTGATACGGCCAACTTGTTTCCAAATAGGGCCAATCACATGAAGAAAGATGTGGTTTAGGCTTGCATCTTTCTTTTGTTTTTAGGTATACCAAAGAGAGTTAAAACAACAATAGGCCATAGCATGTCAAATGAGATTTATCATTTGCTGATTGCACTTGGTATTGGTGCAGTCATTGGCGCAGAGCGCGAATATCGAAGTAAATCTGCAGGCTTAAGAACCATGATTATGGTGAGCCTCAGTGCGTGCTTATTAACTATGCTGTCGCTGAAAATTGGGGTAGAAAATCCAGATCGTTTAGCCGCTAATATTTTAACGGGCTTAGGTTTTTTGGGCGCAGGGGTGATTTTTAAAGATGACAACCGAATTTCAGGGATTACAACAGCCACCACCATTTGGATGACCGCAGCGCTCGGAATGGCCGTTGGTGCAGGTTATGTGGTGCTGAGTTTATTTGCTACTTTTGTGGTATTGGTGGTGCTGGTGTTACTCATGTATGTACAAGAGTGGATAGAGCAGCGCCATCAGGCACGTAAATACCGCATTGTATGCATGTATCAGCAAGAAACCTTAGATAAATATGAAGAGCTATTTAAGCACTATGGCATGCAAGTGATTCGTAACGAACAATATAAAAGTGAACAGAAAATTGTGGGCAGATGGGTGCTCATTGGTTCTGCACAGCACCATCGGCAGTTAACCGATTATTTGTTAGATGATCGCGATATTTTAGAGTTAAGTTTTTAAAGATAGTGACGCAACATGAGGACATATTCGCGCTTTGACAATATCGCGTTGATGAGCTGTTATAATGTCCTTATCTTGTTATATCTGTAATTAGGCAAAATCATGTCAAACGAACTTGAAATTATTGATTTAAAAATTGGTGAAGGTAAAGAGGCTGTAAAAGGTGCGTTAATTACTACGCATTATACAGGCTGGTTAGAAGATGGTACTAAGTTTGACTCTTCAATTGACCGCGGTAATTATTTTGAAACTGTCATTGGGACTGGCCGTGTGATTAAAGGTTGGGATCAAGGGATTATGGGTATGAAAGTGGGCGGTAAACGTAAACTTTTGGTACCTGCGCATTTGGCTTATGGTGAGCGCAAAATGGGCAAAATTATTCCTGCGAATTCAAACTTAATTTTTGAAATTGAATTGTTTGACGTGAAAACACGTGATTAATAGCGAAAAGTGAACATCGTGATAAACAGCAATTGCTGTTTATCACTAAAATTAAAAAATATTTGTCGATTCAGTAATTTAAACGTACATTAAGTTTGATGTGCAAAATATCTAAATAAATTGGATGCTCAAACTAGTGTCGATAGCTGTAAAGTTTCTGTGCAAATTAAAAACCTGGTTATTTTTAGGTTGGTTGCTGGCGTGTCTATCGACTGTGGCGTTTGCACAGTATGAACCAGAGCCTGAGTCTTATTATTCAAAGCATCAGGTCCACACGCTTAATTTTAATACTGACAATACCATTGCCTTAGGTGGTGACTGGTTATTTTATCCAAATCATTTATTACGTGACCCCAATACCGTACTGAGGGCAGAACCTATAACGCTTCCTAGTGCCTTGGAAAAAGGCTTAGGTTCTAACCGTGGTTATGGCACTTATATTGCGCATTTTCGCTTACCTCAACATGCTGTAGGGCGCCGTGTTGCGATTAAAATTCCTCATCAATATGGCGCTTATAAGGTTTTTTTAAATGGCGACTTGCTGGTTCGTGCAGGTGAAGTGAATGCAGATTTGGCTAAAATTGAAGTTGAAAAAGCGCCTAAAATTGCATATTTCGTAGCGAATGATGCGTATTTTACACTCAGTATTCAGGTCGCTAATACATCTGAATTACATGGGGGCTTAGAAAATCCACTGCGAATTGGCTTAGCCCGCAATATTAATCGGCAGTTTCAACAACAACAAATGAGTATAGCGGCTGTATGTGGTGCAGTGCTCGGTGTGAGTTTATTTACATTATTATTTTCATTGTTTCGTGGCCCAATGGTACGTGAAAGCCAAAAACAGTTTGTTTTCGGTCTGTTTATTTTATTTTTGGCCTTACATAATCTTTTTACAGCGCCGTATGCTTATACCGCTTTTACCACAATAGATTGGAAACTAGGGGCACGCCTAGAATATTTATTTAGCTGCATCGCGATTTTATTTTTTCTCAGCTATATCTATATGCTGAAGCGTAAATATTTACACCGTTATATTTATGGAATGTCAGTTGTTCTTCTCAGTATAAATATGGGCGCGGTATGTGTACTTGAGCCAGAGCAATTTAATCAGCTGGGTATGTATTGTGCGATTTTTTGTTTGCCGGTAATTATTAATCTTATCTATGGATTTTCGCAGACGCTGAAGTTTAAAGAGAGCTATTCTGTGTGGAATCTGTGGGCTGTTATTTTCTTATGTAGTGCATTTTTAAATGACTTCTTGCTCATGGCCAATGTGATTGATTCGGTGTACTTATCTTTTGTGGCGACCAGTTTGTATGCTTTATTAATTATGTTTCAGCAATCGAGAAATTATGCGTTTTATACTTATCACACAGAGCAATTAAATACCCGCTTACGTGAGTTAAACAGTTCACTCGATCAAAAAGTGAAAAGTCGTACTGAAGAGTTGCATAACTTAAATGCAAAGCTAGAATTACAAGTGAAAACTGATGCATTAACAGGTGCTTTTAACCGCTATGCGTTAAATCATGAGATACAACAGCTATTTGATCAAACGCCAACTTATTCAGACAAAACCCTGATTTTTGCCATGTTAGATGTCGATTATTTCAAAAATTATAATGACTATTATGGGCATCTTAAGGGTGATGTGATTTTACAGAGCCTTGTGAAAGTTCTGAAGCAAAGTTTGCCTGAAACAGCATTTTTGGCACGTTACGGTGGTGAAGAGTTTGCAATTGTGATGCATAACGTGCCAATTCCCGTGGCAGAGCAATATTTACTCCAAGTTTTGGATGCAGTCCGTCAGCAACAATTTGAACACCTTAACCGTAGTGATGGCAAAGACTATGTCACATTAAGCATAGGGGTGGCGTATAAAAACCGTGAGCACCCTTATGCAAATATTCATGAGTTAATGAAAGCCGCCGATGTTCAATTGTATGCTGCAAAACAAGCAGGGCGAGACCAACTGAAGGTGAGTCCACATCAAGCTTGAGTCTAATGTTAAAAGATTTATAGTGGGCTTACTTGTTTGACCAATAACATAGAATCACTATTGGAAGGCTGAGTGCGTTCGAAGCCATATTTTTGGTAAAACGGCAATGCGGTCTGTGTACTTTCTAAGGTCAATTGAGGAATATTTTTAGTGTGGCAAGTTTCAAATAATTTGAGTAACAGGGCTTCGCCAAAGCCACGAAGTTGCATCTCAGGGGCAACATAATTCAGTAGAATGTTTCCTTGATCATTCACCATAATAACGCCCGCAATGCGGTACTCATCTACATAGACCCAGCTGTCGTTATAGAGCATCCATAAGGTTAAATTTGCTTGATTCATTTCTTCAAGTAGAATCTGAATGCTACTTTCATCACGTTGATGATCGTCTATACAGGTGCGAATACTTTCGTGAATAATTTTTAATATATGCGGTATATCTTCAATCCTTGCTTCGCGTATCATATTTTTTTCTAATTGATCAATCTGAAAATATTTTTAATTTCACAAGAAAAGGGTTAAACATAAAAGCCAAGAACTGTTGCATTGTGATGCGTTTCTGAAGCATTTGTGCCTGAGTTTTATGTTTTATGACAGTTGTGTTGCGCTTTTAAGGTGACTTTGTTTTGAATATGTGACTTCACAGCGTGTGAATATGGCTGGATGGTTGGTATTTGCGTGCGCCATCTAGAAGAATAATAATGAGATGAGTGCGTAGCTCTACAGGTGAAAAATAATGCTCAATTTTTTATTGTGGATTTGTGTTCTTATTGTCCTGAGTGTGCTTTGGATGGTGATAAAGAAAATTGTGAAAAAGCAACGCTATGTCGAACGTTTAAAGCGCTATCAAGCACCAGAAAAACCAGCCAATATTAGCGCACAAAGCGCGGGACAAAACGACAGCCTTACGCATGTGGTGGATGAATATGAGCAACAATTGTTTGATGATGTTGCCAGCATGTTTTGTGAACAGCACTATGAAGTGAGCACTCTAGATGAAGCTAAAGCATTACAGGCCGAGATTCTGCGCAAAATGCCTGTGACCTGTAAAACCCAAATTCGTGCCTTAGATCTAGATGAATACTCGATTTACTGGAATTTTTACGAGCAGTCCTTGGAATATTATATGGGGCGCTATGGTGTGTTTTATGCGCATGTAGACCGTTTAGGAACAGAGCACAAAAGAGAAATTACCAAAGCTCCCATAGAATGATCTCAAGTTCGGCTAAAGATCATCTTTCATGTCATGTACTCAGTGCTACGTACAAAGGCCTTTGAAACGAGTTCGGCATGCTCACGTCATTAAGCTGATTTTTGCACAGATAGATCTTGAGTAAATGTATTGAGCATATCGTCCCATAGCTTTTCTGCACCTTGGCGGAAATAGCCCATGTGACCAATGGCTTTTAAGCCTAAATCTTTGGCTTGCACATCGATATAATGTAATGGTGCCTGACGATAGTGTTGCATAAAGGCTTGTCGTGATGCTGGTAAGGCCCAGTCATCATCTAAGGCTGCCACTGCATAAATTGGGGTTTTCACTTGAGCATATTGTGCATGCAAATGTTGTTGCTGTGGATCTGCAAAAAAGTAATTCGGGTGTTTGCACCACTGACGCCATTGACGATAAACATCCAATGGTAAATCAGCGCCCATATTAAATTTACTCCATGGCAAATAACCATGTGTAGCTACAAAGGGTGGGAAAATAATATTCCAAATTACTTGCACCTGTACTTTGGTTTTGAAAGGCATATAACCATGCCAGCCGGCGCCTGTGCCAAAGCAGTACATCATTCTTACTAGATCATGATTGCGGGTGAGTCCAAGTGCTTGTCCACCATAAGAGTGTCCAACCATATAAATGGGTAAGTCCGACTGTGCCAAATAATCGATTGCAGCAGTTAAGTCATGTTGGCCCCAATCTAAATAAGACATACGAAAGTTTTGTAATTGTGCAGGTGCGGATTGCGCAATCCCACGGTAATCAAAGGTGAGTACTTGAAAGCCCTGTGTTGTGGCATGGGTTGCAAAGCGTCTATAAAAACCTTGAGGTACACCTGTCGCACTCGCCACGACAATACTGGCCTTGGGCTGTTTACATGTATATAAATGTGCAGCAATACTGTAGCCATCTGCTGTACTGATATAAATAGGTTTTACCGCTTCATTGGTCTGAGTGTGCTGGGTCATAAAAGGCTCTTATCGTTTTATGTTTTTAAATGGTCATATAGGCTTTTCAAGTTCTATTTTTGTACTCGTGTGCTCGAATTGTCAAATGATGGTTGTATACGTACGCGTTCAGAAAGCACATGAGCAGAAAGAGGCGTGCATAACAGAAAGAGGATTGCAGTTATTGTATTTTTTTCCATAATAGCGCTTTTAAAATAAAGTAGGCGACAGGCATGTCGGAGCTCGAAATTATTGCGGTACTGGTGAGTTGTATTGCGGTTGCACTTACGGTATGTCGCCACATGTTGTGCTGGCCGTTTAATTTATTGGCTTATGTGCTTTATGCTTTTATTTTCTTTGATTATAAATTGTATGGTGAAACCATTCTGCAAATCTTATTTATGGGATTGGCAGTGTATGGCTTTTTACAGTGGAAGCAAGGTCAAGCCACAGATCATGAAATTCGTATTGAGCCTTTGCCACAGGGTCAGCTCTGGTTACAAGTTGCAGTGACTGCATTGTTTGGGGTGCTGTTTGGGGCTGGCTTAAAATTCCTCACCGATGCGGCCGTGCCGTGGCTGGATGCGCAATTGGCAGCCTTTAGTTTGTTGGCAACTTATTGGACCAGTCGAAAATATATTGCCACTTGGGTACTTTGGGTAGTGGTAGACATTATTTATGTCGGCATGTTTATTTATAAAGATTTACTGTTAACAGCGGGTTTATATGCCGTTTTTGTGCTGTTGGCGGCCTATGGTTGGTATACATGGTTGCAGGCGAAACACAAACAACAGAGCATGCCGAGTGGATAAAATGACATGGTAGAGAAAGAACATGTTAATTGATTTCAAGCTTGAGCAACAAAAGCAGTTTGATGCCGTGGCCGAGCAAATT
Source organism: Acinetobacter sp. SWAC5 (assembly GCF_003419885.1). Taxonomy (NCBI): domain Bacteria; kingdom Pseudomonadati; phylum Pseudomonadota; class Gammaproteobacteria; order Moraxellales; family Moraxellaceae; genus Acinetobacter; species Acinetobacter sp. SWAC5. Next base: position 85,945 of record NZ_QUWR01000015.1, read on the forward strand.
TATCAAACACCTGAGCAATTTCTAAATTTTGCGCAGCTTAGCGACGCTTATGCAATACCGTGGTTGCAGGACTTTCCTAAAGCCACACAAATGATTGTATCTGGTTTAGATGATGGTGCAGAGCATTACTGTATGAAGCTTCAATATTTAGCACAATATATGCAGATTGATTATGCCACCCAGATCAGTGTGTTGTGGTGTGGTCGATTTGGGCATAAGCATGCGCTAAAGTTGGTATGAACTAGGCTCTAGGCGATTTAGCGGTATCAACTTTTATTGTATGTTGCAGTATTGGCATATTTAGGTGGTTGGCTCAAATGATGGTTAAGTTTGCAACGATAGGCCAGTTTGCCGATAAAATGTAGATCTATAGTCAATGTAAAGACTCGATTTAAATTATTTAATAGTATGAGTTATTCAATAGCATAAGCTATAAATCAAACTGTAATGCTACAGTGATGAATACAACAATAAAACGAAATATAAAAAGGGTATAACATGGCGCATCAATTTACTGTGCAAGCTTCAATTCAAGGCATTTCATTACAAGATTTTAAACGTTTAGCTGCTCGAACAGAACTACACGAAGCTGTGTGTAAGCGCATTCCAGGGGAGCAACTTGAAATTATTGAATCAGAAAAAATGGGCGATATTTATACGCTGAAGCGTGCTTATAACTTAGATGTAAAAATTCCTGACACTGCGAAAAAATTTTTGAAAGATGCATTTCGTTTACATCGCACGGATGTGAGTAATTTAGAGGCCATGACCTCAGAAGTGATTTTAAAGCCAAATCTTCCACTTAAGGCCAACTGCCAACGCCGTGTGACTGGCGATGACACTCATGTGGCATTTCATTTAGATTGGAATGTGAATATTAAAGTACCACTCATTGGTGGGATGTTAGAACGTCATGCTGAAAGCGAAATCCGTCGTTTTAGCCAAGTCGAAATTGAAATTATTGAAGACGAATTACGCAAGCATTTATAAATAAAGCTTAAGCGCTAGACCTGATTAATCGTGCATGTCTTATAATGTAAAAGCTTGGTCAGAATGTACGTGTTAAGCATCATGCATATCTAAAAAAAGAGCAGTTTAACTGCTCTTTTTGAGTTTCAAGGATGAGGTGTTTTAAGTGTTGCCCAGCCTTTTTTTAGCACATACTTTGTTAATAATCATTGTTTAACAATTTAATTTAACTCGCGCCATTAGCTCGGCCGAAAGTTGGCTTTCTCAAATTTTGCGCGATACAGCATGGCTGTGAAGAAAGCCACCATGCATACTACCCAAACATAGTACAAAGCACCAATTGGGCTAAACGCGCTTAACCACTGTACCAATGGCAAAGTAATGCCTCCAGCAATGGCATAGGCCAAGTTGTATGAAAATGAAATGCCTGTAAAACGAATTTGTGCAGGGAACATTTTCACCATGCTATAAGACACCATTCCGACAGTACCTGAGCTAAAGCCCAAAAGCATATACAACACAAACACAGTCGATGGAGCAACATGACCTAAGCTGTTGTAAAACACAGTAGCCAGTACAGTGACGAGTAAAGAACCAAATAGCATGACTTTGCCCGCACCTAAGCGATCTGCCAATAAGCCTGCAACAATACAACCTGCCATTTGCATAATAATGGCCGCACTTTGCATTTTAAACGCATCGGCACGTTCAAAGCCAAAGCCTGTGCTGAGTAAGTTGGGCATGGCCAAAATCAGGACCACGACACAGCCTGTTAAGAACCATGTAAACAACATACCAATTACGACAGCTGTTTTATGCTTTGCCAGCACCTGTTTAACAGGCAGTTCTTTTGCCAGTGCTTTTTTCTCTTGCATGGCTTTAAATACAGGAGTTTCTTTGAGGTAACTACGTAAATACAGCGCTACAAAACCAAAAATACCGCCAACAATAAAGGGAATACGCCATGCCCAGTCGTGAATTTCAGCTTCAGAAAATTTGAGCGAAATAAACAGTGACATTAAAGCACCTAACAAAATGCCTAAGGATAAACCCGCAGTCAGCAGGCCATTGGCAATCCCAATTTTCTTTTCAGGTACATGTTCAGAAACAAAGGTCCAAGCTGCTGGAATTTCACCGCCAATTGCAATGCCTTGAACCATACGCATAAGTAAGAGTAATAAGGGCGCTGCATAACCAATGCTTTCGAAGGTTGGCATGACACCAATGAGTAAGGTAGGCAAAGCCATGAGTAAAATAGACAAGCTAAATAGGCGTTTACGGCCCACTAAGTCACCAAAATGCGCCATGACCACGCCACCCAGTGGGCGGAAGAAGTAACCTGCTGCAAAAATGCCATAAGTATTGAGCATGGCCCAAAATGGGCTGAGTGTACTTGGGAAAAATAATTCAGAAATAATTTTGGCGTAAAAAACATAAATCACGAAGTCATAGAACTCAAGCGCACCACCTAATGAGGAGAGGCCGAGTGTTCGTTTGTCTTCACGAGTTAGGCGTGGATGAGCTTCCATGCGAAAATCCAAGGTAAAACAAGTCAGTATCTTTGGATTGTAGATAAGGGATATTTGCTTGAATAATCAAACTTTATTGGTGGTTTAATAACTTTTAATTATATAATTTTGTATTACTTATCATGTAAATATTTAAAAAAATAGTATGCTTTAGATGAAGTTTATAGACGAATAAATTTAGGAATCACACAAAGAATAAGGCCAAGCGCCAACATGATGCTGATGTTTTCAATAAAATAAGGGTAAATAATTAAAGCAATACCGCAGATCAAGGGCACCGATTTTTGTTGTTTTTTACCATATAAAAAATAGCCGAAGCCGATGGAGCTAAACAGCACACCCAATAAAAGTATAGTCGCGTTCACGCTAACTTCCTCCCTGTAAAATTACATATATAGCAACAGGAACTGAAAATTAACTTAAGTGCATGTGTATCAGTATTTTATATCTTGGTGACTCAATTGCGAGATTAAATTGATTAAGATGAGCGCGTCTCTGAGGACTCAGTGCTTTTGGCGAAACGGCCATACACAATACGCACCAACAAAATACAGAAGATGACTGCGCCAATAATGACAATTTTATGTTGATGGGGCAGAAGCATGTGCCAAAAAATATGAAGCCAATGACTGACCTGTAAACCGACACTCACCACCACAAAGGCCCAGATAAAACTGGCAATCAAATTGATCACCAAATAGCGCAGTGCTGGATAATGCATAATGCCAAAGCTCATGGGGATGATGGTTCTTAAGCCCCATAAAAAACGCATGATTAAAATGGCAACTGTGGGATAACGCGCAATAATTTGGCTGGCACGTTCAAATTTTTGATTGAGCCGTGGGCGAGTTTGAATAAAGCCGTAGCCATATTTTGCACCAATGAAATAATACAGTTGATCGCCTAAAAAGCCACCAACCATGGCAATTCCCACCAGAGGCCAAAAAGATAAAATGTGTTGATGTACTGCATAAGCACCGAGCATTAATACGGTTTCGCCTTCAAAAAATGCACCGACAAACACAGCTAAATAGCCGTAATGTTGCAATAAGGCAGACCAGTCAAACATAATAATTTACTTAATCTCAATCCAAAGCAGGTTTATTCTCTCTTACGAGGCTTAAGCCATAATGAAAAAGCATCAAATAATTTATATTAAATAAAATACCTGACAAATAGACCTTTAATATTTGGAGTAACTTGTATGAATACGGTATTAACTGTCGCACAACAAGGTGAGGCTATTCTGAATTTAGTGGCTGTTGCAGTGAGTGAAGCTGAGTTTAATTGTCCGTGGTTAACTGAGCTAACGCAGGCGATGCATGCAACCATGCTGGACCGCAATGGTGTCGGTATTGCGGCACCACAAGTGTATATTTCTAAGCGAATTATTATCGTGGCTTCACGTCCTAATGTGCGTTATCCCGATGCACCTGAAATGGATGCAATTGTGATGATTAACCCTGAAATTGTGTTTCAGTCTGAACAGACCTTAGATGGTGAAGAAGGCTGTCTGAGTGTGCCAGACAGGCGTGGTCAAGTTGCACGAGCTGCCCAAATTCGTGTGCGTTATCGAAGCGTACAAGGCGAGCAGATCGAAACAGAGTTTTCAGGCTTTCCTGCACGTATAGTACAACACGAGGTAGATCATCTAAATGGCGTGCTCTTTGTTGAACGTTTAACAGATTAAAATAATGTTCGGCATTATTTAGCCCCTTGCCTAAACTGCTGTGGTGTTTGTCCCAAATGCCGTTTAAACATGGCACTAAAAGCACTGGGGTTACTGTAGCCAAGTGTCCTAGAGATTTGTGCCACAGATTCGCCAATTGAAATTTTACTTAGCGCATGCGCGATATGCATTTGCTGAATCCAAGCCCGATAAGAAAGTCCCGTTTCTTTTTGGAACATACGCATGAGGGTACGCGCACTTGTGCCAATATCATCGGCCCATGTGCTTAAATCCTTCAGTTGGTTGGGTGTATCTAACATGGTTTTACATATTTGTAGCAGGCGTTTGTCTTGTGGCCAAGGAATCTGAATAGGCAACAGATTCGCTTTATGAATTTCATCGAAGATTAAAATTTGCAACGAGCGTGATAACTCATCTGCGCTCAGCACTTCAGATGGTGGCATACTTTCGAGCGCATTTAAGCGAATCAGTAGTTCATGCAGTAGTTTGCTTACACGAATAATAAAACAATTTTGGCCCATCAGGTCCGCGGCTGCTGTATCGACCAGCGCCGTATTCATTTTGACATGACTAAGTGAAATGACACTGTGCTCGATCCCAGCAGGAATCCACAGCGCACACATAGGCGGTACAATCCAAACATGGTTGGGCGTATACACTTGAATCATGCCACTAGATGCATAGAGAAATTGTGCCCGCGAATGATGATGTGGTGGCGTAATCTCCCGATAGCTATGCTCAGAAGATAAGCCAATGACCAGTTCCGACATTTCAGTTTCAATCAGCAAGCTATGCATGCAGGCCTCATTTTTGTCACTTATACAATGATTATTGGAAGATAATGCTATGAGTGACAATTTACAATCAAAAATCGATCAATACAGACATGGAGTGAACGGGCAATGAACGCTTCAATACCCGTGAAGAATGATGCTGACGTAGCAAGTACGCAGCCACAAGGTATGGTGATTAAAATTGTGGGTGCAGTTGCGGTAGCGCATCTGCTAAATGATTTAATACAAGCGGTTTTACCTGCTATTTACCCGATGCTGAAAGTCAACTTTTCACTGAGTTTTGCAGAAGTCGGTCTGATTTCACTGGTCTATCAACTGACAGCTTCATTATTGCAACCATGGATTGGCCTCTATACCGATAAGCATCCTAAGCCTTATTTGCTCCCAATGGGCATGGTTGTTACGTTCAGTGGTATTGTGCTATTGGCTTTTTCCCCAAGTTTTACCGTACTGCTGATCGCTTCTGCCCTCATTGGGGTAGGGTCATCGACTTTTCATCCTGAAGCATCGCGGGTGGCGCGTATGGCATCAGGTGGTCGTTTTGGCACAGCCCAATCTACATTTCAGGTTGGTGGGAACACAGGTTCTGCTATTGGCCCACTATTGGCCGCGTTGATTATCGTCCCTTTTGGACAGCATGCAGTCGCATGGCTGGTGGTCTTTGCTTTGTTGGCCATTTGGGTACTGTTTGCTGTGAGTCGCTGGAATATTAAACATAGCCTTAGCCAAGCCACATCAAAAGCACAGCAGGTACAAAGCAAGCTACAAGGCAGACAGCTGTTTATTGCATTAGCAACTATTTGCGTGCTGATGTTTGCCAAATTTACCTATATCGCCAGCATCAGCAACTATTTCACCTTTTATCTAATGCATAAATTTGGCTTAAGTTTGCAAAATGCCCAGCTACATTTATTTGCTTTTTTGGCAGCCGTTGCCTTGGGCACATTTGCTGGCGGGCCGATTGGCGATAAAATTGGCCGTAAAGCCGTAATTTGGGTGTCTTTTATTGGCATGGCGCCTTTTGCACTCATCATGCCCTATGCAAATTTATTTTGGACGACCGTGCTGTCTATTATCGTGGGTTTAGTGATGTCATCGACTTTCGCTGCTATGGTGGTCTATGCGCAAGAAGCCGTACCTGGTCGCGTAGGCATGATTGCAGGATTAATGTTTGGCTTAATGTTTGGTGTAAGTGGTATTGCTGCTGCGGGTTTGGGTTATTTGGCAGATATGAATGGCATTGAATGGGTGTTTGGTGTTTGTTCATTGTTGCCTTTACTGGGTTTAGCAACATTCTTTTTGCCAAAGACGCAGATTAAGCCTGTAGGCTAATCATCGCGCTGTCTGATAGGATCAATCAGGTGGCGCTTTTTATTAGGTCAATGCTGGGTTTGAATTGAAGATTGCTAGGGGAATATGCTCATGAGCGATTCGCAAGCAGAGATTGCATTTTCACTGGCTGATGAACAGCTGAAATTTGAAGTAGACGGGCAAATAATTGAAATTTCAAAAGGTCTGAATTTTATCATTGCGCAAAGTGTGCGTTTTGGCGGTATCGATGCTTTGGCGATTGAAAATATGATCTATGTGATTGAAGAACTACTGGAACAGCTGAAGCTGGATTTTCGCAAACAGCGGAAGTCACAAACTGCTGATGAATCTATGCGACAAATCAGCACGCTGTTTTTTAATGATGCAAAGCACATAGACCGAAATATGCTGGAACATGCATTTAATGAGTGGGTGGAGCGACTAGAATATTATACGAACAAAGTAGGGCATGATTTTAAGCTATGGGCTTACTTTGTAATGATTCGAGAAATGATGCATCATTTGAATGTCATAGAGATTGAAATTGCTTCGTAGAAAGCTGTAAAGACCTTTTAATTTTAGCTTTGGCTTGGTTAAAATGCCGCTTCAATTGATAAATAATAAAGAAATCGTATGAAAATAAAATTAATGGTGCTGCTGGCTATGCTGCCGCTAAGCGTTGTTGCTGCGGAAAGTATTCAACCCGTGATTCAAGGCAAAGTTTATCAAGATTGGTATATGAAGCCTGAAAAGTTAGCTAAGCCCAATAAAGTGATTAAAGGCGGCCGTGACGAATGCAATGACAGGTATTTCCCAGACCAATGGAAGTTTGGCAGCTACACAGTGCTTGCCAACGGACAGATTCAAGAAGTGTATTTTAGAGATAACAATACCGTGATTTTTCATCATCAGCGTATTCCTTATAACTTGGATCAAGCCGCGTTTAAGAAAAAATTCAAAAATCATATCTTTGAAACAGATGATAAAAACGTGATTGACGCTGGTGTGGAAGGGTCAAATGATTCCATCGAATTTATTTTTAAAAATGGCAAGCTATTCAAATACCGTTTGAATATTGATGATTGCTAATTTAAGCAATGAACAATAAAAAAAGCCCTAAAAACTGCAAAGTGATTAGGGCTTTTTTACATTCAAAACTTATTTCAAATGTTCAGCAATATCCGTAAAGATCACGCCTAAACCATGTGCGCCAGCATCTGGATAGCCAAGACTGCGATCGCCCACAGTTCCCGCACGTCCCATACGCGCTATAATTTCTTTAGTCTTTTCGGCGCCTTGAACAGCCGCTTTTGCACCTAATGTGAAGTTTTCTTTAAAGGATCTATCTGTATGGGCAGACCAAGAATCTGCACATGGCACTAAGGCATCAATCAGGGTTTTATCACCGACCACTGCGCCACGTCCAAATGAACGTTCACCTGTGGTTTGAATGCCTTTGACTGCTGCTTGCAGCATCTCTGCAAATTCTGCGGTATTCAAAACAGCTTTGCCTTGAATCGATTTCGCTGCTGCACGGAATGCTGAACCCCAGATTGGGCCAGACGCGCCGCCGCAATGTTCCATAATGATCATTGAACAGTTGAGCAGGAATTCATCCATCTGCTGCGCTTGAATCAGACTTTGCCATTCGCGTTTTAATTGCTTAAAGCCTTTCGCCACGCTCATCCCGAAGTCGCCGTCACCTGCATGCGCGTCTAGTTCACAAAATGGCACTTCATTTCTAATGATGCAGGCAGACATGACATCCACCACATAGCGCATGTTTTCAACGGTGAATTGTTCATTGCTAATCACTGCATGTTCAGGCTGAGTTTCAACTTGGGTGTTTACCACTGTTTCGGTTGCAGTATCTTTGGTCGCGAAAGTTAAAGGCTGTGCTGCTGAACCATCCATTTTAAATGCAGGGGTATTGGCTGCTGCATCGAGGTAGGTTTTCAATTCATCATCGACAGCAAGCAAGGACACAGATGCACCATTCATGTCGATACTGGTCATATAGTTGCCGACAAATGTGCGGTAAATTTTGATGCCTTTACGTGCAAGGTGTTCGCATACATCATGGTTAAAGACATACAACTCTTGCAGCGGTGTGCTACCAAAGCCATTGACCAAGACTGCAACTTCTTTCATGTCTGGGCGGTCAAGGAACAGGTCATCCACGATGCGCTGTGCCATTTTTTTGGATGGCAAGATTTTTTCACGACGGATGCCGGGTTCACCGTGAATGCCGACGCCATATTCCATTTCGTCATCAGCCAAAATAAACGTTGGCGTGCCTTTGGCTGGAACAGTACATGAGCTATAAGCAAAACCAAGGCTAATGACGTTGTCCGCAGCTTTTTGAGCAATCGCTTTTACGTCTGCAAGTTCTAAGCCTTTTGATGCTGCTACGCCTGCAATCTTATGTACAAATACTGTGCCTGCAACACCACGACGACCGACTGTATATAGGCTGTCTTTAACCGCAATGTCATCTGCCACTTTTACATAGTCAACTTTAATGCCGTCTTCAGTCGCAAGAGCTGCGCCATTCTGGAAATTCATCATATCGCCAGAATAGTTTTTGATGATCATCAGCACGCCTTTGTCAGTCGCGACTTGCTGTAAGGCTTTATAGACCTGAATTTGCGACGGAGATGCAAATACGTCGCCGCACACAGCAGCGTCTAACATACCTGTGCCAACAAAGCCTGCATGTGCAGGTTCATGACCGCTACCGCCGCCACTGATCAATGCCACGTTTTGGTGTTTTTCTTTACGTGAAATGATTTTATAGGCTTCATTAAATTGAAGCTCTGGATGAGCCAGTACAAGTCCTTTGCACATTTGGACAACGATGTTTTCTGCGTTGTTCATGAGTTTTTTCATTAATGCACCAATGGGTTATGAATTTGGGGAGATCTAAAGGTGATTATTATAAGGAAATTGGTGTGGTGTCTGACATAAAAGTGTAAAAAAGCAGTATTTCTGATTAATGGGTGAGTGATTGGCTTGTTTTTGGGTACACTTATTTTAGATGTGGAATCCCTCCCAACCTCCCTTTAATAAAGGGAGGCGTTGTCACGTAGTTTATTTAATCACTACACTTCTTTAAAGTTAGGAGAAAAATAAGTTATCCAGATGTCACATAGTTCTAAAATTTGGACATCATTCAAAAAAGCAAGAGGTTTTTTGATTCCGATTTTATGACTTAATTCATAATGATCTTTAATAAGCTTTATGGCTTTAGTTAGTTCATTATTAGAAATTTTATAACATTTTGTCAGTTGTTCTTTAATGGCTTTGAAGGAGTTATCACTCCATTGTTCGTATGGCGGAAGATGTGTAGTTAACTCAAATATTTGTTGGCGTGATAGGTTTTTTGTGAATGTCCCAAGTTTGTATTCATCTATCAATGAATCAATCAAATAAATTAAATCATCTAGATTATCTTCTAAATCTTTGAATCTAGTATTGAGAATATAACAGTTGATAACCCCTTGTTCGACTAAATGTGTCTGATCATCATTGCTTCTAGGATATCTAAAAGTTTGTCCTGTAGGATCAATACTTGCTATATCACATATTGTTTCATTAATTCGATCAATTAACTCTCTAAAACGGGTATCAAGCAAATTTGCATTTATTTTGAAATATGACCAAATATTCCCAATATCATGTGAAGTAATCAAATTAAAACAGGGTAAATCAATCTTTTTGATGTGAGCTAATAATCTAATTTCTTCAATAGCACCTTTAAGTCTAAGCTCAATAGAATGGCGCATATTAAAACAGATTGGATAAATCAAATGATCAATTTGTTCACCTTTGGAATTTAAAATGTAATTTAAAAGAAGATTAGCCGCTTTAGAATAGCCTTTTGAATATTCTATATAATTAGGTTGTCCATTATCCCCAACACATGCATTAGCCCATGTTGTCCCACTTCCAGTGAATGTTTTGTTGTCCATAAGTGTTTATTACAAAGTTTTTAGAATTTTAATGCAATATTATTGCATAAATCCCTCCTAACCTCCCTTTAAAAAAGGGAGGAGCTGTCACGTAATTAAATTAATACGTGAAAGCCCCTCTTTGAAAAAGGGGGATTTAGGGGGATTAAAAAATAAAAGCCCTCACTGTGAGGGCTTTTATTAATGCAAATTATTGAACCGAATCATCCAAATTAGGCGCTAACCAACGCTTCGCTTCATCTAAAGTCCAGCCTTTACGTTTCGCATAATCCTCAAGCTGATCGCCTGCGATTTTACCCACGTTAAAATATTGGCTTTCAGGGTTAGCATAATAGAAACCGCTGACAGATGAAGGCGGCCACATTGCAAAGCTCGTCGTCAACTGCGTACCAATCTTGTCGGTAGAACCTAACCAGTCAAACAATGGCGCTTTTTCAGAGTGCTCAGGGCAAGCAGGGTAGCCCGGCGCCGGACGGATGCCGACATACTTCTCTTTAATCAATTCTTCATTGCTTAAAGTTTCAGATGCTTGGTTGCCCCAGAACTCTTTACGAATGCGCTCATGCAAATGTTCTGCAAACGCTTCTGCAAAACGGTCACCTAACGATTGCGCCAAAATAGCAGAGTAGTCGTCGCCTTTGGCTTTGTACTCATTCGCCATTTCTTCTGCACCAAAGATCGACACCGTGAAACCGCCCAAGTAATCTTGAATCTCAACTGGCTCAGCTACACTTTCGTTTCGCTCTTGCGCTTGGGCAAAACGTTGTTTTGCATATCCAAGCTCAGGAGCAATAAAGTCCGCCAATGACAAGTTTGGTTTACCCGTTACTTTGTCAGACTGCTGACGGATATGCTCAAAAGTATGCGTCACTGTTTTCGCAGTTTCATCAAACACTTGAACCGTGTCTGCACCTGAACGGGCAGCAGGGTAAATACCAAAGACCGCACGCGCATCAAAACGTTTGTTGTCAATAATATCTTTCAGCATAGTCTGCGCTTGTTCATACAAGTCAGTTGCTGCTTCACCCACCACTTCATCAGTCAGAATAGCAGGGAATTTACCCGCCAAGCTCCAAGAAATAAAGAACGGCGTCCAGTCGAAGTATTCAACCAAAGTTTCCAATGGATAATTGGTCAGCGTTTGCGTACCAATGAAGTTTGGCTTCACAGGCGCATTGGCTGCAAAGTCAATTTTCAAACCATTTTCAACCGATTCAGCATAAGTCAGCTTAGCTGCTTTTGGCTGTTTGTTGGCAATACGCTCACGCACTTTTTCATATTCAGCACGGGTTTCCTCAACAAACTTCGGTTTCATTTCTTTAGAAAGTAAAGTTGTTGCAACACCTACCGCACGAGAAGCATCAGCAACATAAATCACTGCATCATTTGAATATTGAGGGTCAATTTTCACCGCAGTGTGCGCTTTAGAAGTCGTTGCACCGCCAATCATCAGCGGAACATTAAAGCCTTTACGCTGCATTTCTTTAGCAACAAACACCATTTCATCGAGTGACGGAGTAATCAGGCCAGACAAGCCGATGATGTCAACTTTCTCATCAATGGCGGTTTGCAGAATCTTCTCGCAAGGCACCATCACGCCAAGGTCGATAATGTCATAACCATTACAGCCAAGTACTACGCCTACGATGTTTTTACCGATGTCGTGCACGTCGCCCTTCACAGTCGCCATCAGGACTTTACCCTTAGACTGACCGCCAGATTTTTCAGCTTCAATGAACGGATTCAGCCAAGCTACTGCTTGCTTCATCACACGTGCAGATTTCACCACTTGCGGCAGGAACATTTTGCCTGAACCGAACAAGTCGCCAACCACGTTCATGCCGTCCATCAGCGGGCCTTCAATCACGTCTAGCGGACGAGCTGATTTTAAACGCGCTTCTTCAGTATCTTCATCAATAAAGGTCGTGATGCCTTTCACCAAAGCATGCTCAAGACGTTTTTCAACTGGAAGTTCACGCCATTCCAAGTTTTCAACTTGTTTTTGCGCAGCGCCTTGACCGCGGTATTTCTCAGCTACTTCAAGCAGCTTTTCAGTTGCATCGTGCTGACTTTCACCTTGGTTTTGGTTCAAGATCACATCTTCAACCGCAGCTTTCAGTTCAGCATCAATATCATCATAAATCGCCATTTGACCTGCGTTGACGATACCCATGGTCATGCCTTGCTGAATAGCATGGTATAAGAACACTGAGTGAATCGCTTCACGTACAGGCTCGTTACCGCGGAATGAGAACGATACGTTAGACACACCGCCTGAAATCATCGCGTGTGGCAAGTTTTGCTTAATCCAGCCTGTCGCTTCAATAAAGTCCACAGCATAGTTGTTGTGTTCTTCAATACCAGTTGCGACTGCGAATACGTTCGGGTCAAAAATGATGTCTTCAGCAGGGAAGCCCACTTCATTGACCAATACATCGTATGAGCGTTTGCAAATTTCTTTTTTACGTGCAGCAGTATCGGCCTGACCATTTTCGTCAAAGGCCATTACAATCACGGCAGCGCCGTACTGACGGCACAAACGCGCTTTATGCACAAACTCGTCATAGCCTTCTTTCAAGGAAATTGAGTTAACAACCGCTTTACCTTGTACGCATTTTAAGCCTGCTTCAATGATTTCCCATTTAGATGAGTCAATCATGATTGGCACACGTGAAATTTCAGGCTCAGATGCTACTAGATTCAGGAAGTGCACCATTGCGCCTTCTGAATCCAGCATGCCTTCATCCATGTTGATGTCGATAATCTGCGCGCCAGCTTCAACTTGCTGCTGCGCAACTTCTAACGCTTCGGCAAAATTTTCTTCACGGATTAAACGCAGGAATTTTTTAGAACCTGTCACGTTGGTACGTTCACCGACGTTCACAAACAGCGAATCTTCTGTAATGTTGAACGGCTCTAAACCGCTTAAACGGCAAGCAGGTTTGGTTTCTGGCACTTGGCGTGGCGCAATGTCTTTGACTGCGTTGGCAATGGCGCGGATGTGATCCGGCGTTGTACCGCAGCAGCCGCCAGTAATGTTAATCAAGCCACTTTCTGCAAATTCTTTAATGAAGGCTGCAGTTTGTTCAGGGGTTTCATCATAACCGCCGAAGGCATTTGGCAAGCCAGCGTTCGGATGCGCTGAAACAAAAGTATCGGCAACATCTGCAATCGTTTTGACGTGTGGACGCATGGCATCTGCACCTAGGGCACAGTTAAAGCCAATCGACAATAAGTCACCATGACGCACAGAGTTCCAGAACGCTTCAGCGGTTTGACCGGTTAAGGTACGGCCAGAGGCATCGGTAATCGTGCCTGAAATCATCAATGGCAATTCATAGCCCAGCTGATTAAACACTTCTTTCACTGCAAAAATGGCAGCTTTACAGTTTAAAGTATCGAATACGGTTTCGATGAGCAGAATGTCCGCACCGCCTTCAATCAGGGCATGCGTAGCTTGAATATAGTTTTCTTTCAGCTCATCAAAAGTAATGTTACGGAAAGCTGGGTCATTTACATTTGGCGAGATTGAGCAAGTGCGCGAAGTCGGCCCAAGCACACCCGCAACAAAACGCGGCTTTTCAGGCGTTGAGTATTTTTCACAAGCGGCTTTGGCAATACGCGCTGCTTCACGGTTGATTTCAGTGACTAAATCTTCCATGTGGTAATCAGACATAGAAACTTTTGTGCCGTTAAAGCTGTTGGTTTCAATGATGTCTGCACCAGCATCTAAGTAGGCTTCATGAATGCCTTGAATGATTTGAGGCTGAGTCAGCACCAAAAGGTCGTTGTTGCCTTTCAGGTCAGATGCCCAGTCAGCAAAACGCTCACCACGGTAGTCAGCTTCTTCGAGTTTATGACGCTGAATCATAGTGCCCATTGCACCGTCGATAATCAGAATCCGTTGAGCGAGCAGCTCTTTTAGGGTGGTAAGCGTGGACATAAATAACCCCAATCCGATGGAATATAAAATCGGCAAATATATTAACAGAATTCAGTTCATTATTTCTGATATTGAGTTTAATTATTAAGCGCAAAGTTGAGCTTGTTGAATATTTCGCCGTGCCTCAAAGTGGTTGCTGTAGCAAGATTGGATTGTCATAAATACTTCATCAAGTTGTCATATCTCTCTAGCATGCTATGCCTTGGTCTGTAGAACCCTTAAGTACAGCTTATATTTCATGTTTTGTAACATGATCTTTTGCGGTGCAAAAACAGCGTGTTTTAATAATGATAAATGAACAGAAATGGTTGTAACACTATGAATATTAATGATTGATTTGAATGCAAATAAGCATAATTGATGGCAAGCTGTAAAAAATAAAGTATGAAATATTGCTTTATATGACACCGCTTTGTCATATAATTGTCACAATTTAATTGAACAATATGGGGATTCTTAAATCCTCCATTCTTGCTTGCATGAATTCTAATCAAACTCCCGTAGATTCAGCACACCAGTCGACAAACAATAAGTCGACGAATGTTCATGTGCCTACACCGAAATTTTTTATGCCGGTGTTTCTAACGTTAATTATTTCAACGTTAATTTATATTGGTTTTCAACTTACAGCTGATCTTGCGCATGTTCCTGCACTTAGCCTCTACTCCATGATTTTATTGGGTACCGCTTTGTTTATTGCGCTCGGTTTTGAGTTTGTAAATGGTTTTCACGACACAGCGAATGCTGTCGCAACGGTAATTTATACCAACGCATTGTCTGCTCCAGTGGCGGTGATGTGGGCTGGTTTTTGTAATTTCTTAGGCGTAATGGTTGCCAGTGGTGCAGTTGCCTACGGCATTATTGCATTGCTACCTGTAGAGCTGATCATGAATGTCGGTTCTGGAGCTGGCTTTGCTATGGTTTTTGCCATGCTCATCGCGGCCATTCTTTGGAACCTTGGTACTTGGTTCTTGGGGATTCCTGCTTCTAGTTCGCATACTTTAATTGGTTCGATTCTAGGCGTTGGCATTATGAACTACATTCTGCACGCAGGTAGCGGTGCATCGGGTGTAGACATGGACCAAGTGATTAAAGTGGGTAAAGCTTTACTGTTTTCTCCTTTAATTGGTTTCGCATTTGCTGCGGTATTGTTCTTATTGGTTAAAAAAATCTTTAAGAAACAAATGGAATTATTCCAGCCACCTGAAGGCAATAAACCACCACCACCGCTTATTCGTGCAATTTTGATCTTTACTTGTACAGGCGTAAGTTTTGCGCATGGTTCAAATGACGGTCAAAAAGGCATGGGATTAATCATGTTGATTTTGATTGGTTGTGTGCCTTTGGCCTATTCTTTAAACAAGAATTTAGACCAAGCGCATATTCAATCATTTGAACAATTGTCTGCACAAACAGCGACTGCGATTTATGCACAGCATGATGATATTGCAGATGACAAAGCGCGTGATGTGATTACCAAATATATTCAGACCAAAGAAATTACCCCTGAAGTTGTGCCTGCTTTAGCAAGCTTAACTGATCACTTAGGTGAGCGTGTGGGTCAGTATGGCGATCTAAAAGATATTCCAGAAACTGAAGTTTCTACAATTCGTAACGACATGTACTTAAATACTACGGCATTTAAGCGTTTAGATAAAGCAGAACAGCTTCCAGCAATGACGGCTGATCAAGCGAAAAACGTCAAAGAATACCGTAATAACTTAGATTCGTTCCTTCAATACATTCCTACATGGGTGAAAGTCGCTGTTGCATTGGCACTTGGTCTAGGCACCATGGTGGGTTGGAAACGTATTGTAGTGACTGTGGGTGAGCGTATTGGTAAGCATCACATGACTTATGGTCAAGGGATGTCAGCTGAGCTTGTTGCTATGACCACAATTGCTGCTGCAGATGGTTTTGGTATGCCAGTTTCAACCACTCACGTATTGAACTCTGCGGTTGCAGGTACAATGGTTGCCAACAAATCAGGCCTGAACTTTGCTACAGTGAAAACCATTCTTTCAGCATGGATATTCACTTTACCAGCGACAATCTGTTTGTCTGGTGGTTTATATTGGCTGTTCTTACAAGTGTTCTAAGTACATTTAAAGCATAAAAAAACGCTACTTCGGTAGCGTTTTTTTATGTGCTTATTTTATGTTTAGGTGCTCTGCTTAAGTTCTGGCTCGGCTTTATAAACTAGGCCATGTACGTGCGTAGCAACCATTTGAATATGTAATTAATCAAGCCTTCTCATCGACTGTGTAAGCCGTAGAAAATGTGAAGAACTGAGTCATTGCATTATGCTTTTTTCATCATTCGGAGCATGGATTTGATAGGCAGTTTATCTGTTGCAAAGCCATAGACTGCAGCAAAGGGCAGAGCAGTACGTGCCAAATAAGCAACACGCCATAAACCACCGTGGTTTGCGCCTTTCATCATCAGTTCAAGTGGGTGATCTAACTTAAGTTCTGGGTTAGCCACCGACTCAGGATTGCGAAGATCGTGTATCCATAAAGCTGCCATAATGGCATTGGTGGTTTCAGGGGCAAAGGCTTCTACATCAAACAGCTCAGCACCATTAAATGCGGCTTTTAGTAGCGGATTTTTGGTCACTGAATGCGTGGTTGTAGAGGGCGCAATATTGATACTCACACGTTGACCATTATGTCGGGCTAATGTGGCACGCCACTGTTGAATACGTTTTGCCAGCGCATAGTTTGGTCCTTGTTCCACCACCAAGCAATCAGCAATACCATAGGATTGACCATTGCTGGAAAGAATTAAGTCGTGTGAATTCTTTTGGAAAAAGTGCTGAGCACTGAGCGTAGAAATCCCTTGGCTCAGCAATTGCTGCGCTTTAGAGCGATGCGTGAATTTGTTTTGTGATGCTTCAACCACTTCCTTAGGTACAGCATAGACATCGGTTGGTGTGCACATGTACATAAGGCTGGTATCGGGCTTTTGTACACTGACATATTGCATAATGGCATCCATCGCCATAGATACGCGAACGTGTTTTTCACCATCTAAATACGCAATGGCCGCCAAGTCTAATTGATGTTGGCTTTGTGCCAGCCAATGGGCAATTTCAGGTGTTTGCGTCAATAGATTGGCACCAAGCTTGTCTCTAAGCTCTGCTTCGGTTGCTTCGTCTGACAGTGCTTCTATACATGGCGCATATAGTGTGGCATTACCGTGCTTTACGGTGTCTAATATTTTGCCCCAAATACGTGGGTGAGGTAAATCAACAGCGGCAATATTGGCTTTCCATTTAGAGAGCCAGGTAAGTGGGCCAGCCTCAGAAGCTGCACCAAACAGTACAACAGTACGGTCAGATAGATCGAACCATTCTGGGTGCGCTACACAAGCTCTTAAAGCATCGGCATGGCTCGGTTCAACAATACCTGAATCTTGCCAATTTTGAAGCTGTGCTAAAAGTGCATCACCTTGTAAGTTTTGCCCTTTATAAGGTACATACCATTCAGGTGTTGCATCACTTTCACCCTTTAATTGAATGGTGTGTAAAGGCTTTGCTGGCAATGACATCACATCGACCAATAAGTGCTTTTCACCATCTCGATAAAACTCAAAACTATGATGCGCTTTATTTAAACCTGAAGTCGCAATATGAAGCGGAGCTTGGTCATTGAGAATGCCATGTTGGACCAAAGCTTTGAAATATTTTGGATATTGTTTACGCCAGTTTTTTTCTTGCGTAGCTTTGAGTGACAGGTTGTGATCGACCGAGGCCAATGCTTCCGCAATAATTTCACGCCCGACTTTGGATGTGCTGGGCTTTTGCTGTGTAGCAGAAATTGGAAACTGGAGGCCTTCTAAAGAACTAGACATGCAAAATATCTCACCTGACATTGTCGTTAATATACATTTGTATACATTATCTATGCCAAATTCGATTCGGTCTTGGCAGAAACTACCAATGTTTTGTAGAAAAATATTTCGAGATATTTCATGAAAAAAGGGAAGTATAAACTTCCCTTTTGATTTCAAGCGGTTTGACTACGTTTAAGGTTGAATGGCTCGTTTCAGCTCTTTGAGCATTGCAATCGTATTGTCTAAGCCTGCACCAGTTAAATACCATGAATCAGCATTTACATTAATGACCTGATTGTTTTTCACCGCATCGGATTGGCTTAAAACGGGGTGCGTTTTAATACTATCTTTTGCTGTGTACTGTTGTGTATTGACTGCACCACGGTCTAATAAAATGATGTAATCAGGTTGTGCTTCGACAGCTTTTTTAAGCAATTGAGCATTCTTTTCTGTCAAGGCGAGGGCAGCAGCAGAACCCGCTTCTGGGCGTGGTGCATCAGACTTTTCACTTAGCGGGAGTACAGATTTAAATCCTGTTAAATCATAAACAAAGCCAAAACGATCATTGGCTGCATGTAGCATGTAGTTGTCTTTATTTACAAATAGCATTAGCGCAGATTTATTCTGGGTTAAAGATTTAAGTTCAGCCTGTAGTTTTTTAACTTCTGCTAATTTTTCATTGGCAATTTTTTCACGTTTAAATGCTTTTGCCAGTAACTGAGTCCGCAGTTCTAAGTCAGCGACATAATGCTCAGTTTGAGCCGATAAGCTTACAGTAGGCGCCAGTTGTTGGAGTTGGCTCTGCGCTTTTGCTGAACGTCCACCTACAAAAATAAGATCAGGCTTGGCTGCTTTTAACTTTTCTAGATCAGGTTCAAATAGAGAACCAGCTTTAATGAATTGATTATTTTGATATTTGGCTAAATCACCACTGAAACTGGTTTCAGGAACAATTTTTGCGTCTATACCTAAAGCATTCAGGGTGTCGAGTATAGCAAGATCATAGACAGCAATATTTTGTGGCGCATTTTTAAGTTCAATCGTATTTTGTTCTGAGGCTTTTAACGTAAATGGTGCAGCAAGAGCTAAGCTGGATACAGGAGAAGTTAGCGCTAAAATCACAGCATACAATAATGATTTTTTAATCATCTTCTTGAATATTCCCAAAAAATTTCAATGAATGTATCAGAATAATTATTAAATGAAAATAATTAGCATTATTATTTAGTTTTAATGGTAATCAATATTATTTTCTATTGATGTCATATTGGTTACGAAAGTTGGCTAAAATGACAGCAAAAAAATAATAAAGTGTGATATGCATCACAAAATAAAAGATGTAGATTAAATCATCAAAAGAATAATTCGTTCTTAGGGGAAAAATTATGAGTGATTTAACGAGCGTCTATTTATTTAGTGCACAAAAATCCAATTTCTCTTCAGCAGTATTTTCTAACTATCTGCAAGCCAAAGACTGGATTGAAAATAATTATTTAAGTGGTGTTTTAATCGAATATCCACTGGATCAGAGTTGTTATGACTGGGCGATTAATGCAGGTCATTTTAAAGAAAAAACTCCGATTGATCGTGCGCCTGTATTTATTGCCAAGTTTGTGTCTGCTTATCAGCGCAATTGGCATTTTGAACATGGTGAGCTTTTGGTCCACACAGATGTTTAATCCTTCTTACGCGGAAGTGATTAATACCAATCACTAGCCAGTGAACTAAAAAGGGATTCTGCATAAGAATCCCTTTTTTTATGTTGCCAATATCGGTTTTTTACTCAATCTATGCAGTAGGCTCAGTGGTTAAAATGGCAATTGCATCAACTGATTAAAGAAGTGAGGAAGGACCCTTGGCTCAATAATAATGGTCATGAGGACCCCATAGGCAGCTCCCCACAAATGTGCACTGTGGTTAATGTTGCTGTTGCCACGTTTGCCAGACCAAATGCTATAAGCCACATACAGCACGGCAAAAATAATGGCTGGAACAGGTATAAAAAATACAAAAATCAGCTTCCACGGCTGAAATAAAATATAGGCAAATAATACGGCTGAAACAGCGCCAGATGCACCTAAGCTGGCCCAGCGATGATCATTTTTATGCTTGAGATAACTTGGAATAATTGCTGCAATCAAACCACCGATATAGAACAGCACAAAGCCCATTTCAAATAAGTATTGGCGATAGAACTGCTCAATAATGCTACCAAAGAAAAATAAGGTGATCATGTTAAATAACAGATGTGCACCATCGGCATGTATGAAGCCATGCGTCACAAAGCGGTCATATTGGCTTTGCTTAATAGCAGGGGGCCAAAAAATCAGACGGTTCATGATTTTTTCGTTTTGAAAGGCAAGAAATGAAACAACCACGGTAATTAAAATAATGGTGACCGTGTGATTAAAGGGTAAGTCCAGCATAGGATTATGTTCTATATTTTGACTATTTAAGATGCATCATGCCATTAAAAAGGGCTTTAAAGTGAACTTTCAAGATAATTCCGACAATTTTGGTTGATTTTTTTCTACTGAACCGCATCTTCAGGTAAAATAGATAATTCAGCATGAGGAAATATTGTTATGTCGACTGAGAACACCAGCACTGTAGTTGCAGAAGAGATTCCAAATTTATTAATTACACCCAATGCACAAGAGTATTTAAAAGACTTGTTGGCGAAACAAAATACGCCAGGTATTGCGGTACGTGTTTTTGTGGAAAATCCTGGAACACCGCGTGCTGAGTGCTGTATGGCGTACAGTGCACCAGAAGAAATTGTGCCTACAGATTACAAGCAAGACTACCCAGACTTTGCAGCTTATGTTGATACCCCATCTATTCCATATTTGTTAGATGCTGTTATTGATTACAACAAAGACCGTTTTGGTGGTCAGCTGACGTTCCGTGCGCCAAACTCTAAAGTGCCACGTGTAGGTCCAGATGCTTCTGTAGAAGAACGTATTACTTATGTTTTACAGTCAGAAATTAACCCAGGTCTTGCAGGCCATGGCGGTAACTGTGCTTTGGTCGAAGTGGTTGAAGACGCAGAACATGGCTTAACTGCGGTGCTTAAATTTGGTGGTGGTTGCCAAGGTTGTTCATCAATTGATTTAACTTTAAAACAAGGCGTGGAAACGACTTTAAGACAACATGTCCCAGAATTGATGCGTGTAGTGGATCAAACAGATCACAGTAATACTGAAGGCGCTTATTTTAAATAAGCACTTAGAAATTAAAAAAATAGCCTCAATTAGAGGCTATTTTTTTGCTCCATATTTTTAATTAAAATCTGTTTAATCGGGTAAGTTAATTCATGTTTTGAGGGTAAGAGATAAGAATTATCAACTATAAATGAGAATAATTATTAATTATAATTGCATTACGTTTGTATTTTGTTACACTGAGCCCCGAAAATCAAAGACCATCCATAGATAGTAAGTAAGGGCATACGAGTATGAATAAGCCATTGATTCGTTCAACTTTAGCATTTGCAGTTGCATCAGCATTCACTGCGCAATTACAAGCAAATGAGCAAAATTCTGCTGTTCAAGAGAATGTGACAAAACTTGAAACCATTGTTGTAACAACCGCTGGCGGTTTCGAGCAAAACATTGCCGATGCACCTGCTTCAATTTCAGTGATTACAGGTGAAGAATTACAAAAAAAATCATATACCGATGTTATTGATGCCGTGAAAAATATGCCGGGTGTTTCGGTACAAGGGGGCGGTAACAATAAAGAAATTACCATTCGCGGTATGGGGGCAAGTTATACCAAGTATTTGGTGAATGGACGTCCTGTAAGTGCTGGCCGAACAGTCAATGGTAATGGTACAGATGGCGGTAAAATTGGCGCATATTTACCACCTATCGACATGATTGAGCGTATTGAAGTGGTACGCGGCCCAATGTCTTCATTGTATGGTTCAGATGCAATGGGCGGTGTAATTAATATTATTACTAAAAAAGCCTCATCAAGCGATTGGCACGGTAGCATCTCTCCCGAATATACAAAATCAGATAACGACTATGCCAATGACAGCTACGGTGTTGGTTTTTATGCGACAGGCCCGCTGATTAAAGACAAACTCTCTTTGAGCTTGGATGGTAATTTCCAAGGCAATGATGAAAGTGATTATATTGGTGGCGAAGGACAAAAATCAGGTTCAAGTGAATCTGAGAAAAAAGTCAAAAAACTGGGCACTGAATTGGTGTGGAGTGTCGATGAAAACAACGACATTGGCTTACGCTATGATTTTAGTGGACAGCAATACACCACAACTTTAGGTAAGAGTGTTGGTACAGCAGCAGAAGCGTCTATCAATGAAAATGAAAAAGAAATGTATACCTTAACCCACAAGGCACATTACGATACATTTATCCTTGATTCATATTTCCAAGACGAAAAAACCAAGAAGGTATATAGCGGCGCAGTTGCGGATCGTAAACAAGAAGATTTAAAAGTATTCAATACGCAAGGGACATTCTTCTTGGGCGACCATACTTTAACAGTGGGTGGTCAGTATCAAACAGAAGAAATTACCGATACGACCAATGGTTTAGCGAGTGTTACTGGTGTAACTTCGCTTGAACGTTGGTTATTTGCATTGTATGCAGAAAATGAGTGGAACATTACTGATGATTTTGCTTTAACACTGGGTGCTCGATTCAATAAAGATCAATATTTCGGTGGCGAAATTACCCCGCGAATTTACGGTGTTTATCATTTAACGGATGCTTTGACTTTAAAAGGTGGTGTAAGTACGGGTTATAAACAGCCAACCATCAGCCAAATTTCTGAAGGTTTTGGTAGTCGCACTGGTAAAGGCAGTGGCGTGATTATTGGTAATCCAAACCTTTCTCCAGAAAAGAGCACAAGCTATGAGTTGGGCTTTAATTTTTCAGATCCTAGTTTGGGCCTCAATACCAGCTTAATGGTCTTTAAGTCAGACTTTAAAGATAAAATTGTTGAAGACCGCTTATGTGAAACACCGGGAACCACAAACAGTTCACCTGTAGAAGATTGGAAATGTGAAGCGAATGGTAAACCTTACCGTTTTGTTAGCCAAATGATGAACGTGTCTGATGCTGAAATGAAAGGTGTTGAATTCACATTAGATTATGACTTATTGGATAATTTAAGTGCGAGCACAAGCTATACTTATACAGAATCTGAGCAAAAAAGCGGTGAGTTTAAAGGTCAGCCTTTAAATAAAATGCCAAAGCACATGCTTAACATTGGTTTAGATTATGATGTTTCAGATCGTTGGAATACATGGATGGATTATAACTACCGTGGTAAAACCAGTGATTACTTAAGCCGTACGTCTATGGCGAGTGGTACACCAGCTTATGGTACATTTGATGCTGGTGCAGTATTTAAAGCCAGCGAAAAGTTGAGCTTAACAGCTGGGGTTTATAACTTGGCCAATAAAGAAATTACCAATGGCGAATACGACATTGTGTTGGATGGTCGTAGATATACTGTTGGTATGAATATCAAATTCTAATTTGCCAATAAAAAAGCCGCTTAAAGCGGCTTTTTTATTTTATCTGTTTGCTTATTTAGATATGGCTAAAATTTTTAAAGTTTCGGCTGCATAATAGAACTGCTCTAAATAATGGCGTGAACGTTCGCGTAACCAACCTGAAGCGATCATTTGCTGTATGACAGGTTGTAGCAGTGCACTTAATTCATGTTGAATTAGCGCTTCATCAATATTTAAATCGCGCAGCAATAAGTCAAAAGGGCGCTCCGCATTACGCACATACCATGCATACACACCATCATGCACTTGTTGTTTTAAATACTCACTTTGACGAATAAAATCCCAAATTTCTGCACCCATGCCTACAGTGGCTGGGAGGTCTTGAACTTCAATATAATTTTTAAGTACAGACACAGGCATTGCTTTGATTTTATGCCAAAGATTGGCTTGGAAATGATAGAGCTTATGGTCATCAAAGTGCTGATTTAATACAGTTTCACTCATTTGGCTGAGCTTTAGAATATTTTTTTGTAAGTACTTGGCAACTGCATCATCTAAGTTTGTATCGGTGACATTTTCCAGTACAGATTTACCCATTTTCATAAAGCGTGATACGCCGGGTACGCTTTTGGCCAGTACTGAGTTATCCAGATAGTCTTGAATGGAATGCTGTATGAGCTGGCTAATCATGGCTGAAAAAGCAGGATTATTCACCATGGTTTTAATCAGGCGTTGACGATGTCCACTTTTACTTGCGACATATTGCGCAATTTTATCTACGGTGAGCACAGGGATAATATCGGCAATTGTTGTGCTGTCATTGATGGGATGCACCAACGCAAATTTGATATGTTCTGCAATTTGTTCGATTAAAAAACCAGAGGCCGGTGTTTGTAATATTTGCTTTTCAATCAGGCCATGAATCTGTTCAAAAGACCACAGCTGTTGGAGTGGCTGTTTGCGGAACCATTGATAAAAATGAACAAACTCAGTGTCGACAGTAGGGCTTTGGCTAAAAGTGTGATCTAAAAAATTAAGTTGAGCTTCAATGAGCTGCTCAATCATAGGGTGCTTTTGCATACTGTCTGGGTGTACCTAATTTAAAGGAATGAGTTTATCCGTAAGCGGATTGATAAATTTTTGGCTTCTGGCCAGAAAGGGTAAATAGTGATTCGCCACTTCCTGATCAGCCTCAATAATCGGCATGTGGCCGACATTATTAAGAATGACAGGAGCTTCAGCACGTTTCAATAAGGATTTTAATTCATTTGCCGCTTCGACATTAATAATCTTGTCTTGCTTGCCCCATAAAATTAAGGTGGGTGCTTCTACATTACGCGCCAAGCGTGCAAAACTATCTGGTGTGTAAATTCGATTAAGCGTTATGATTTGCTCAATCATTTTTTGTGTTTGAGGCGACTGAGCAATAAGGACTTTCTCTTGGGCTTGTTTGAGTTTAAACGGTACATTTGGTGGTTGCTGCATCAGCTGATGACTGACTTCATCTAAATCACCGGGTTTGCTCACAATGAGGTTTTTTAAAAAATACGGGTCTTTGCTATAAATAGTATTGGCTTTTTTATAGATGCCTGCACTGTTGATCAAAAATAAACTTTGAGTATCGAAGGGGAATTGTGAAGCATATAAAGTCGCAATAGAACCGCCTAATGAATGTCCTGCGATATTCAGCTTATTTTCAACATCAATTTTAATTACAAATTGACGCAGTTGCTCGGTCACATTGGGGACAGAAATATCAAAATCGGAAGGAACTTGAGTGTCACCATTGGTTGGTAAGTCTGGAATAATCACATGATAGTAAGGCGTAAGATAATGTGCCACACGATTCCAATTGTGGCGGTTACCAGCTAGACCATGAATCAATAGGATTGAAGGTGAACTTCGAGAACCTCCCTCGTTATAAGTCCACTTTACGTTGCCTACTTGTATGCTCTTCGATACTAAGCCAGCGGCTTTACGCTGTTGGCTTAAATAGTCTTGTAAAATATAAGGCGTGGTAAATGTTGACGTTGGTTGCGTCGTTTGAGCAGCTAAACTTGAGATACTTGTTGTACACGCCAAACACAGTCCAGCGAGTTGAAGGATCCTTTGTGCTGTCAAATGCAATCCTTTCATTGACATTCACCCCTTAGAAATGTGCTAAAAATTATTATCGTGATTCGTAGATCAATTTATTGATTGCAAAAAATGCTTTAATTGAAATGACTTATGCTTTTATTTTAATGAAATCGCGTTATAAGTCACGATTTTGTTGTGAACGTGGCGTGAAAAACTCAGCCTAAAATGTGATGGAGTTAAATAAAATAGTTGTTTTAGGTGTGCATACAACATTGTTGACTTGGGCGAGCTTTCATTCACTTTGATTGTGCTCAGAATGTATGAAGTTGTTCAGTCCAGATCGATGCTATTCATTTGAATAGGCATAGCTCTTGCATGATTGATTGCAAGCAGAAAGTGCTTGTGCATAGGAGTGTGAGATTGAAATAAGTGATAAATGTAACAAAATATTATAAAAAAATTACGCACTATTGCTTTTTGCAAGTGACATTCAAAATAGGCAAGCATAAAATATGTTAACTTCAAATCAGGGGAGAAGAACATGCTAACAGCAGAAGAAGCTTTAGAACGTTTAAAAAAGGGCAATGAACGTTTTGTCAGTGGTCAAACACAACACCTTAAGCTTTTGACGCATCAAGAGCGTGCAGCGATGGCAGAAAGCCAAGAGCCGTTTGCAATTATTTTGGGCTGTTCAGATTCACGCGTACCTGCCGAAATGGTTTTTGACCAAGGTCTAGGTGATTTGTTTGTTATTCGTGTTGCAGGGAATATTGTTGCACCATCTCAGGTGGGTAGTGTGGAATTTGCAGCCGATAGCTTTGGCTGTCCATTGGTCATTGTATTAGGTCACACCCACTGCGGCGCAATTCATTCCACTATTGAAGCATTGATGAATCCAGCAACACCACCATCAGCGAATTTAATGTCGATTGTGAACCGTGTACGCCCATCTGTAGAAATTTTACTGCAAACTGAATTAAAAGATGATTTGGATAAATTGTCTGTGCATGCGGTGCGTTCAAATGTATTTGCTTCAGTAAATCAGTTGCGTCATGGCTCGGCAGTACTTGAAAGCTTAATTGCGCAAGGTAAATTAAAAGTAGTGGGTGCAGAGTACTCACTCGAAACTGGTAAAGTAAGTTTCTACGACTTTTAATAGTTGATAGATACTGCATAAAAACAAAAGGCGCTATGTTTAGCGCCTTTTTCATGCCTCAGTTTTGCTATAAATGGCGCTTGATATAGGGATAGGCATTATTCAGTAGCAGAGGCTGTGCTTTGGCATTTGGATGAATCTGGTCACTTTGGATCAAGTTTTTATTGCCCGCAACGCCTTCTAAAAAGAAAGGCAACAGTTGAACCTTGTATTGCTGACTCACAGTCTTGTAATTATTTTCAAATGCCTTGCTATAGGCTGTGCCATAGTTCGGTGGAATCTTCATGCCAAACAGCACCACCTTGGCTTTGGCTTGCTGACTCTTTTGCACCAATTGTGCTAAATTTTTTTCAATCATTTTTGGTGGTTGCCCACGCAAGCCATCATTGCCACCTAATTCAATCACCACAAGGTCTGGACGGTGTGTTTGCAACAGTTTGGGTAAACGCGCTAATGCGCCACTAGTGGTTTCACCGCTTACACTTGCATTGACCACTTTATGTTGTTTCGGATACTGTTGGTCTAAGCGCTTTTGTAGCAAATTTACCCAGCCTTGCTGTGCGGGTATGCCATAGCCTGCACTTAAACTATCGCCCACAATCATAATGGTTTTAGCCTGTACGTACACAGGGACCATACTCAAACTGAAGAGTAGTGCGCATGGCACAATAGCGATTTTAACTTTAAATTCTTGCACACGTTTTAGCATATAAGCCCGCATATTAGGAAAATTATGAGCCAATCTTCGACTGATAAATCCATCATGCCACAGGCAATTATTTCTGCCCAGCAACTGACACAAAAGATAAAACTTGCAGATAAAGAATTATGTATTTTTGAAAATTTAAATTTAGCCATTCATGCAGGTGAGCAAGTTGCGATTACAGGGCGTTCTGGCTCGGGGAAGTCTACATTATTAGGGATTTTAGCCACCTTAGATCAGGCCAGTTCCGGGCACTTACAGGTTTGTGGAGAAGTAGTTGAAACACTCAATGAAGAACAACGTGCTGTGATTCGCCTTAAACATATTGGTTTTGTCTTTCAGTCCTTTCAGCTTTTACCCCACTTAACAGCACTTGAAAATGTGATGTTGCCTTTACGTTTAGATGCCAAATTTCATTATGCAACAGCAGAGCAAAAGGCACTCGCTTTATTAGAGCGTGTAGGTTTGACTCGACAAGCGGCTCAAACACCCAAGGTTTTATCTGGCGGTGAGCAACAGCGTGTAGCGATTGCACGCGCATTAATTCGGCAACCTAAAATTATATTTGCTGATGAACCGACAGGTAATTTAGATGGAGCAACAGCCAAAGAGATTGAACAATTGCTGTTTAATCTAAATCGTGAGTTGGGGACTACCTTGGTGTTGGTGACCCACGATCAGCAGTTAGCACAGCAATGCCAACGCCATTTTGAATTGCATGATGGCCAGCTCATTGAGCATATAAAGGGGAGCTAAGCATGAATGCATTATTTAGCCCTTTACTGCGTCAGAGCTTTCAAACCACTGGGGTTTATTTACTGATTATTGCCTTAACTTTGGCCATCAGTGCCACTACGGCACTCAAGTTTAGCAATGAGCAAATACAACATGCAGTGGCGTTACAAGCGGCTGAAATGTTGGCTGCTGATTTGGTGCTGAACGATACGCAGCCTATTGCTCCAAAATGGCGGGAGCAAGCGCAGGCGCTAGGTTTAAAGCAATCTGAAGTGACGGTATTTAGCTCGATGGCTCATACAGATGAGCAGTTTGTGATGGTCAATGTAAAAGCCATACAAACCAACTTTCCATTGCGGGGTGAACTGACGATTGAGCCCAAAGCTCAACAATTACAGTCAGGTGAAGTCTGGTTGAGCCAACGTGCGATGGATTTGCTCAAGGTCAAATTGGGCGATCGTATTGCAATTGCGGACGGCCAATTTCGGGTGAGTGGCAAAATTTTACATGATTCGAATCAGGAATTGGGCTTTAGTGGTTTTTCCCCAACAGTCATGATTGCACAGCAAGATGTAGTAAAAACCAATGCGATTCAACTGGGCAGCCGTATTGATTACCGCGTGTTATTGGCGGGGGAGCCGAAGGCCATACAACAGTATGAGCAAGACTTTAAGCAGTTTAAAAACCAACAAAAGACTCAATCTACACAGGTCGCACAAACTGAAGATGAACAGCAGGCAGGACTTCGCTTAAGAAA
Organism: Acinetobacter sp. SWAC5; assembly: GCF_003419885.1. Lineage (NCBI taxonomy): Bacteria > Pseudomonadati > Pseudomonadota > Gammaproteobacteria > Moraxellales > Moraxellaceae > Acinetobacter > Acinetobacter sp. SWAC5. The sequence continues at coordinate 114,907 of NZ_QUWR01000015.1, forward strand.
TGCCAGCGAAGGCAATACGCGCTTAATGAAGCCGATTGCGAATTTAGATACATTTTTACAGTTGGCCAATATTTTAACCATTTTGCTTTGTGGTATTGCCATCGCACTGAGTAGCCAACGCTATATTTTGCAAAATCAAAATCATATTGCGTTACTGCGTTGTATGGGGGCTTCTAAGGTTCAGATTTTTAAGGCCTACTTATTCTTGTTATTGGTGGTCTTTGCTGTGGCAATGTTATTGGGAAGTATTGCTGGCGTGGTGCTTGGCTACGGCTTATTACAGTTGATGATGCAGTTGATTCCACAGCTGAATGTTCCTTTTTCTGCATTTGCCATGTTGTGGGGACCATTACCGATTGCTTTATTGACTAGTGCCACGGTGTTACTAGGTTTTGTGTTGCCTCAGCTTTGGCAACTCCTCAACACGCCACCTATACGTGTGATTCGACAACAAGAAAAGTCTGTGCAGTCTATGTTATTGGTTCTGTTTTCAGGCATGCTTAGCCTCATTATTTTTAGTGTGGTATTGACGGAAAATCTTGTGCTCACAGCATGGGTGATGGGGGCTATTTTAGTACTTTGTGCTGTGCTGTATGGCTTGATTTGGGGTTTACTGAAATTTATTCGCCGTTTGAAACTAGGCATTTCTGCTTATGTACGAACGCCGTATCAGACTGCATTTCAAATTAATGCATTGGCTTTGGGGCTGAGTTTAATCACGGTATTGGCCGTGCTCCGCACAGATTTATTGGAGCGCTGGCAACAACAATTACCCGTAGGTACGCCAAACCAATTTGTATATGGTCTACCGCCGTTTGAGAAAGATGCATTTCAGCAACAACTGAACCAACATGGCTGGAAAGGGACACCGCTATATCCAAATGTACGTGGGCGTTTGGTGGCCAAAAATGATCAACCTTTTGCCACGCAATTGGTACAACACAATAATTCATTACGCCGTGAGTTGAATTTGACCCAAGCCAGCACATTTCCAAGTGATAATGTCATTGTGAGTGGGGCCAAACAATTTAGCCAGTCGCATCAGGTTTCTGTAGAAGCAAAAACAGCAACAGAGCTTGGCATTCAAATTGGTGATCGACTGACCTTTAGTTTACCTGAGGGCGTATTACAGGCCACGGTGATTAACTTGCGCAGTGTAGAGTGGGAAAGCTTTAGTCCGAATTTCTTTTTTATCTTTTCACCACAAACGATGGATGCAAACGCGGGTAGCTATTTGGCCAGCTTTTATGTACCACCAGCGCAGAAGCCTTTGTTAATTGACATGATTCAGCAATTTTCCAATACGGTGTTTATTGATGTGAGTTTGGTGCTGGATGAAGTAAAACGTATTGTCGGTTTATTGGTTCAAATTATCAGTATTTTGGCATTATTGGTGGCACTTTCAGGCATCTTGGTGCTTATTGCATGTTTAAACTTGTTAATGGATGAACGTAAGCGTGAAGTCGCTTTGTTGCGTTCATTTGGAAGCTCTAAGCAAAAGCTGAAACGCATGCTTAGTTTAGAAATTGGCTTCATGGGTTTTATTGCGGGTGTCGTTTCCTGCTTTTTTGCAGAAGTCATTAGTGCAATCGCCAGTTATAAAATGGAATTGGTGCTACAGCCTCATTGGGAAATTTGGTGGATCTTACCGCTGTGTATGACGCTAGTGTGTATGCTGATCGGGCGTTATCGACTTAGTTATTTAAGTGACATTCCACCACTTCAAAGTTTAAGAGAACTGAATTAGGTGTATTAGCATCTATTTGAGTTTAGTACATAAAAATGCAGCCCAAGTGAATGATCATTTGGGCTGCATTTGTTGTAACAAGCGTAATTTTAGGCATGTGGTTGTTGTATAGATTGCGTCATCCATTGCAGTAGTTCATGCCAAAATGGTGCAATGGTCGCAACTTTAATTAGGCAATATTGATAGACTACCCAGCAGATCATGCCCCCTGCAATGAGCGCGATCAATTGAATGAGGCGCGGGCGTTGAATTTTTTCACCCCAATACCATGCCAATGCCAAAAAACCACCCATGAGCATGCCACCAATATGGGCGGCATTATTAATCCCACTGATGGTAAAGCCCATGGCTAAGTTAATCCCCATGACCATTAATAAGGTTTTTTTATCCAGTAAAAAACGCTGGTTAGGTAAGTTTGGGAATAATGAAATAACAGTCAATGCAGCACCTAGCCCCATTACCGCACCTGATGCACCTGCACCGACACTGGGGAGTAAACTTGGATTGGCTGTGCCAATTTGCAACAACTCATAAGAATCCTGAATTGCCACATAGCCACTGAGCAATGAACCACTTAGGCCAGCCAGCATATATAGGCCAATATAGTAATAACGTCCTAACATTTGTTCTGCAATATTGCCAAAGATATACAATGCCCACATATTGAGTGCGAGATGAATCAGGCCAAAATGAAAAAACATGCTGGTAAATAAGCGGATGGGTTCCGCTAAATAACTTAAAGGTGCATAATCAGCACCCCAACGAATAGCATCCGCTGTACTTGGGCTCGTAATATCTATGCCATGTAAAACTTGCCAAGCAAATAAACCGACATTAATGGCAATCAGCAGTGCAGTAAACCACCACAGTTGAAGGTTGGTTTTGTTGCGGTGGATTTTAGGGGGCGCGTATTCAGGCATGCTATTCTTTTGCTGTGATTATTCGTTTAAAAATAAGCTTAACACGAAAATAGTGAGATTCAGGAGCAACAAACTGACATGAAAGCCTTTATTGTCCGATCTTTGTTAATTCTAGTCAGTGTGGTGCTATTGATTCAGCTTTGGATCTTTTCAAGTTTAGTCTGGTGGCGTACAAATCCAGTCGACACCACCATGATGATGCGTTTGGATTATTGGTCAACTCAGTCTAAACCCATTCAGCACGAATGGCGTGATTACGATCAAATTAGTGATTATATGAAACACGCAGTTGTGGCTGCCGAAGATGGTAAATTTTTACAGCATAATGGTTTTGACTGGGCGGGTATGCAGTTTGCCATGGAGCGTAATAAAGACAAAGGCAAGGTGGTTGCTGGCGGTTCAACCATTTCACAGCAATTAGCGAAAAACCTATTTTTATATAATAAGCGTTCTTTTATGCGTAAGGGCCAAGAAGCGGTTGCAACGTGGATGATGGAACGTATGTGGTCTAAAGAACGGATTTTAGAGGTTTATCTGAACTCGGTAGAGTTTGGCGATCATATTTATGGGGTGGAAGCGGCAACGCAACATTACTTTGGTAAAAGCTCAAGAAGCTTGAGCCGTGAACAAGCTGCATTTTTAGCAGCGATCTTGCCCAATCCTAAATATTATCAAGATCACCGCGATGACCGTAAATTAAGATATCGCAAAGGCCTTATTTTAAAATATATGCGTTATAGCCATATTCCTTAATGGTTTAAAAATACTTAGATTCTCAAATGAAGTGCAACAGAGATTAATGTATTGGAAGAAAGCAAGATGAGTTAGCATTATGCTTCCGACCGACCAAAGTCAAAGTTGCATCATGAACTATACTCATCTTACTCAAGAAGAAAGATATCAGATTTATACCTTGTTACGTGAAGGTTTTTCCAAACGTTATATCGCTTTGCGTTTAAATCGCTCTCC
>NZ_QUWR01000016.1:0-99987 GCF_003419885.1 Acinetobacter sp. SWAC5
AAAACCTTCAAAATCCTTGCTGAGCGATATCGTAACCGTGGCAAAAGATTGGGCTTAAGATTCAATTTAATTGCGGGAATCTATAATATGGAACTGAGTGAAAAATGACTTATGAAAGAAGTCTATTGGTTGAATAATAATTATATAAATAGAGTTAAGAATTTTTAAAATTTGATGTTATTAAATCTAATATTAGAGTGTTGTGTTAAGTTTATTTATTTGAATAGATTTGAAAAAAAATAAATAATGTAATCTACAGTATAGAAAATATACTGATTTTTATGGAATAATGTATAAATATGTGAACTAATATTATGTTTTGTTTTTTTATGTGCATTGGGTGGCGGGCGATATTTTGAATAATATAAAAAAGAACAGACTTCTTGCATCAATGACTCTATTGTTTTCGAGTAGTTTATATGCCTTTCCTTTACCTGGTAGTTATATTTCTAATATTGCATCTGGTGATTATGTTGATGAAACGGGCAGTACCTTAGTCGTCAATTCAAACCCTGTTTCGCTCGAAGTTCAAAAAATATTGGCACTGACATTGGTGCAAAATCAGCAACAACAAAGCACGATTGGTGGATTGGTAAATTTTCCACATGTTTTGACCAACACAGGTAATACTTCTGATCGCTATGCCTTAAGTTTGACTCATTCTGTGAGTGATGAGTTTGATTTAGCTTCTATTAAGGTTTATGCCGACCGTGATCAAAATGGTGTTCCAGATGATAATGTGGATTTACTGTTACCAAATTCATCGATTGATTTGAAGGCAGGGGAGTCACTTTCGATTGTCGCTGTTGGAACTGTACCGAGCTCTGTGCTTGCCAATCAAAAAAGTATTTTTGAGTTAAAAGCAACAAGCCAAACAACGAATACGATTGATGCACGTGTCAATGACACGGTTGCAGTAGTTGATGATGCTGTAATTTCAGTGGTAAAGGCTCAAGATAAAAGTCAAGGTAATGAACAAGAGCTTATCACCTATACCTTAACCTATCGAAATAACGGTACAGATACCGCTAAATTAACGATTACAGATTTACTGGATGATTCCTTAGAGTATGTGGAGAAAAGTGCTCATTGGAATCAGAATTCCATTGCGCTGACAGATAGTAATGATACCGAAAATGAAATTAATAAGGGCATCAGCTATCAATTACTTTCTGATCAGAAAACTATAAAAGCTGAAATTCAGTCAGTTCCACCATTGACCTCAGGCACATTGAGTTTTCAAGTTCGTGTAAAAAATACAGATAAAAATAAGATTCCGAATACTGCAAAATATACTTATGTAGGTGAGAAATCTAAAGTACCTTATAACCAAGATTCGAATACGGTCCACTATACGCTGTTGCCATCTTTGGGGGTTGTACTCAACAATAACCCTAACAGCAATAGTGATGCTGGTAATCCAAATGTGGATCCAGACAACTTGTCGACCATTAATGAGTTAAAACCTGGTAAACAAGTTTTTTTCCAAAACTATGTTTGGAATAAGGGAAATATTACCGATGTTTATAATCTGAGTTATAGCACGGCAAATTTACCTGAATGTGCCCAAGTCCGCCTGTATCATAAAGATGGTAAAACCCTGCTGACCGATACCAATGGTGATGGTATCGTTGATACAGGTTCTTTGGCTAGTTCTGCTGTTAAAGAGATTCGTGTTGCTGTATTGGCATCTACGAGCTGCAATACTGAAAAGAGTAATATCGTCATAGATGTGGTCGCTACGTCTGTACTTTCAAGTGATATCTCTAACCCTACGCGCAATGTCATTACTAAATTAGTGGCCTCATCTTCAGAAAGTGATCTGTATAACTCAGATAACTCAGGTAAAGATGTTGGCAAAATTGACAACAATGGTAATGCATGGCTGAAAAAGTCAGTTTTGGATGGCAAAGTTGTATTTCCATTAATTGCCGAAAACAAGTCAACTCAAAGCAATAACTACAATTTATTTGCCTCTTTCTCAGCTATGGATATGCAAAATATTTCAGTTGTTACAGCCTCTGGTTTTACTGTGAAGTTTTATGAGGGGGATGCCACGTGTTCAAATTTGGGCAAACAAATTACCAATACTGGAACGATGGCAGCAGGGGCCACAAAGGCCTATTGTGCGGTCATTCAGGTTGATGCTTCTCAACAGAATTTTGTGAAACCCATCTGGTTTTCCATTCAATCGCCTGTAAATCAACAGGCCGACGTCATTAAAAATGAAATTTCGAGTAGTACTGCACGTCAGCTGATTTTAAGTAACGATCAGCAAGGTCAGGTGAGTGTTGGTGGTACGATTGTTTATGTTCATACTTTAAAAAATACAGGGACAATCACAGAGGGCGCTGACCAAGGCTCAGTTGTAAAACTAAAAGTGAATCCGCAGAAACCGGATGACAACTTTATTTACAGTCTTTATTACGATGTGAATAAAGATGGAAAAATTGATCCCTCTGATAAATTTATTGATGCAAATACAGATTTAAATTCACTTAGTGCTGGATTAGGTATTGCACCTGATCGAGATATTCAAATATTACTCAAGGTTCAAGCACCAGTCACAGCAACTCATGGGGTTGTGAGCGTCGCAGACCTTATCGTTGAGGCAGGAACTTTTGCCAATATTAAATTGGAAAATCTTAAAAATACGGATGTGACCACTGTATCAACATCTGCGATGCAACTGCTGAAATATCAAGTTAAAGCACCGACTTGCACGATGACATTTGATCCAGCCAATGTCACATCACTGAGCTTTAGTGCACAGCCTCTGATTATCAAACCGAATGAATGTGTCATTTATAAGTTAGAAGTTGAAAATAGAGGCTCGTCTATTGTCACGAATGTGCAGTTTCAGGACGCTGTTCCTGCTTATACCACATTAGTGGGCACACCATTTTTAGTACCTGCAGGTGTTAACGCTTCAACTGCAGCTAGTATTAAAGGGACCATTGCAAGTTTGTCATCTGGTCAAATGGCGAATATGTATTTCATGATTCGTGTGAACCCATAAGAGTAAAGGCTTTCAGAAATGTTTAAAGAAAAAATAATGGTTCGAAGCCTACGTTGGGCAATCTCTGGATTGTTGGGTTTAACTGTATCTACTGGAGTAATGGCTGAAACGTCAATGGTCATTAGTAATATGGCCACAGGTGAATATAAGGAAGAAGGTTCAACACTAGTTCAAACTTCGCGTTCAAACTTGGTGCAAACCACGATTATTCCAGCGTACAGTTTTACATTGGTGAATAATAATAATGTTTACGGCGTAGCCAATCAGCCAATTTATTTTAACCATGTGCTGACCAATACGAGTAATGCGAAGGACAGTTATAACTTAAGTATAGATAATATTTCAGGGCCTATATCCCAACCTGGTTATGCGGTTTACCTGGATAAAAATCGTGATGGCATACCAGATAATGATCAGCCCATCACCAATTATGCGCTCAATGCTGGAGAATCCATTGCATTGATTGTAAAAGCATTACTGGGTACAGCTGTAGCAAATGCGACAGGATCTTTAAGGCTTACAGCAACATCAAATCAATTGGGTACAGCTGGGGCGATTAGCAATACCGATACAGTCACTATTTCAGATAAAGCTGTAATGACGATTCGTAAAGCATTTAATAAAAGCACCGTCGTTGCAAATGATGAAGCAATCGTTCGTCTCACTTATTTTAATAATGGTACTGAAAGTGGTGAAGTAGACATCACGGATGTGTTAAATACAGCTGAATTGACTTATGTGAAAGGATCAGAAGTTTGGAATGGCCTTGCACTTAATCCATCGAACGTGGTTGGTGATGATCCAGCGGGTATTAATTATTATCTAGATACGGATAATAAAACCATTCGTGCAACAATCACCAAAGTTCCTGCGAATGCTCAGGGGTATATAGAGTTTAAAGTAAAGGTTGTAAAGCCTACACCAGGGCAAATTCCTAACGTTGCTCACCTTAACTATGATCATGATAAAGATACAGATACAGCTAAATTAACGACACAATCCAATACTGCTTATTTGGAAATTTTACCCGTGCATGGTGTGATTATTAATGCTGATGCTGGTTCGGCTTCAAATGCTAATGATATTGACAATAAAGGATCAGTCGCTACAGGTACAACAGTGCTGTTTAATAACTGGGTGTGGAATACAGGCAATGCCACTGACCGCTTTAATTTGACTTTGGGAACACATAATTTTCCAGCAGGAACTGTACTCGAGTTTTACCGTGAAGATGGTATAACTCCACTGTTTGATACTAATGGCGATGGGGTTGTTGATACGGGCTATCTGGCCGCAGGCGCGAGTTTGCCGATTGTTGTTAAAGCGATTTTCCCCAAAGATTACATAGACAACAGTAATACTGTATTTGCGGTGCATCCAAAGGCGCAGTCGATTGGTGATTTAAACAAAACAGATACTGTAATTGACCAAGTAAAATTAATCCAAAGCATAGTGTCTCGAACTGTTGATTTAATTAACCAGCCTGAAACAGCCAATAATGGTTTGGGCAATGGGGCAGTATCAAATAATGGCGCAGCATGGAAAACCTTGACGGGTGAAAATGGTCAAACAGTCACTTTCCCATTAAAGGTGACACATAGCGGTCTAGCAACAGCCTATCAGTTTAGTGCAGATGATGATGGTGTATTTAGCACTTTAAAATTACCCGTGGGTGTAACGGGTGTGCGTTATTTTGAAACAACAAATAACTGTAGCGCTTTAGGTAAAGAAATATCGTCTACGCGCCTTCTGCAAAATGGCGAGTCGCAAGTTTATTGTGCTGTTGTGAGTATTGATATCACAGCACAAGCGGCAACAACACAGATTTATTTTAGAGCGGCTTCTTCAGAGTTACCATCACCAAATGCGCAAAATGGCTACGACACGATTCACAACGCGATTAGTATTCGCTCAAAAAACAGCTCAGGTACGATTAGTTTAGATCCTGACTTGCGTGGGCAAATTGCACCTGGTGGCACCATTACCTATAGCCATATTTTAAAGCAATGGGGCGCTCAAACATTAAAGCTAACAGATAGCTTAACCGTTGAAAATGACCAGCAAGGTTTTATTACATCGCTATATTTTGATGCCAATGATAATGGCGTGCTCGATGCTAGCGATGTATTGATGACGAATCTATCTGTTGTTCCTGCATCTACGCTGGCAGAGAAAAAACCAATTCGTATTTTTGCCAAAGTCCAAAATTCATCTTATGGCACAGTTGGGGTAACCAATACCTCAGTTATTCGCTTAAAAGATGGCGCTACTGAACTGGATACCGCAACGGATATCACCACAATTACCACCTCACCTATGCGTTTAACCAAATTGCAGGCCAAAGATAATAATTGTGATGGCCAGGAAGAGGGGGCATTCACCACGAATGTTTTGCCGATTACTAAAAATACTGATGGTTCGGGACAGTGTGTGATTTATCAGCTCACCGTTAAAAATATGGGTGCGTCTGATATTGGCAAATTTACTTTTTATGATACGACGCCAGAAGCCATGGTGATGAGCAAAGCACCTGTATGTGCAGATTGTGATGCAGGCTCAATTGTAGCACCAGCAGTGGGGCAAAGCGGTGCAATTCAGGGTTCGGTCCCTGCGGTAAAAAGCGGTGCAAGCCATAGTTTGGAGTTTGGGGTGAAGTATGTGGGGAATTGAGTTGAAAAAAAATCTAGGAAAAAGTTGCATATTGGGGCTACTTTCTTGTATCGGTTTTACATCTGCATATTCAGCACCTTTAACTACTTCTATTGCTGATACTGCAACTCGTTTTGAAGTCATTGCTGTGGACACACCTTCAATACCAAAGGGGGGGAGTGGTGTACAAACAGCAAACGTTAAAAATTTTGGAGCTACGGCGACAGGTACTGTAGCAGAAGTGCGTGGTAGCCCCACATCAGGTGTGAGCATTACCAGTGTAGTTTGGGGAGACGGAACCCCATGTGCTTTAAGCAATCAAATATATCGTTGTGCTATTGGTACAGTCGGGAGTTCCTCGGCTTTTGATATTAAAATTACCTACGCTGTCAGTCAGAGTGCAGTGACGTCCACTTCTGTGCAACAAACCACAATAGCAGTTCGAAGTAATCAACCTGACTTGGGTAGTGGTGCAGGGGAAAGTATTCACCGAGTGTGGGGAAAAGAAGGGGATTCACAAACTAATGTCGCGGAGTATGGTGCATTTTGGGGGGGAAGAAATGCAAATGGCGCTTGTAGTAGTCTTGCGGCATGTGGTTCCTCTTCAGGGCAGGATACAAACATGTTGGGTTTTTGGCCAGCAACTCAAAAAAATCCACAAGGCCAGTATGTCAGAGCAGGCTCAAATTTGGAAAATGGAGATACATATCATTATGTCTCTTCAAATCATCAGCCAAACCCAACGTTTGAGACAATAATTGATAATTTAACAAACTCTAATTATAAGTCGGTTAAATTATCTACCAGCTCTCAAACAGGCAGAATTAATAATTTAAGGGTGTGGGAGTTTGAAACTTATGTTTATATTCCAGATGGCACAAGCCAAGTCAATTCCTGTATAGGTACTCAAAGGTCAATGATTGACGATGGTGCGTATATTATAATTCAAAAATCAAATAATGGCGTTTTAGGTACACCAGCAATACTATCAAATGCCAAAGAAAGTGTGAGGGTTGGTTGGAATTCAACGGATATTTACAATGTAAGTCATAGTTTATCTACAGGTGGGTACTATAAAGTTACTTATCGAATGGCGAACCGGAACACATTAGAAAAGTATTCTCAAGGTATGTATGGGCCTATTGGAATGTCATTTAATGGCGGGGCTTGTGATACCAGTGAATTACAAAAAATATTGGAAACAGGTTTCCCAACAAAAATTACAGTAACCGATAATGCTGACTTAGCGATTACTAAAACAGTAGATAAAGAAACGGCAAAAGTTGGTGACTTACTTACCTACACACTCAAAGTTTGGAATAAAGGATCAACTCCTGTAACAGGTGCTATAGTTACAGATAGTGTGGTCACTGATTTAGCTAGCGTACGAATAACATGTAAAGCGGTTGGAACGGCAACATGCCCGACTATGACCGCAATAAACACGACGAATTCTAATAATCGTAGTATTACCTTGGGGGTATTGCCTTTAGTTGGAAAAGACACCAATGGTAATGATGCCAATTATTTGGAATTTACTTTGACTGGTTTGGTGTATAAAGAACCATCAGGAATCACAATTTCAAATACCGCTTCTGTTGCCATGCCAACAGGATTGACAGAAGCAGATGAAGCAAACAATTCATCTACAGCCGAAACCACTATCATCAAAAATACGCCAGAGAATACTGGTAATGCTGCAAATATGTGTAATGGTAATCAATCTATTAACTTAATTACCGATACGGCTTTTAAGTCATATGATGCAAATCATGTTTTAACAACAAAGCCATATAAAATAAACCCAGCGGTAGAGCCTTATTCTGTTGCTTATGGTACAGGAACCAATGGTGCCTTACAGCTTCAAGGTAAAATTAATTGGTCTTATGGTAATCCTCGGGTAACAGGTTCAACTCTTAAAATTTATGTGAATGGTACGGCATACGCTGTATTGGTTACCCCAGGTACGAGTACAAATAGTGCTGCAACTTTTACAGCGTTAAATGGTGCTACGGTCACACCAGTAAGCTTCGAGCTTGGAAGCGCTTATACCGAGCCTACAGCAGTTAATTTTACTTTAACTTTGCCAACAAGCCTGACTGCTTCTGTAACTGATTTAAAAGTCGACTTTCAAAACATTAGTCCAAATAATGCTGCTAGTGATGCAGGGGATGACATTGGATTTAGCTTAAATAGTCTAAATGCATGCCTAAAACCAACTGTTGAGTTGAAAAAAGTATCTACAGGCGGTACAGGTTCTTTTGAATTTGACAGTTTTAGTAACTTATCAGCTAACGCTTCATATCAGATTCAAAGCGGTGAAGTTGTTACGACAGTCACTGGTGAACCGCAAAGTATTCGTCTTAAAAACTCAAGCTCAGCTACAGAATCAGGTTTTACTACACCTGTATATGCCAATGCTGGCCAAGACGTTTTATTTAAAGAAAAACTAGATGCTTTATATAGCTTGCGTAGCGTGACATGCCTAGACAGCAATGCAATAAACAGTGGAAATAGCAGCTCAGCATTGAATGCAACACTGTCTGGCAATAGCGTAACCATCTCGAAAGACAATTTGAAATTTGGTGCCAAACTTGTTTGTACAGTAACCAATGACAAGAAAGCTGGCTATGTATTTAGTGGTCGCGTATTTAATGACAATAGTGGCTCTACAAAAGATGCATCTAAAGCCTATAACGGAAGTGTAGATACTGGTGAAGTTGGTATCGCGGGCAGTCAAATTGAACTGCAAAACTGTAGTACAAAAGCTGTTTGGGCATCGACGATTACAAATGCAAATGGTGAGTTTTCAATTCAAACACTGCAAGAAGTATTTGATGCTAATAATCGTGTTTGCCTCGTACAAAAGAATGTAGCTGACTATCAGTCTGTAAGTACTAACAAGTCTGCATCCGTGACTGCAACGGCGGATGCAAGCTTTGATTTATTTACCATCACTAAAAATGCAAATGCAAATACTTACGATGGCTTCTTATTTGGTGACGCACAGCTTCAGCTGATTTTGACTCAAAATGGTCAAAAAAATATTGCTGCTGGTGATGTTGTTGAATATCCACATGAAATTATTTCAAAAAGTGTACATAAGCTTGGTACGTTAAATTTATCTAACCAGCAGCAACCAGCAATAGATCCAGTTTGGCAAAGTCTTATTTATTATGATGCCAACTGTAATGGTGCTGTGGATGCTGGTGAAAAATCTTATGAGCTAGCCCTACAAAGCGCGCCACTTTCGGCACCGATTTTACCTGAACAAAAAATCTGTTTGGTTCAGCGTGTAATGTCACCTTCAAATGCGAAAGCAGGTGACAGCTTAAGTGCGCAATTCTCAGTGAAGCATACACCCACGATGAGCGAGGGTGTTACAAGCTCATCAAATTCTGTTCGAGATATCACCACTGTTGGTTCTGCAGGTTTAGATCTCGTAAAAAGTGTCCGAGAAGTAAAGTCTTGTCCTTCTACAAGTACAGATACAGCCACTTTTGTCAAAAGCAACATTTTGACCAAAGTCCAAAATAAAGAGAGCTATTTGGAATACCAAATTAGCTATACCAATAACTCAGCCAAAAATTTAGTAGATGTTGTACTTAAAGATGCAGTGCCATTGGGTACATCACTAAAGAGTATGTGTACTGGGGGGGATTGCACTACTGTAGATAGTGCTACTCCGCTGAGTTGGAATATTGCAGGGGTATTAGCACCTCGTGCAACGGGTACAGTCCGTTTTTGTGCACAAGTAGAGTAGTTTTTTAAATAATATTGTACTCAGCACAATTGGGTTGAGTGCAATTTACCTTAGAAAACACATTATGTACTTTGTAAAAAAATGAACAATAAGTAATTAATTTGTTTAAAAAATGTTTAATTTTATAGTTGAATTGATATAAAATTGTGACAAACATAACCAAAATGTAATTTTAATTGAAATGGATCGAAATATGTTGAAGGCAAATATCGTGCTAAAAGGGCTAACACTTAGTCTATTAATGGGCTTGACTACAACTCAGGTCGCTATGGCTGAAAGTAAAGTCAAAGAGCCTGTATCTATTCAGCTCAAAGCATTTAAAAAAACAGTCGATAACAAAGGCAATGCCCAGTTTATTGCGTCAGATGTGACCAAACCAAAAGATATTATTGAATATCGTGCAACGTATACGAATAACACGGCTGGAACCATTAAAGGTTTGAAAGCAACGTTACCGATTCCTGCGGACACGCAATATACAGGTACAAGTACACCAGCAGGCGCCTTTGCAAGTACAGATGGCATTAACTTCGCAGTAGCGCCACTGAAAAAAACAGTAAATGGCAAAACCGTGAACGTTCCGCTAAAGGACTACCGCGCTTTGCAGTGGCAGGTGGCAGAACTGCCATCTAAAAAATCTGTGACGGTAACAGCACAGACCAAAGTGAATTCTGTAAACGAATAATTTTTTTATTACTTTTTAAGCAACATAAACATAACCATTTGGGGTCGGGGCAAGTATGTCAAATCCAATACAAACACTTAAGCGTAACAGCTTATCTTTGTCTATCGCGACAGCGTTGGGCGGTCTAGCTTTAGTTTCTACAGGTGCTCAAGCAGCTGCACCTGCAGCGGGCACAAACATTAGTAACATTGCAACAGCAACATATAGCGATGGTTCAACTACACGCACAGTAACGTCAAACGAAGTAAAAACGACAGTTACTCAAGTAGGTAGCTTCCGTTTAGTACAGAGTGTGACGACTTCTGCCAACCAAAACTCAGAAGTACAGTTCCAACATACTTTATATAACGATGGTAACGGTACAGATACGTTTACGATTGATTTGATAAACTTGAAAACTGGTGATGACTGGGATTTTAGTAATATTAAAGTCTTCCTAGACACAGATGGTGATGGTAAAGCGGATTCAAATACACCATTGACATTGGGTGCATCAGGTACTGTTGTGACTGTAGCTGCTGGTGGCAAAGTCAACTTGATCGTGGTTGCAACAACTGCTGGTGGCGTATCAAATGCGACTGCTGGTAAGTTAGAACTCAGTGCAACAAGTAAAATTATTTCTGCAGATACCACAGCGACTACAGCAGATAAGACTAAATCAAATACTGATACAGCAACCATTACAGCTGGCGCAGTCTTTGCTGTAGAGAAAAAAGCTTCAGTGAATGAAGTGAATGTTAAAACTGCTGCTCAAAAAATTGAATACACTTTATCTTACCGTAACAAAGGTAATGATAAAGGTGATTTGGTTATTGAAGATACCTTAAATACCAATCTTGAATTTGACTCAGCAAAACATGTTGTCAAGCTGAATGGTTCGCTACTATCTTCTACGGTATCTACTACAGCAAGCTACTATAAATATGATTCAGGCACAAAAAAATTAACTTTTGTGATCAAAAGTGTAGAGCGTAATACTGACGGTAACATTACCTTTGAAGCAGACGTAAAAGCAGGCACAGCTCCAGGTACTGTACCCAACACCGCAATGTATGACAGCGATGGTCCAGATACATCAGGCAACACTGTTTCAGATGTACCTACGAACAATACTGAAATTAAAGTTCTTTCAAGCAATACTGGTGTGATTAACGATAGTGCAACGACTAAAACACCACAAGGTGTTGATGATACTATTACTGCAGCGTCAGTTGCGCAAGGCAGTAGTGTGAAATTCGGTTCTGGTGCTCTAGAGGTGATCTATGTACACAACAATGGCGATACAACAGATACCTTTACTGTTGAATTAGATGCTTTATCTAATTTACCAGTAGGTACAACAGTTACGTTCTTGCAGCCAAATGGCACGCCACTTACGTCTACTGTAGGCAATGCAAAAGATACAGGACCAATTGCTGTAGGTGGAAGCTATCAGTTGATTGCTGTTGTGAACTTACCGCCAGAGTTCAGTGGCACAAAGGTGAATGAAAAGGATATTCAAGCTGTTGTAAAAATCACCTCAACGAAAGACGCGTCACAAACTGACCCAATTACTTTAAAAATCTCAGAAGTGACTAAAAATTCTGTCGATTTAAGTAATGGTAAGGGTAACAAAGACGGTAAAGATGATGCCAGTGAAAAAACAGGTGAAGGCCAAAATACAAGCTATATCGTAGACAAGATTACAACTAATCCTGGTCAAACGGTAACTTTCCCAATTGCTGTGACCAACCATGGTTCAAGCACAGATAACTATAACCTGACAACTGATCTTCCATCAGATTGGAAAGTTGAGTTCTTTACAGCAGATAAGGATGGGAAATGCACAGGTACAGCACCAATTTCTAACACGGGTGATGTAGAGCCAGGCGTCGCTAAAACTCAATATTTCTGTGCAAAAGTGACTCCTCCAGCAAATGCACCAGCTGGTGACAAAGACATTACATTTACGGTTACATCTGTAGCGACAAAACTTTCTGACACAATGAAAGACCAAGTTGTGGTAAATGCTGTGCGCAATTTAACCTTAGTGACTGGTCAGGAAAGTTCAGTAGCACCAGGCGGTACAGTGACCTATGAACATACATTAACCAACCTTGGTAATGTCACTGAAGGTTCAGCTGCTGGCACACTTTACTTAGACATTACACAAGATGATGCAACTGCTGGCTTTACGACGACTGTATATGTAGATACTAATAGCAATGGCGTACTAGATTCTGCTGATGTGGTATTAACTGCTGCTAAAAAAAATGACTTAGGTGCTGCGCTTGCAGGTCTAGCTCAGAACGAAAGCGTTAAGTTGTGGGTAAAAGTTCAGGCGCCAAGTACAGCGACGAATGGTTTGGTTGATGTTTCAACAATCAAGGTATATGCAGACGGTAAAATTTCAACGATTGATCCAGCTGCTGCGGTTTCAAACAAAGACCGTACTACAGTGACTGCTGGTCAAGTTCGTTTAGAGAAAACTCAAGCGCTTGATGCTAATTGTGACGGAACATCGGTTGGTACATTTGGTACGGCAACCTTGGCTGCTAAACCAGGTGAATGTGTTGTTTACCAAATTAAGGCAATTAATGATGGTAAAGCTGAAGTAACTAACGTTCAAATTACTGATGCTGTTCCTGCTTATACGACAGGAAAATCGCCAACTACAGCTACGAATATTTCTTTCGTACCTGCATCTACAGAGACACCGGCACCAACTTATACATTAAATGGCAAACAACTCTCTGTTAGTCCGTTTAAATTACAGCCAAATCAAAATGCGATATTACAATTCACTGTTGAAGTAGATAAGTAATTGAAAATTTAGGTTCTTAATCTTTTAAGTTTGTAGATAAGCATGAACTTCGGTTCGTGCTTATCTTTGATTCTTTATTTTTATTATTAAAATTTTTTTGGGGTATTGTCGTGTTTATGCGAATTGAGCCAGTCAATAGCAGACATATTGCACTTGTATTCACTACTTTGGCTTCGTCCATTGTTTTGGTGAATGAAAGCTATGCCTCTATGCCAGCGGCTGGTATCACGATCAGCAATACCGCCTATGCCAGTTATACCACCCCAGATGGTGGATTCATTAAAAACTCCCCATCCAATACTGTAGGTGTGACCATTACGCCATTGTATGTGATTGGGCTAAGCACACCACCTTTACAAGAAGTCGATGCAGGCTCAAAAGTCATTTGGTTAAATGAACTCAGAAACGACAGTAATGCACCTGTAGATGTATTGTTGGATCGTTTGAGTCACCCAGATTTAAGTAATGTTAAGATATACCTAGATAGTAATGGCAACGGACAGTTCGACAGTTCCGATCTGGTTATTACAGATAAAATTCCACTCCAAATAGGTGAAACAGTTAACCTATGGGTTGTGGCTGATACTTCTGCGACTTTAAAAGATAAACAACAGGTTGATTTACCGATACGAGCGTATACGGTACAAGATACGACAGCAGAAGCAAAAGCGACCGATTCACTCATTAGCTATATTCCACAACTGATTGCGACAAAAACAGTAGATAAGCAAAAATTTGAACCTGCTGCAGGTCAGTCTTATGACCTTACATATAAATTAGAAGTTAAAAATAATTCGGCAAAAAACTCAGGATTAACCACGATTAATGTGGATGGGGTTTCCACGCAGGCTGTTCTGCTTGTAGATGAGTTACCTGCCAACACAGTATTTAAATCTGCAAAACCTGCCAACTCGAATGCAATTGTGCTCTACAAGTCTGGCAATAATAGCTATACCAAGCAGATTCCTACCAATAAAGATGCCATCAATGAGCTTGTGGTGGCTTATCCGCAAGCCTTAGCAGGGAATGCAACAGAGGCTGTTGAATTGGTTGTCACCATGAACTCGAATATTTCGAGTACCACATTAACTAACCGCTTTAGTGTGGAACATGGGACAGCAACGGGAATTAAAAAAACCATATCAAATGATGCGATTACCCAAGTGGGTGGACACTCAGATGTTTCAAATAATACAGGGGATTACTCAAGTATTATTGGGACAGGCAGTCTCAAAAAACCTTTGTTTATTTCTGCTTCGAGCGCCGTATGTAATGCAACACGCACAACGCTAGATAAAGTAAAAATTAAAGTTGTATCGAATACGACAGGCGATACAGAGTATGTTGAGGCTGTTGAAACAGGCTTAAATACAGGCGTATTCCGCTTTGAATTGCCAACAGAAGAAAACACCAGCCCGAACTCTGGCGACTTTGTATTACAAACGGTCAAGCGCGATAAAGTCTTGATTAGTCTAACGGACTGTTTAGACGAAAATGGCAACTCAACAAAGACCATTACAGACGTTAATGCAGATGTTTTAATTGACCCTTATGGGGTTGTATTTGATGCTAAAACTGGATTACCTGTTGCGGGCGCAACCATTACTTTACGTGATGTAAATGGTCAACCGATTGGAAACAATGTTGCATTCCGTATAGATGAAAAAACGGGTCAATTGATTGCAATACCCGCGACCCAAATTACGGATAGTAATGGACAATTTATTTATCCTTTGGTAATTCCTGGTACATATAGCTTTCATGTAGATACCAGTACAATTCCGGGGGGTACGAGTTATACCTTTACCAGTGACAAGACCATTTACAATGATTTTGGAAGCCGTCCAGTTGACTCGAGTTGGTCTTATGGGGGGAACTTTAGCCTGAAAACAGGTGATGCTGCGTTAAATATTGATATTCCAATTGATCCGCTTGCAACACCATCTGTAAATAATCGTTTGGTGGTCAAAAAAGAAGTCAGTGGCAGTAAGTCTGCTGAGATTGGTGACTTTAAAGACTATATCGTTACGGTTGCGAATAAAGGCAATACCACATTGTACGATGTGGATATGAAAGATACCTTACCACGTGGTTTAGTCTATGTGACTGGAACTACACGTGTGAATAGCAAAAAAGCCAGTGATCCTGAAGGTGGGAAAGGGCCTTATTTATCATTTGGTTTAGGTACACTGACACCACAACAAGAAATGAAGGTGCAATACCGCGTTTATATTGGTCCAAATGCATTAAGTGGTGATGGCATTAACCGTGCTTATGCAAAAGATCAATTAGGGACAACTTCCAATGAAGCTCAAGCACAGCTAAAAATTTCTCCTGGGGTATTTAGTACTGATGGTTTTGTTGTTGGTAAGGTATTTACAGACTGTAATCGTAACGGCGTTCAAGATGTAGGTGAAGCAGGTGTTCCGGGCATCCGTATTTATATGGAAGACGGGACTTTTGCAGTGACTGATCGTGAAG
Source organism: Acinetobacter sp. SWAC5 (assembly GCF_003419885.1). Lineage (NCBI taxonomy): Bacteria > Pseudomonadati > Pseudomonadota > Gammaproteobacteria > Moraxellales > Moraxellaceae > Acinetobacter > Acinetobacter sp. SWAC5. The sequence continues at coordinate 15,401 of NZ_QUWR01000016.1, forward strand.
GAAAATATAATTTCTACGGTGTAAAAGCAATTACACACGTTTTGAAATTAGATACCACGACTTTGCCAGCAAATGCTGAGATGGTACTCATTAATAACCGTCAGGCAGGTGATCCTGGAAGCCGTTTTGTAGACATTAAACGTGGTGAATTACACCGCGCAGATTTTGCGATTACAGACGGCATGGGACAATGTAGTCAGCCTTTGTCAGATCAAATTGATGAGCGTAAAAAAAATATAGACGCGCAATTAGATGCTTTGGAACAGGCGATACGTGCAGATTTAAGTGTTGATCCTATTACAAACTATGTTTCTGATGTACAGGGTCAGCCTTCGAGTGGATGTATTAGTGCAAACGGTGCATCTGCAAATTGTAATATTGAATATAAAAAAGATCATGTCCGCGAAGTTAAAACAGTACAGATCGAACCCATTAAAGCACCAGTGATTTTAGATTTAGAACAGGAATTACAGCGTTCTGAATCCAATCATTTGCATATCTTAAATTTAAAAGAGCAACAAGTACTTCCTGCGACCCAAACGACTGTGCAGTTAAAAGGGGTATATGGAACTGATATTCAATTGTTTGTAAACGATGTCAAAGTCGATGAAAAGCGTATTGGTAAAAAAGCAGTTAATGTTGATGCTGCGGTGGCTGGTTTTGATTTTATTGGTGTCGCGCTTAAGCCGGGTAAAAATGAAATAGAAGCACGTCAGTATGACAATTGGGGCAACATCCGTGAGCGCAATAAAGTTACTGTGATTGCTCCGGGTAATATGTCTAAGTTGGATACCCAAGTTGTTGAACCGAATGTATATGCCAACGGCAAAGATGTATTTCAAGTTCTGGTCAAAATTACCGATGAAGAAGGTACGCCGATTGCCTCTCGTACCCCAATTAATATTGAATCAAGCATAGGTGTTGTTCAGCTTAAAGACCTAGATCCAAATAAGCCAGGAATCCAAGTTTTTGCTGAAGGTGGCTCAATTGTTGTTCCTGTGCTTGCTCCAACAGAAGCAGGGGAAGGTGTTCTCAGAATTAGTAGCGGTGTGTATGAATCGAACATCCCCGTTCGCTTTCTTGCAGAGCTCCGCCCAATGCTTGTGGCAGGTATTATAGAAGGCTCATTTGCGCTCAATAATTTTGATCCAAAAGAATTATCAAAATCTTCAACTCAAGATGGTTTTGAAGAAGAATTAAATGATATTTCAAGTTCAGCGGATGGTACACATTCGGCACGTGGACGAGCAGCATTTTTCTTAAAAGGTAAGGTCCGTGGTGATTATCTACTCACCATGGCGTATGACTCTGCCAAATCAGATAATCAGCGTTTATTCCGTGATATTCGCCCTGATGAATATTACCCAGTTTATGGTGATGCTTCTGCCAAAGGGTTTGATGCGCAGTCGACCAGTAAGTTTTATGTTCGCGTTGATAAAGGTCGCTCATACGCAATGTATGGCGATTATGTTACCCGTACAGAAAATGCAGAAGGCCTATCACTTGGGCAATACAGCCGATCGCTTACAGGTGTTAAATCTACAGTAGAAGGTGATCGCTATAAACTGAGTGGTTTTGCTTCACGTACGAGTACGACACAAGTTGTCAATGAATTACGTGCTATGGGCGTTTCTGGGCCATACTCACTTGGTATTAGTGCTGATGAAGTGCTCGAAAATAGTGAAAAAATTGAAATTATTGTTCGAGATCGGAACAATCCAGGTTTAATTATTTCACAACAAACCTTATCGCGTTTCAGTGACTATGAAGTTGATAGTTATAGCAATAGTATCTATCTTACTACGCCTTTGAGTAGTGTCGATCAAGACCTGAATCCTGTGTATTTAAGGATTACCGTTGAAACCGATAAAGGCGGTGATGAATATACAGTGGCTGGGGTAAATGGCTCACTTAAACTGACTGAGAAATTGAGTGTAGGTGGTTCATATATTCAAAATGAAGATCCAGTTGATGAAGAAAAAATAGCCAGTTTAAATACGGTTATTAATGTAAATTCAAAGACTAAATTGATTGCTGAATATGCATATTCAGAACACGATTCAATTAATTTAGACAGCTTAACCAATGTCAATGCATCCAAAGGTGTAGACACGCCTACAGATGGTACGGCAGGTCGTGTTGAGCTGGATTATAAAGATAAGAATATTGAAGTAAGAGCCTATCATCATCAAGCGGATGAAGGATTTAAAAATGCGGCCTCTTCAATTAGCTCTGGCCGTAAAGAAAGTGCAGTCAAGCTAAGTGCACGTGTAGATAAGTTAGGTGTTATTCGTCTTGAAGCATTGCGTACAGAAGATATCGCAAATGCGGGTATACGTAATGGTGTGAGTGCAACAATTGAGCGTGCCATCAACCGTATATTAAGTGCAGAGCTTGGTGTGCGTTATTATGATGAGACCATTGCAGCTGCAAGTGAATCAACGTCTACAGTATCTACGCCTTATAATGGCACGACGATTCGTTCTAAGCTCAAAGCTAGCCTGCCATTTAATGGAACAAGTGTATTTGCGGAATATGAGCAAGATGTTGCGGACAGTGAACGCAAAGTCTTTGCACTTGGTGCAGATACCAATGTTTATAACAATGTACATGCATACGCGCGCCATGAATTTATTTCGAGTATTGGCGGTTTATATGAGTTGAATGACTCACAAAGCCGGAATACGACAGTATTTGGTTTAGACAGTCAGTACATGCGAGATGGTTCGGTATTTAGTGAATACCGCGTGCGTGATGGCATGAGTGCACGTGAAGCTGAAGCTGCTATGGGGGTACGTAACCGCTGGCAGTTAAAAGAAGGCTTATTCTTTAATACCAGCTTTGAAAAAGTTAAAGTGATTGAAGGTGACAATAAAGATTCACTTGAATCAACCGCTGCGACTTTAGGTATTGAGCACCTGAGTAATCCACGTTGGAAAAATGTTGCACGTTTAGAAGGGCGTTGGGCAAGTCAGTCAAATAGCTACTTAAATACGCTAGGCACAGCGTACAAACTAACCGATGAAGTAACGCTTCTTGCTAAGAATGTACTGAACTATACAGATAACAAAGCAAAAGATTCTGGCGATCGATTTATCAACCGCTTCCAATTGGGTGCTGCATATCGCGATGTACAAACCAACCGCTTTGATGCGCTCAGTAAAATAGAACATCGTTATGAAAATAATGAAACCACTTTAAGCGCTCCATACGAACGTAGTGCATATATTTTATCGACGCACCTTAACTACCATCCTGTCCGTGATATTCATTTATCTGGACAGTATGCAGTGAAATATCTAGATGAAACTTATGGTTTTATTCAAACCAGTGGTATGACACAAATGCTCAATACACGTTTTATGTATGACATTAGCGAGCGTTGGGATGCGGGTGTGAATACTGGTGTGATGTGGAATAACGTATCTGATGGTATTCGCTATCTTGCAGGGGTAGAAGTGGGGTATTTACTGGCAACCAATTTATGGGTGTCAGGTGGCTATAACTTTATTGGTTATCACGACAAAGACCTCACGGATGGTGAAACCACTATGGATGGAACTTATTTTAGATTCCGATTCAAATTTGATGAAAACTTATTGAATCGAAAAAATAAGTTCGTCAACAAAGCATTGGAGCCAAAATAATGTCAGTTTTAAAATCAAAAATGATGATGTTAATTGGCTGCTTGATGACATCTGGTGCGATGGCGACCGAAGTAGAGCCATATAGCAAAGCGAATGCACAACAATTAAAGCAATCTATTAATGAGCGTATTGCTACAACGACCTCTGGGATTGAGCGTTATCAGTTGGCAAAAGCTGAAGCTTGGTTGAGTTATGCTAATCATGAGTATAGCGAACGCGGATTTACATCAGCAGGTAAAGAGGCTTATGTGCAGGCTAACCAACTTGTTGAGCCGTCCAATATCAATTTAGTGACGCAAATTATTTCGCCTTCACAGGTGATGCGCCGTGATTTGTGGTGGCAAATTGAATATTTAAAGCAACGTGGTGCTTTGGATGCTGAGCCTCAAGCGTTGGCCAATGCCGAGGTCATGTTGGTTTGGGCTGCTGCTGAGTATTGTGAGTTGGGATGGCGTCATGCGCGTGAGCATTTTATAAGTGCTGAACGTCAATTGCAAAAAGTGATTTATGCTTTGCCTGAAGAAAAGCCGTACCTGAATTGGAGCGAGGCAGAAGTCCCTGAGTTATCTGCATTGAATGGCAAAGGCTGTCATGGCGTAAACCCAGATGTATGGCCATTAAAGCCTAAAACATCTGTAGAACCTGAAGTGATTGAGGTTGCTTTACCTAATGTTGTGGTTGAAAATATTGTACATTTTGCGGTAGATCGGGCGGTATTAAATGCAGAAGGCAAAGGTGTTTTGGAGCGAATTGCAAGTATTTTGGCTGAATATCCTGATATGAGTATTACTCTAAAAGGGTATACCGATAGCCGTGCCAGCGTCGCTTATAACATTGCGTTATCTCAACGCCGTATCGATGCAGTGCGTGACTATCTCCTTGAAAAAGGGGTAAATGCGAGTCGAATTACTGCAGAGGCAAAAGGGAAAGTCGAACTGCAGGATGATCAGCAGATTGAGATGGCTCATGCAAAAAGCCGTCGAGTCGTGGTGTATTTTAACGATGCCGAGACGAATTCAATTACTGTACAGCCTCAATGGCGAGACTTGCAAATTGAGCACTGACCGTATGTTTTTGCATAAAAAAGGTGGCCATGGCCACCTTTTTTATTGTGTAAATCGGCTTATGCTGTCTTTTGGATCAAGCAATAATAAAAACCATCACCTTTCGCTTGCTGTGGTAACAATTGACGACCGTGGATTTGTTCAATTCCCCAATCTGCATCAATTTTAATTTCTTGAGCATCTGCATGCGTTGCAAAAAAATCAACCATCTGCTGTTCATTTTCCGCTTTTAAAATTGAACAAGTGATGTAGAGCAAGTGGCCACCAGCTTTCACTTGTTGCCACATGTGTTGCAAAATTTCTTTTTGCAACGCAACGGTTTGAGCAATATCACTTGATTGGCGCAGTAAGCGAATATCTGGATGACGGCGCATTACCCCAATGGCAGAACATGGCGCATCTAGAACGATACAATCGACAGCTTCAGGTACAATCCAGTTGGTCGCATCGGCTGTCAAAATTTCAACATCCGCGTGCTGTGTCAATTGAAGGCGTTCTAGATTTTCAGAAACGCGTAATAAGCGTTTTGAATCTTGATCAATGGCATATAACTTTTTCAGGTCAAAGCGTTCAAGTAAATGTGCTGTTTTACCACCTGGTGCTGCACATGCATCTACCACCACTTTGCCATCTAAGTTTGGCAAAATTTGTGCGCAGAGCTGAGCGTGCTCATCTTGTACAGAAAAACCGCCATCTTCAAAGCCAGGAAGGTTTGGAATTTGAACAGCTTGCTCGAGCACGATCCCAACATCTGAAAGTTCACATGCACGGGCAGCAATATTGTGTTCGGTTAAAATGTCTAAGAAGTCACCACGGCTCACTGCACTGTCGTTGACACGGAGTGTGAGTGGGGCAATTTGTTTTAAATCCCAACATAATTTTTCAAGGGTTTCTTCGCCCCAGTCTTTTTTCAAGCGTTTAAATAACCAACTTGGTAGACCATGCGCGTGAGCGAGTTCTTCTTGAAAATGCGTTGTTTCACGTGAAACACGGCGCAGCACCGCATTAACCAAACCACTGAGTGGGCCATAACCCAATTGCTTTACAGCTTCAACAGTTTCAGAAATTACCCCATGTGGTGCAAGTCGTGTGCAAAGCAGTTGGTAAATACCTACATACATGCAGGTTTCGACGGTTTCGTTGTTATCTGATTTTGTCAGTAACGGCAAAGTAATACTTTTTAAGCTATACCACTGGCGTAGTGAACCCAGTACTAATTCATGAAAAAGTGCACGATCACGATCCGCGACTTTTTGTAAATGAATTGGGAGCACGCTAGCAAGAGATTGACCTTGATGGACGGCCAATAAAGTACGAATCACTTGAGCGCGTAAATTAAGGTGGGAAGTTCCCGGTTGTGGCTGACTCATGGGAGAATTTGTCCTACCTGAAGTTTTTGAGTTTGGTTAATTTGAACGGGGTTGAGGGCTTTGCCACCCGGCCATTGAAGACTGGTCAGGCAAATCGCTTTTTCATCGCCGCAAGCAACGTGAACGCCTTGCTTGTCTATATTTAAAATGGTGCCAGCTGTTTTGCCTGAAGCATCTACATTTGACAGCATAGAGCCCCAAACACGCAGATTATTGCTTTCATCTAGCGCAATAAAAGCCACAGGCCATGGGTTAAAGGCACGAATGTTACGGTCAATTTGTACCGCTGTTTCAGACCAGTTAATTTGCGCTTCAGCTTTAGAAAGCTTGTGTGCATAGACTGTTAATGCTTCATCTTGCACTTCTCGTTCAGCCAAATAACGCTGCAGGCTTGCTTCGGAAGCCAAGACTTGAACAGTGGCTTCTGCACCTTGTTGCGCCAATTTGTCGTGCAAAGTAGCAGAAGTATCTGAAGCTTCAATCGGACAGATGGTTTTCAGCATCATATCACCCGTATCTAAACCAGCTGCCATTTTCATAATGGTTACACCAGTTTCGGCATCACCTGTGCTGATAGCACGCTGAATAGGTGCTGCACCGCGCCAGCGTGGAAGCAAAGAACCATGAATATTCAAGCAACCATATTTAGGCATGTCTAAAACAGCTTGAGGGAGAATCAAACCATAAGCTGCAACCACCATAACATCTGCGTTGTGAGCACGAAGTTCTGCTTGAGCTGCTAAGCCGTCTTCAGTAGAAGATTTAAAATGTAAAGGTTGATATACCGGAATGCTGTTCTCAAGTGCTAACTGTTTCACTGGAGATGCAGTGAGTTTTTGACCGCGACCAGCTTTACGGTCAGGTTGGGTGTAAACCGCAACAATTTCATGTTCTGTTTTTAATAATGCGTCCAAAGCTACGGCCGCAAATTCGGGCGTGCCTGCAAAGATGATTTTCAACGTGAACACGCTCAAAAAATGAAGTGAGCTCTATTATACCAAACTCGAAATTTATAGTTTTGATTAATAGACCTTGTATCTTGGAGCTTGTAGTGATTAGCTTCCACTATATGCAAATTGTAGAGTTTGTAATAGACCTAAGACTTTTAGTCTGTGAAAGAGATAAAACCTACAATTTGCCCTAACCACTTGCACAACTCTGGACGGTAACTAAGCACTTTGATGCAGTATTCACAAGAAAAGACGGTGGTTATGCTAAAACAATAATTGGATAAATAAAGCAGGTAAAGATTATGTTTTATCTTGGTATTGATGTTGCTAAAGCTAAAATTGATTGCTGTTTAATTTTAGAAAATTCTGCAAGTAAAAAGAAAACCAAAACTTTTTCAAATACGCCAAAAGGTTTTGAGCAACTTCAAACCTGGCTAAAGTAGCATGCTGCAACTTCTACGCAGACCATTATCTTAATGGAAGCCACATCTATTTATCATGAACTCTTGGCTAAATATTTATTTGATGCGGACTATCAAGTCTGTGTAACCAACCCTGCCAGAGCTCGATATTTTGCTCAGAGTATGTCTAAGCTAAATAAAACAGACAAGGTGGATAGTGAAGTTCTAGCTCGATTTGCGATGACTGCCGATCTACATTTTTGGCAACCTGTACCCCAACCTATTCAATTTCTGAATGCTTTGCTAGATAGAAGAGCTGTGCTTTGTGAAGATTTACAACGTGAAAAGAATCGTTTGGAAAAAGTAGAGTCTACCTTCACGATGGAACCTGTACTTTAGTCTATCCATAAGAGTATTAGGCAGTTAAACAAGCACATTCAGGGTATCGACCAGCAAATTGATGCTCATATCGATCAGAATCCTGATTTAAGAAATGATAAAGAACTGCTCAGCAGTATTCCAGCTATTGCAGATCGAACCAGTTTATTAATGCTCAGTTTCTTGCGCAGCCATACTTTTGAAAGCGCTAGTCAAGCGGCCGCCTTTGTTGGCTTGGTCGCCATTCAAAAGCAATCAGGTAGCTCCATTCATGGCAGAAGCCGTTTATCCAAAGCGGGCTCTTCCAAAATACGTGCCGGTTTATATATGGCAGCCATTGTCGCAACTCGGCATAATCCCCACATTAGAGGGATGAATGAAAGATTATTGGCCAATGGTAAAACCAAAATGATGGCGATTGGAGCTGCGATGAGGAAGTTGGTTCATCTTTGTTATGGTGTACTCAAACACCAACAACCTTATCAAGCGGATTATTGAGCATGAATTCTCAATAATTTGCTTGACGTTTCAGACGGTATCTCTTGCGAAAGTAAAAATCACCTCCATATAAATTTCATGAGATATCAGAAATTAAATCGTTTTTCAGATTCTGAATTCAAACGCTTGGTTGGCGTACCTCGACAAGTTTTTACTGAGATGGTAGAGGTTCTAGAAAAAGCAGAATCACTCAAAAAGAAATCAGGTCAACCTCATACTTTAGATATAGAGGATCAATTGTTATTAACTCTCAATTACTTACGAAACTACAGCACTCAACTGGAATTAGCGGCAAATTACCATATTGCTGAAAGTAATGTGAATCGGACGATTAAAAAAGTTGAAAATGCATTGATGAAATCAAGACGTTTTACCCTGCCAAAACGAAGCATAACCACAGTAGAAGAACACTTTAACTGGGTCATTATTGATGCGACAGAATGTTCAATCGAACGCCCGAAAAAAAATCAGAGTAAGTTCTATAGTGGTAAAAAAAGAAACATACGCTAAAAGCTCAAGTGATCTATCATCCGAAGAGTAAACAAATCATAGGGCTAGATATATCGAATGGCAGTCAGCATGACATTACACTGGCAAGAAAAACGGTTAAGAAATTTAAACATTGTGAATATGTTATGACCGATTTAGGGTACTACGGATTAGAGCAACATGGCTTTAAATTATTGATGCCCATAAAGAAAAAGAAGAATTTCCCCTTATTTAGTGTTGAGAAAAATTACAATAAACTGATTGGAAAAATACGAGTTGTGATCGAACACATCAATAGTCAATTGAAAACATTTAGAATATTGAGTGAGCGCTATCGAAATAGACGGAAAAGATTCGGTTTACGCATTAACTTAATTGCTGCACTGGTAAACCGAATAAACTCGCAATAAGGACTTTCGCAAGAGGTCTAATATTAATGATGCAATTTCGAGCGTAAATACGGCAGCCACCAAAGCCAAAACCACAGTGACACAAGGTGCAAATATTGTCGTTACACCATCGACCAATACCGATGGTTCTACGAACTATCAAGTTGCAACGGCGAAGGATGTTAATTTTGATAATGTGAATGTCAGCAACAACGTGAGTGTCGGTGGAAATGTCAGCGCAAATGAGTTCAAAGCTGGCAACACCAGTGTGAATAACAACGGCATCACAATTGCTCATACTGACCCGAATAAAGTGGTGAGCGTGACAGATAGTGGCATTAGTGCAGGAGGCAATAAAGTCACCAATGTTGCACCGGGGGCCATTTCATCAACATCTACAGATGCGGTGAACGGTTCACAATTGAATGCAACGAATAATGCCTTCAATAGTTTCCTTGGTGGTGGCGCAACCTATAACGACAATACCAAAACCTATACGGCACCAACTTATGTGATTAACAATGGTTCGGGTAGTAATAGCTATAACAATGTTGGTGATGCGTTGGGTGCACTCAATCAGGCGGATAGCACCATCAATAACAGAATCGATGTGTTAGGCGACCGCTTAGAACAAAGTTTCCGTAATACCAATAACCGAATTGATGATGTAGAGAAAACAGCAAATGCAGGTATTGCAGCAGCTATGTCCTTAGAAAACGCACCTTATATTGCAGGTAAATATACTTATGCAGTGGGTGCGGCCTATCACGGTGGTGAAAATGCAATTGGTGTGACCTTACGTAAAACAGCGGACAATGGTCGCTGGTCATTAACAGGTGGTGTTGCAACAGCCTCTCAAGGTGATCCAAGTGTTCGAATTGGTATCAGTGGTGTGATTGATTAATACACGGGATATCTACACTTTTCTTAGATTCAAACAATTAGAGAGAATATAACAATGAATAGAACACAGAAGATTGCGATGATGGGCCTGATCGTTGTGGGTATGGCATCATCAGTATGGGCAAATGAAAACCTAAATTTAAACCAAGCCTCTGAGGATGTGACTTTTCCAGAGCCAAAAGATAGTTACTTAAAACAAGTGCATCGTTATGAATATGCAGATGTACTGCGTTTGGATAATGGGCTGACTAAAGATCAAATTCGACGCTTACTGGGTAATCCACAGTTTAGTGAAGGGTTGTTTGCGGTACGCCAATGGAACTATGTTTTAGATATTCGAGTTCCAGAAACACAAAACTACCGCAGATGCCAATTACGAATTGATTTTGATCAACACTATTTGGCAGAACGTTATTCATGGCGAGGCTTGTCAGGGTTTAGCACAGTATGGCGCAAATAATGAAACGCCTCCTGTTGTACCAGCTCCAAGCCCAGAAAAGCATGCAGCTCACTTTCTATTTGCATTTGACCGTAGTGATGCATCCTCGATTGAGCAGCAGTCTATTCAATTTAATGAATTGGTAGCTGCATTAAAAAACAGTAATCAGCCGATTCAAATTACAGGTTATACCGACCGAAAAGGCCATGCTGCTTATAATCAAAATTTATCTGCACGACGTGCACAAACTGTAGCGGCATTGCTCACCCAAAATGGAATTGCTGCTGATCGCATTCATGTATCAGCACAAGGCGCGACAGGAGAATACCAAAGCTGTGAAGGGCAATTAAAACGCTCAAGTGAAATCCAATGTTTAGCACCTAATCGGCGAGTTACCGTAAATTGGTAAGCTTTTAAATTTTAACCATATAAAAAAAGCATTCTGAGGAGTGCTTTTTTTATGGCATTGGATCAGTATTTATATAAATAAAACTCATGCAAATTGTAAAAATTATTCATGAAAGTTTTGTATTTAATCATTGATGATAGCGTTATAGTAGTTTTAACATAGAAATTTATTGTGCCTGCATCGAAGCAGATATAGACATATCTAAGCGGTCACACGCATTTTTCGCTACGTTGCATAACAGTAGCTTATTTTATGATATGTTTAAAATTAAACTGTTTTCATGCTCACAATCATAAAGATTTTGCCAGAGTAAATGCGATCATTTACTCCAGCACAAACATAGTTGGAATAACACCATGCCTGATTATCGTTCAAAAACATCGACACACGGAAGAAACATGGCGGGTGCGCGTGGCTTATGGCGCGCAACTGGTATGAAAGACGAAGACTTCGGCAAGCCAATTATTGCGGTCGTTAACTCATTCACGCAATTCGTACCAGGCCACGTTCATCTCAAAGACTTAGGTCAACTTGTGGCGCGCCAAATTGAACAGGCAGGTGGTGTAGCCAAAGAATTCAACACTATCGCTGTAGATGATGGTATTGCAATGGGCCATGACGGCATGTTGTATTCATTGCCTTCACGTGACTTGATTGCAGACTCAGTTGAATACATGGTGAATGCACACTGTGCAGATGCAATGGTATGTATCTCTAACTGTGACAAAATCACCCCAGGGATGCTAATGGCATCAATGCGTTTGAACATTCCAGTGGTGTTTGTATCAGGCGGTCCTATGGAAGCGGGTAAAGTTAAAATCCGTGGCAATGAACATGCAATTGACCTTGTTGATGCTATGATCGTAGCGGCTGATGACAACTTTACTGACGAAGAAGTAAAAGAATATGAACGCTCTGCATGTCCAACATGCGGTTCATGTTCAGGTATGTTCACTGCTAACTCAATGAACTGCTTAACAGAAGCATTAGGTTTATCTTTGCCGGGCAATGGTTCTACGCTTGCAACACATGCCAACCGTAAAAAATTATTCGAAAAAGCAGGTCAGTTAATCGTAGAGATTACTAAACGTCATTACGAACAAAATGATTACAGCGTGTTGCCGCGTAATATCGCGCCTAAAGCAGCCTATGAAAATGCAATGACTTTAGACATCGCAATGGGCGGTTCAACCAATACGGTATTGCATCTTTTAGCTGCTGCACACGAAGCAGAAGTAGACTTTACGATGGACGATATTGACCGTTTATCACGTAAAGTACCTGTGCTATGTAAAGTTGCGCCAGCGAAACAAGACGTTCACATGGAAGATGTACACCGTGCAGGCGGTATCATGTCAATCTTGGGTGAATTAGACCGTGCAGGTTTACTCGATACTTCTGTGAGTACTGTACATGAGCCAACCTTAAAAGACGCTTTGGATAAGTGGGACATTATCCGCACTGAAGATGAAGAGGTTTATAATTTCTTCAAATCTGCGCCAGGCGGTGTACCAACACAAACTGCCTTCTCACAAGACCGTTACTACTCACGTTTAGACGGCGATCGTGAAAAGGGCGTCATCCGCAATGCAGAACATGCTTTCTCTAAAGACGGCGGTTTGGCAGTGCTTTACGGTAACATTGCGCTTGATGGCTGTATCGTAAAAACTGCGGGTGTAGATGAATCGATCTTAAAATTCAACGGCACAGCACGCGTATTTGAAAGCCAAGATGATGCAGTAGAAGCGATCCTAGGTGGTAAAATCGTTGCAGGTGATGTGGTTCTTATCCGCTACGAAGGCCCGCAAGGCGGTCCAGGTATGCAAGAAATGCTTTACCCAACCAGCTATTTAAAATCGAAAGGCTTAGGTAAAGACTGCGCACTGGTAACAGATGGTCGTTTCTCAGGCGGTTCTTCAGGTCTTTCAATTGGCCACGTTTCTCCTGAAGCAGCTGAAGGCGGTGCAATTGCCTTGGTTGAAGATGGTGACCGTATCGAAATTGATATTCCAAACCGTACCATTCACTTGGCAGTAGACGATGCAACAATGGCGCATCGCCGTACGCAACAAGAAGCGAAAGGTTGGAAGCCTGCGAAAGAGCGTCCACGTAAAATTTCGAAAGCACTCAAAGCTTATGCAATGCATGCTACAAGTGCTGCCAAAGGTGCAGTAAGAGAGATCTAATCTTTCAATAAACCCATAAAAAAGCACGCGAAATAAGCGTGCTTTTTTATGTCTAAGTTTAGGCTGTAGTAGATGTGGCAGGCAATTTTACAAGTAGGTATCTGAAGCTTGAACTGATAAACTAGTGGGCAAATGATCAACGGCTAATTTGATTGATGTTGCCCGCCATCCGCGAAACATTGAACATTGTGACTTGAGTTGCTATAAGTTTGGCTGAGGGTTATAAACTAATTTCATATTCCCACATCGGGAGATAAAACTGTGCGATATCATCATGATCGCATGGCTTTGTTTATTGAGGCTTAAATTCATGTCACTGTTACGCCGTTGGTTTGATCCAATCCGATCGGGATGGTTTTACAATAAACCGTCACGTCAAGCGGTGTTGTCCACAGAGCAAGGTTTAAGCGTCTATTTGCGTTTAGATGATGTCTATAGTTATTTGACGGCGCAGCAATTGCCTCAGTTAGAAGACATTTTGAGTGATGAACTAAAACCGCTTAAGGTGATTATTTCTAATCGTTCAGCAGAAGCACCCAATCACATGTCAGAAGCTGAGTGGCATAATTATTGTTTAAATGATGCGCAAATTTTATCGAAGCAACATCGCTTTAGTTTTCACGAAACGCCAGAACAACCCAAACCAGAAGCCTTATTACAGGCCGAAACAATCTTAAAAAATACCCCCTTACGTGGGCAAGATTTTCTCTATTTATTAGAAGATGTGTTTCACATGCTGTGGCAAAAGCAAGATGGCAAATTACGTACTTTATATGCCATGGCCAGCAAACATCATCGTGCACAACATTTTGAAGAACGTATTTTTAACGACACGCCAGTATTGGCCAGTTATTTTGAATTTGGGGAGCGTAAATATCATGCAGTTGATGATTTATTGCGCTTAACCCGCCGTTTGCGTCAGCAAAAGCTCCTGACGGATAATCCTATTTTTTTAATTAACCACATCGAATGGCGCGAACATCTGATTAGTGATGCTGAAGAGCTCAATGAAATTCAAGCACTCGACCCAGAGCTAGATTTATATGTGGCCTTAGAAGATCCGATTTCGTGGCTACTTTTGGCTTATATCAAAGAAGAGCTGGCAGACTATTATAATATTCGCCTGAATATTTATCCGCTGAGTTATCACGGCCGCGATTTATTTGATTGGGGCTTGGCAACACGTTTGTCTAAACGAACGGGAGTCAGTTTTACGCCGTTCTGTCGTCCAGACCAGCAGGCAACAGTGCAGATGACCAATTTGTACTACAGTGTGCCTGAAGAGCAACGCATTGATGCCATGTACAAAATCTTGCATGCAGTATGGTGCAAGGGCAAAGACCTATCATTTAAGCCCCATTTTCAACAGTTACAACAAGAATTAGAACTGACCACGTTTACCACTGAAGATGTACTGGGTAAATTAGCCGAAAATGACATGCATTGTGAAATGAAATCACAGCCAGACTTTCCAGTGCTTGAGCTCAGAATTGATGGGCAAAGTTATGTATTTAATAGCTTATATCGCGTATGGATGATTGAAAGTATTTTCAGTAATGTGTTAGAAGAGAAGTATAAAAGTGAAAACATTGCTGAGAATGAGTTAAGGAAGAATGAAGAAAGATAAGGTTGAAAATTTGGAACAGGCGCGTGCTCAAATCGATGTGATTGACCATGCTTTAATTGAGCTTATTTCAGCCCGTCAGTTTTATGTCGATCAAGCTGTTCGATTTAAACGTACAACGCACGATGTACAATCTCCAGAGCGTGTGGAAGATGTGATTAAGAAAGTTCGTGGTGCGGCACAAGATCAAGGTGTAGATCCAAATTTAATTGAGCATATTTATCGCGAAATGATTCATCATTTTATTCAACGCGAGTTAAAGGAGCTACGTCCATAATTGGCAGGTCATATTGCAGTGAAAAATCAAATTTTTACTGCAATATGGGATAGTTTGCAGATAAGCTTAATATTTCATTTAACATTCACATTAAAAATGAAATAATGCATGCCTTATGTCCATGACTAAAGTCACTTTTTATTGCCTATGGATTCCCAATTTCAATATAGCAAGATCGTTAATGAGCTTGAAAACTATCAAGTTGCTATTGATGCACATTCAATTGTTGCGATTACAGATACTCAAGGCGTAATTACCCATGTGAATCAGAAATTCTGTGATATTTCTAAATATTCACGTGAGGAATTGCTGGGTTCTACGCATAAAATTATTAATTCAGGTTGCCATCCACGTAGTTTCTTTAAGCAAATGTGGGGCACCATTGCTCAAGGCAAAATCTGGAATGGTGAAATTTGTAATCGAAATAAGCAGGGTGAACTGTATTGGGTGGACACCACGATCGTTCCTTTTAAAGATCGGCACGGCATGTTGCAACAGTACATTGCAATTCGAACGGATATTACGCAGCTCAAACAGTCCGAAGATCATGCCCGCTACATGGCCTTGCATGACGAGTTAACCAGTCTGCCTAATCGGCGCTATATGCAAGATTATATGAAGCAAGTAATTGCTTCTAATCGTAGCAATGGCATGTATAGCGCGATGATCATGCTGGATTTGGATAATTTTAAAAATATTAATGACACATTAGGGCACAGTGTAGGGGATAGCCTACTGAAAATGGTGGCTACCCGTCTTTTACTTAACACCCCACAGCCTAATTCGATTATTCGCTTAGGTGGCGATGAGTTTTTGGTGATCGTATCGAATTTATCTATGCAATATGACGCGGCTTATGAGGCGGTATTGCAGTTGGCCCATAAGCTAAAAGCAGAATTAAATAAGCCTTATTTTTTAAATGAGCAAAGTGTTCATACCACAGCCAGTAGTGGCGTATTTATTTTTAAAGACTTTAATTTATCTGAAAATGAATTTTTAAAATATGCCGATATGGCACTGTACCATGCCAAAGGCAATGGTAAAAATTGCATTGCGGTTTTTGATCCTGTTATTGAAGAAAGCATTGTTTCGAAAGCAAAATTAATTATAGATTTACGTCGCGCTGTACAAGGTGATGAGTTTATTTTGCATTTTCAAAAAATAGTCAATGCATCTGAACAAATAATTGGTTATGAGGCTTTAATCCGTTGGCAACATCCTGAGAAAGGTTTGGTGATGCCGGGATGCTTTATGGCTGAGATTGAAAAATCCAGCATGATTCATGAAGTAGGTCAAAAAGTTCTCAACATGGCATGTCAGCAGTTACAAGCATGGCGTGATATCCCTGAATGTGCGCATTGGACAATTTCAGTCAATATTAGTGTCGGGCAATTTAGAGCAATTAATTTTGATCAAGAGGTCATTCAGTTGGTTCATGCATACGGTATTTGTCCAAGCCGTTTACGCTTGGAACTGACCGAAAGTATGTTTTATACCGACATGGACAGTTCAATCGCTAAAATGCATCGCCTCATTGAAGCGGGTTTTAACTTTTCTATGGATGACTTTGGGACGGGGTATTCATCTTTAAATTATTTAAGAATGTTGCCTCTACGCCAATTGAAAATTGACCGAGCTTTTGTTGAACATATTAGTGAAAACCCGCGTGATTTAGCGATTGTAAAAACCATTATTGCTTTGGCGGCAGCATTAGAGTTAAACGTTGTTGCAGAGGGTGTGGAAACTTTAGAACAGTTCCAATTACTCAAAGACAATGGCTGTACGGCATTCCAAGGTTATTACTTTGGTCGTCCTGAAGCATTATAAGGTCGCTTTAAGTTGGACCTTTAGAGGTTTTACTCATATCGAATAAGCCAAATATGCGCTCTATAGACATAAAAAAAGCAGCCATTTGGCTGCTTAAAATATTGTTCAATTATTTAGATTTGTCTGCAAGGCTAAAGAACCAGTTGAGAATAAGGGCTGCGAAAGTTGCAGTACCAATACCACCTAGGTTAAAGCTACCAAATTGTAGTGCAAAGTCACCCGTACCTAAAATAATCGTAACCGCAGCTACCATGAGGTTTTTGTTTTGTGAAAAATCGACTTTGTTTTCAATCCAAATTTTGGCACCAGCAATGGTAATTAAACCAAACACCACAATAGATGCACCAGTTAAAATCGCACTCGGAATGGTATGAATAATTGCACCAAATTTTGGTGACAGGCCTAAGAAGATTGCGAAAATACCCGCGACAACAAAAATAATCGTTGAATAAACGCGTGTAACCGCCATGACGCCAATATTTTCACCATAAGTGGTCATCCCAGGGCCACCCACACTACCCGATAAAGTCGTTGCAACACCATCAGCGACAAAAGCTTTACCAATATGTGGATCGAGGTTTTCGCCTGTCATTGCGCCAACTGCTTTAATATGACCTAAGTTTTCAGCCACTAAAATCAATGCAATCGGTGCAATAATTAGCATGGCATTGACATTAAATTCTGGTGAATGGAACTGTGGAATACCAAACCAAGCCGCTTGTTGGATTGGCGTAAAGTTGATTGGTGTGCCATATCCCATTACATTCGATACGATAAAGTAGATGAAATATGCTGAAAGCAAGCCCACCAATAGTAATAAGCGTTGTAAAAGGCCTTTGGTGAATACGGCAATAGAACCCATGCAAAGCACAGTAACCAATGACATCCACATATTAAAGTTATTACCCATTACGCCTTTAACAGTGACTGGTGCAAGGTTAAGACCAATAATCATTACTACAGCACCTGTTACTACAGGTGGCATAAGTTTTTCAATCCAGCGTGTACCCGTAGCCATCACGATAAAACCAAAAATCGTGTAGAGCACACCGCAGGCAATAATCCCGCCAGCAGCCATGGCAATATTGGCATTTGGAGCACCAGTACCAGAGGCTGCATAGCCTGTGGCAGCAATAACCACCCCAATAAAGGCAAAACTTGAACCTAAATAGCTAGGTACACGACCACCCGTCATAAAGAAGAAGAGTACGGTACATAGACCTGACATCAAAATTGCGAGGTTTGGATCAAAACCCATTAAGAAGGGTGCAAGTACAGTTGCCCCAAACATTGCAAAGGCATGTTGTATGCCCAAAACTACACTTTGTGCAGGGGGCAAATATTCATTAGTGCCTACAGGACGTGCATCAATACTGTCTTTATACGGACGCCATTTGGGAAACCAACTGGACATAAAATGAGCACTCAAAAGATAAATTGTGCACATCATACGCTTCTTTTTTGGAAGATTTAATCATTGAGTAAAAAAAACGTTAAAACTAATGTACTGACTTTTCGATTGTTTTACCGCATGGTAAAAGTTTTGGTATTTAAAAATAAAGTGAAATCAGTTATTAATCGCCAATTGTATCGAGCTGTTTAGTTATAAATAAATCTTATTCTTGATATAAATAAATTGTGGATGTTTCTCGCAATCGCTTATAAATAAAGCACATCATGGCGATGTGCTTTATTTATGCTAAAAAAATACAGTGTTTAACTTAGCCTGTATTGCGTAGCCCAGCAGCAATACCTGCAATGCTGACCATCAGTGCATGATCGACAGGGGTATTTTCTGCCTGACAATTGGCCAAGTAAGCGCGGCGTCGTTTCATTAATTCAGCTTGGAGCAGATGCAATGGTAATAAATATGGCTTACGCACTTTCATGGATTGATCTAAAACATCATTGCTACTGAGCAGTTTAGATTCACCTTTGAGCGCTAAAAGTGTTTGCACCGCATCACGTAAACGTTGACGTAGCTCTTCACCTAAAACTTTCAAATCTTCATCTTGAGTCAGATGCGCTTCATAATATAAAGCCACATGACTGTCTGCTTTGGAGAGCACCATTTCCAACATATCAATTAAGGTTTGGAAATAAGGCCACTGATGTAGCATGTCCTCAAGCATGGCTTTTTGGCCTTGGTCGAGCACTTGGTTAATGGCTGCACCTGTACCTAACCATGCAGGGAGCATCAAACGGATTTGTGTCCATGCAAATACCCATGGAATCGCGCGTAAAGATTCGATCCCGCCACTGACTTTACGTTTGGCTGGGCGTGAACCCAACGGCAGCATTTGTAGTTCGAGTTCAGGGGTAACCGTGCGTAAGTATTTCACAAAGTGTGGATTTTCACGCACTGTTTGGCGGTAGACCTGTACAGAGAGGTCCGTCATGCTGTGCATGAGTTCGCGCCATTCTGGTTTCGGCACTGGTGGTGGAAGCAATGTAGCTTCGAGCGTAGCCGCGGTATAGATCTCAAGATTTTGGAGCGCAATGCCTTCTAAACCAAATTTGAAGCGGATCATTTCGCCTTGTTCGGTTACACGAATAGCCCCAGAGATGGAACCTGGCGGTTGAGAGAACAAAGCTTGTTGAGTTGGTGCACCACCGCGACTAATTGAACCGCCACGACCATGGAATAAGGTCAACTGCACTGCATGATTTTTAGCAATTTCAGTCAGTTCTTCTTGCGCACGGTACTGTGCCCAATTGGCAGACATAAAGCCAGCATCTTTGGCTGAGTCCGAATAGCCGATCATCACTTCATGTTTACCCTGAATATGCTGTTTATACCAATGCATATTAAATAGGGTGTTCATGGTTTTAGATGCGCCATCTAAATCTTTGAGGGTTTCAAATAAAGGAACGACACGTAAGGGATGTAAAATGCCCGCTTCTTTTTGCAGTAATAATACTGCCAATACATCACTTGGGTATTCGGCCATGGAAATAATATAAGCTCCCAAACTTTCACTTGGCTGTGAGGCCAATGTGCGCATGGTCGCAAACACTTCTTGCACATCTGGATGGCAAATCAGACTACCTTCAGGCTCACTCAGATGTTTAGGTAATAATGGACGTTTGCTTTGAAGTTCTTGGAGCAAGAAATTTTGTCGTGCTTGTTCTGTCCATGTTTCAAAATTACCTAAGCCCAAGTATTCGGTAATGGCAGAAATCGCTTGGCGATGGCGCCCAGATTCCTGACGAATATCCAGCTTTAATAATTCAATGCCAAAGCAATTTACGCGATGAATGAAGTCCAACAGTTTACCGTTGGCAATTTCAGGCAAATCGCATGCGATGAGCGAACGATAGCAGAGTAAAAGCGGCTGAAGCAGTTCATCCTTACTTTTAATCACTTGGCTGTCGTCGGCATCATGGCCACGTAGTTTTTCTGTCAGCCAAAAACGTGTGGCTTTCAGGCGTTGGCGTGTGTCACGTAAATATTCGCGGTAGGGTTCAGCGTGTTCTTTGCCTAAGGCTGTTCGTAGTTCATCGCTACATTGTTCAATCGACAGTTCCCAACGCAGGGCTTCAATATCACGCACATATAAATCAGCAGCTTTCCAACGAGATAACCACAGCACCTCTTGAGTGATGTCATGGGTGACATTGGGGTTACCGTCACGGTCACCGCCCATCCAAGAGGCAAAGCGAACTGGCGCGATGGTGAGTGGTAAAGATTGACCACAATGTTCTGCCACCATGCCGTCCAATTCACGCATAAACTTCGGCACAGCATTCCATAAGGTTTGCTCAATAGTGGTAAAGCCCCATTTGGCTTCATCTACTGGAGTCGGGCGGTGCTGACGAATTTCATCAGTTTGCCATGCAGAGCAAATCAATTGTTTTAAATCATCTAAAACTGCGCTGCGTTCACGTGGCGTGAGTTTTTGCTGATCCATTTTAAATAGACAGTCATTGATGCCGTCATATTTTTGAATCAAGGTGCGACGGCTGACTTCTGTTGGATGCGCAGTTAAGACCAATTCAATTTTGAGTTCGCAAATTTGTTGATACAGCGTTTCTGAACTGATGTCGCGATCTTTAAATTTTTGAAATAAGTGATCTAAAGGATTTGGTGATGGAGCGTGCTCATCAAATTCGCTTTGGCGACGGCTACGCACCACATTATATTGTTCTGCAATATTGGCAAAATTTAGAAAGTGGGTAAAAGCGCGGGTAAGCGGCAGAATTTCATGGTCTTCTAGGCTTAAAAATAATTTTTCGAGTTCTTTTTCTGCTTCGGCTTGACCATCACGTGCACCCTTGGCCAAGGCACGAATTTGTTCAATTTGATTAAACAAATCTTGTCCAGCCTGCTGTTTCAGGGTTTCACCCAATAAATTTCCCAGCAGGCGTACATCTTCTCTTAGTGGAGCATCAATTTGTTGAATCATTCTACATTCTCCGTATGTCCTTGATTTTGACTATAGCGCGAATCTTGGTCTTGCCAAGTGAAACCTCGACAAAAGTCGGATTTGTTTTGTGTATTAATTAGCAAACTGAATGCCAAAACAGCAGAATGTGAAGGTTTAAGCTAAATGCCAGCTAGGCTTGAGGCGAATAGCGCAGTAAAAATAACTTTAGCGCGGATTGAATAATCTGTTCCTGCTCTTGAGGATTGGGGATTTCACGGACTCCCATGAGGACTTCATGGTGGCGCATACCTAACAGTAAAGAAAACAATAACAGCAGATGTTCACGCTCAGCAGCAGGTTGAATAAACTTTAGCGCCACGGCTTGGTCAAAAAAGTTTTGCCATAAGGCACTGAGTTTTTGATGAGATGCATTATAAAACTGCTGTGCCAGTGGATTATGCTGTGAAGCCAACTCCAACAATAAATATTCCATTTTGAGTGCTTCGGGTAAATTCACTAAATTTAAGGTGAGCTCACAAGCACTGATAAATGCTTGAATGAAATTACTATCAGGGCTTAATACCATTGGACGAGCATTAATCAGAGAATCACAGGTTTCTGCAATTGCACAGGTAAACAAGCTTTCTTTGTCTTGAAAATGGTTATATACCGTCAGTTTGGTGACATCGGCTTTTTGTGCAATTTTATTCATGCTACAGCCGTGGTAACCACATTCTAAAAATAGAATTTTTGCGGCATCTAAAATCCGTTTACGTTTTTCTAAATCTTTCGGTCGGCCAGCAGTCATTTGCTAAAAAAGTTTCCAAAATGTCATTAAAGTCATTGATTTTACCTTAAATAGGTAATTAATGTACCGTATAGTTTATTAATTAAAAAATAACCATTTTAATTTCGTCTATATTGCCTGAAAAAACAACTTTAGATAAGAGCCTAAGTTCATGAGTACGATCAAGACCGCCTGTATAGGCATAATCATCGTTTGTAGTGTGACCTTGTGGGGGTGTAGTCATCATGATGCACCTACGGAACAGGAAGTTCCTTTGGTCATGGTGGCGCAAGCAAGTAGCAGTCATGCTGAGCAAAAAAGCTATGCAGGTGAAGTGCAAGCGCGCCAACAAACTGCGTTGGCTTTTCGTGTCGCAGGGCAGGTGGTCGAACGTTATGTGGATGTCGGTGATCAGGTCAAAGTTGGGCAGGTCTTAGCGCGTTTAGATGTAAAAGATGCAGAATTACAAAAAAATGCCACGCGTGCGCAATTAGAAAGTGCGCAATCTGCTGCCAAAATAGCAGGTGATGAACTCAAGCGTTATCAGCAATTACTGCCAATGAATGCTGTTAGCCGTTCACAATATGATGCTGTTGAAAATCAATATAAAGCAGCGATGTCGAGTTTAAAACAAGCGCAATCAAATGACGACGCCAGCGCAAACCAAACGCAATATAACCAATTAATTGCAAGTAAAAACGGTGTGATTACACAGCGTAATTTAGAAGTTGGGCAAGTGGTGTCTGCAGGGCAGGCGGTGTATCAGCTGGCGATTGATGGTGAGCGAGATGTCGTGGTGGGTGTACCTGAGCAGCTCATTTCAAGCATAAAAACAGGGCAAGTTGCAGAAGTGAGTCTGTGGTCGAAGCCTGAAGAAAAGTTTCAAGCCTATGTCCGTGAAATTGCACCTGCAGCGGATCAGTCGCGCACGTATCGTGTCAAAGTCGCTTTGCGTGAAGGCTCAGGTGTGATTCAACTGGGACAAAGTGCACGGGTATTTTTAAATACTGCGACTCATGAAACCTTAAACATTCCATTATCAAGTGTGTCTGCACAAGGGCAACAAGCCTATGTGTTAACGGTGAAAGCGGACAATACGGTACATAAAGTCCCTGTGAGCTTAGGTGCCTATGGCCGTGACAGCGTACCTGTGTTGAGTGGTTTAGCACCTTCAGATTATGTGGTGATTGGCGGTGTGCATTTATTACGAGATAAACAAAAAATACGTCCGATTGACCGAGAAAATCGTGCGGTGACTGTTCGAGCTGGGGGTTAAAAATGAATTTTAACCTGTCGGAATGGGCGCTCAAAAATAAAGGTTTGGTCCTTTATTTTATGATCCTCTTGGGCATCGTTGGGGTATTTTCATACTCGAAATTAGCACAAAGTGAAGACCCGCCATTTACTTTTAAGGTCATGATCATTCAGACCTATTGGCCGGGTGCAACAGCGGAAGAGGTGTCTTTACAAGTCACAGATCGCATTGAAAAAGAACTCATGACCACGGGCAATTATGAGCGCATTATGGCGTTTTCACGTCCAGGTGAGTCTATGGTGACCTTTGTTGCCAAAGATTCTTTGCGTTCAAAAGATATTCCAGACGTTTGGTATACGGTGCGTAAAAAGGTGAATGACATTCGTCATCAGTTGCCTAGTGGGGTGCAAGGGCCATTTTTTAATGATGAATTTGGCGATACCTTTGGCAATATTTATGTACTGACAGGCAAAGACTTTGACTATGCCACGCTGAAAGACTATGCCGACCGTTTACAACTGCAATTGCAACGCGTGCGGGATGTCAGCAAAGTCGATTTGATTGGCCTACAAGATCAAAAGATTTGGATTGAAATGTCCAATACCAAGGCTGCCCAATTGGGTGTGCCTGTTTCTGCGATTCAGCAAGCCTTACAACAGCAAAATACAGTGGCCAGTGCAGGCTTTTTTGAAACGCAGTCAGACCGCATTCAAGTGCGTGCCAGTGGTAGTTTAAAAACGGTTGAAGAACTGAAAAAAATGCCCTTACTGGTAAATGGTCAAACCATTCAATTGGGCGATGTGGCTGATATTTACCGTGGCTTTAGCGATCCAGCACAGCCTCGTATGCGTTTTATGGGTGAAAATGGCATTGGTATTGCGGTGTCTATGCGCAAGGGTGGAGACATTCTGGCATTGGGGAAAAACCTCGAAACTGAATTTGCACAACTGCAAAAATCATTACCACTGGGCATGAAATTACAGAAGGTTTCAGACCAGCCTGTGGCAGTAAAGCGCAGTGTAAACGAGTTCATGAAAGTCTTGGCAGAAGCGGTGATTATTGTTCTGCTGGTGAGCTTTTTCTCTTTGGGCTTTCGTACAGGATTGGTGGTGGCATTTTCCATTCCATTGGTCTTGGCCATGACCTTTGCGGGCATGAATATGCTCGATGTCGGCTTACACAAAATTTCTCTAGGGGCTTTAATTCTAGCCTTGGGTCTGTTGGTCGATGACGCCATTATTGCCGTAGAAATGATGGCAATTAAAATGGAGCAAGGCTATAGCCGTATACAAGCGGCTGGTCATGCATGGCGTACCACAGCATTTCCAATGTTAACGGGAACCTTGATTACTGCAGCGGGCTTTTTACCGATTGCCACGGCTGCATCGAGTACTGGTGAATATACCCGCTCAATTTTCCAAGTGGTCACGATTGCACTGATTGTGTCGTGGTTTGCGGCAGTCCTATTTGTGCCTTATTTAGGAGACAAACTGCTCCCCGATTTTAATAAAGACCTGGTACAAAAAGCGCCGTGGTATGCACGCTTGTTGGCACGTTTAAGAAAACAACCTGAGCCTGCACCTGTGGTTCATCATGCTGGTGAGCATCATGATCCTTATCAAACCAAGTTTTATCAAGGCTTTAAGCGATGGGTGAATATTTGTGTGACCTATCGTAAAACTGTGATTGCAACCACGGTGGCCATTTTTGTGTTGTCAGTGATGATGTTTAAACTGGTGCCACAACAATTTTTCCCACCGTCGAACCGTGCCGAAATTTTAGTCGATATTAAACTTGAAGAAGGGGCATCTTTAAAAGCCACTGAAGCTGCTGTACGTAAAGTCGAGCATTTTTTATCGAAACAACAAGGCATTGATAACTTTGTGGCTTATGTCGGCACTGGTTCACCACGTTTCTATTTGCCCTTAGATCAACAATTACCACAGGCTAGCTTTGCACAATTTGTCGTGCTGGCATCATCACTCGATGATCGAGATGAAATTCGCCGTAATTTGAGTGACAAAATTCGTGTGCTGTTACCTGAGGCGCGTACACGGGTGTCTTTATTGGAAAATGGCCCACCTGTGGGCTATCCATTACAATTTCGAGTCTCAGGTGAAAACTTGGACGTAGTGCGTGAATGGGCACAAAAAGTCGCAGCTACAATTAGTGCGAATCCAAATAGTACCAATGTCCATTTAGATTGGGGCGAGCCAAGTAAAGTTATTCAACTGAACATCGATCAAGATCGTGCACGCCAATTGGGCATCAGCAGTTTAGATTTATCTAATTTCTTAAGCAGTGCAATTAGCGGTGCATCAGTCAATCAATACCGTGAAAAACGTGATTTGATTGAAATCCGTATGCGCGGCGACCAAGTTGACCGTGTTGATGTAGGTTCACTCAGTAGTTTGGCTGTACCTACGGCGTCAGGTCAATCTGTACCTTTAGCGCAAATTGCTAAAATTGAATATGCGTTTGAAGACGGTTTGATCTGGCATCGTAATCGGTTACCGACCATTACTGTACGGGCGGATATTCGTAGTCAACTACAGCCTGCAACGGTGGTCAATGAGCTTGCAGAGCCATTGGCAAAATTGCGTGCAGCACTACCAAATGGTTATTTGCTGGAAGTGGGTGGCACAGTAGAAGAGTCTGCAAAAGGTCAATCTTCTGTGAATGCAGGTATGCCAATGTTCCTTGCTGTGGTGCTGACCTTGCTGATGATTCAGCTCAAAAGTATGTCGCGAACCTTTATTGTGTTTTTGACTGCACCACTGGGCATTATTGGCGTGGTTTTATTCTTGCTACTTTTTAATAAGCCATTTGGTTTTGTGGCCATGCTGGGCACCATCGCGCTGTCAGGGATGATCATGCGAAACTCACTGATTTTGATTGATCAGATTGAACAAGATATCCAAGCAGGGCATGATCCTTGGGATTCAATTCTGGATGCGACGGTACGTCGTTGTCGTCCGATTGTACTCACAGCATTGGCTGCGGTTTTGGCCATGATTCCATTATCGCGCAGTATTTTCTTCGGTCCGATGGCCGTTGCGATTATGGGCGGTTTGATTGTTGCGACACTGTTAACATTATTCTTCTTGCCAGCCTTGTATGCACAGTGGTTTAAGGTGAAAAAAAGTCCTGAGAAAGTGTAAAAATGGGTGCGAAATATTGTTTTTTTCAATATAGTAGCACCTAAATCTTTGCTGAAAATTTTTATAAGACAAACACTGTTCGGGGTAAAGATTCACAGGGCAGTGTATGGGGTTAAATCAGACATGACGACAGATAAACTGATCAAGTATCGGCGCTATATTGCGATTTCTTACGTCTTCATGTTTTTGGCGATGTTTACCGTGGTTAGTGGGGTGTTAGCGTATTGGCTGGCACGTAAAGTCACACAGGTCGATTCCGCTGAAGTTTGGTTACAAGCACAGGCATTTTGGGTGATGCGTAGTATCGTAATTTTCACTATTTTGGCTTTGTTTGCAGCACTTTGGTTTATTCCACTCTTCTTCTTTTATTGGGACAGCGCGCTATGGGTAACAGGTTGCACTGTTGCTGGCGTTATTTTTAGTGCCATTGCATTTTTATATTTGTTAAATGCATGGGTACAAGGCTTATCTAAATTCTTTAAAAATAAAGCAGTTTTTTAACTCGTCTTTATTTTTTTCATCGCTGACCCTTGAAAAAATGGTTTGATCCCCCAATTTCAGACCACAGCCCAGTATTAAATAAATTCCGTGAGGAGCATCGCCAGACATGGCTAAACGTGATTATTATGAGGTTTTAGGCGTATCTAAAACCGCAGGTGATGATGAAATTAAAAAAGCCTACCGTAAGTTGGCGATGAAGTATCACCCTGACCGTAACCCAGATAACCCAGAAGCTGAAGAGAAATTCAAAGAAGCTGCTGAAGCTTATGAAGTTCTTTCAGATAGCGAAAAGCGTAGCATGTACGACCGTATGGGCCATCAAGCATTTGAAGGCGGTATGGGCGGCGGTGGTGGCTTTGGCGGTGGTTTCAGCGCTGAAGACATTTTTAGCCAGTTCGGCGACATTTTCGGTGGTGCTTTTGGTGGTGGTGGCCGTGGTGGTCAGCAACGCGCACGCCGTGGTTCAGACTTACGTTATGTGATGGAACTCACCCTTGAAGAAGCGGTGAAGGGCGTGAAAAAAACCATTACGTTCACTGCGCCTGCGCCGTGTGAAACTTGTGATGGTAAAGGCTCTAAAAATCCTAATGACGTTGAAACCTGTAAAACCTGTCATGGCGCGGGTCAAGTGCGTATGCAACAAGGTTTCTTCTCTGTACAGCAAACCTGTAATACGTGCCGTGGTCAAGGCAAAATCATTAAGAACCCATGTAATACATGTCATGGTTCAGGTGTGTCTGACCGTCAGCAAACTTTGGAAGTCACTATTCCTGCAGGCGTAGACAATGGCGATCGCGTACGTTTAAGCGGTAAAGGCGAAGCGATTCGTGACGGCCAATCAGGCGACTTGTACGTAGAAGTGGTTGTACGTGAACACGAGATTTTCCAACGTGATGGTGCAGATCTGTATATGGATGTGCCTGTAAGCATTGCTGATGCGGCTTTAGGTAAAGAAATTCAGATTCCAACACTCGATGGCCGTGTCAGCTTGAAAGTGCCTGAAGGTACGCAAACTGGTAAGTTATTCCGTTTACGTGGCAAAGGGGTAAAACCTGTACGTACCAGCATGCAAGGTGATTTACTTTGCCGTATTGTGGTGGAAACACCTGTGAATTTGACTACTCGTCAACGTGAGTTACTTAAAGAATTACAAGCGAGTATGGAAAGTGAAGAAGGCGGTAAATCTTCTCCGAAGAAAAAATCGTTTTTAGATCGTTTATTTGACTAAGTCATGCAGTCAATGTCATCGAAAGCATAAAAAAAAGCGCCTCAAGGCGCTTTTTTTTATGTGCTTAAACAGCCTTAAGGTTGCTTTGGCGCACCGTTAAGTAAGCTGTCATAGTCCATATCCGTTTTTTGGATAATCGCCAGTAGTTTGAGCTGATGTTTCGCTTCGGCTTCATAACCATTAAATGCCAGCATTTTAGCGTATTTAATGATGTGATAACGCGTTGGATAGCTACGTGCCATTTCACCTGCCATTTGCAGTTGTTGTGGGCTTAACTGGGTAAACGGATCAATCAGAATAAAATTAATCCGTTGATCCAATTCGGTTAGTACATAAATTCGATCATGATTGGTGATTTTTTCAGGCTGTAGTTCATTTTTATAGACATTGCCCAACTTCGGCACCAGCGTGTCGTAATCACGGTAGACCAAGGCCAACATGGCTAAACCAAAAACCAAAATCAGTTTATTGCCCAGTGCCGGCAGTGCTACGGTTTTGGTTTGTGCATATTGCGCTTGTAGCGTACCCAAAATAAAGCCCGCAGGAATCAAGAAGAATGCATAATTTTGCGGAAATTCGAGCATCATGTGAATGATGAATGCACCGAGCATCAACAAGGCAACCACAGACTCCGCTGAGTTCACTTGGCGGTGTAATTGAATGAGCCAATACGCCAGATAAGCAAAAAATGGAATCGCAACGATAAAGCCATTCCATAGAATAAAATCGAGGACAAAGTTATGTGCGCTACGAATCCACACAGGTCCTTGGAAATGCTCTGAGATGCTGACAAAAGCGGTACTGGTTTGGTACCAACCATAGCCAAACCACGGCTGTGCGGCGACTGCATGCACCATCTGTTGCCAAATCGCCAAGCGAGACATATCGCCACCGGCACGTTGAGCCAGATCACGACCTTGAATCACGTTCATATTGGCGCTGTCGGCCAGTAATTGTGTCACATGTGGAAGCACCACAATTAAGCCGATAAACAGACCAAACCACGCTAGACTATAAAACCAGCGTAAACGAACCTGATGGCGGAATTGTTGGTAGGCAAGGTACAGCAGAATGCAAATACTCGCGACCCATGAGGTACGCGATTGACTCAGTACAACACCGATTAAAATTGGCAAAGCGGCCAGCACTAACCAACGTGTGGCAAGGGCTTTTTTCTCATATAAATACAGCGTTGCCATTAAGGCCATGAGCAAGAAGGTTGCCATTAAGTTGGGCTGGGCAAAATTGGCAAATGGGCGTGTGGTGCCACTGATATTCATCATGATGGCATTTAAAGGCTCATCAAAATTCAGCGCTTGGCAAATCGCAACCAAACCAGTTGCCACACCTGAAATTAAGAAGCTAAAACTTAAATAACGAAAAGTTTTTGCACGCTGTTCTGGGCCTCGAGACAGATTAAAGCCCAAGGTCATTGCGAGCCAAAAAGCAGCGATGTACAGAAATCCGAGGAATGCGATACTAAAAAAGTACACATGGCCGAATGCCAATTGAATAAAAGGCAACACGGCCAAAGCTAAAAAGGGCAAGCCAATTTTAGGAAGATACAATTTGTCTTTGACGCAGGCCGCCATCAAAAACATCAGGGAGATAAACGCATATAGCTCACCGGTATAGGTGACCCAAGGTCGGTAATGGACTGGCATTAGCCATGCGAAAAAAATGCATATTGCAGCACAAGCAAACAGGACGTTTTTCATGCTCATTCAGTATAAAAAAAACTCGCCTATGATACATCGAAAATCACTTAAAAAATGCAATACAGATGAGGGTACGATAGGGGATTTCATCCGTGCGTGAGCGCAACAGAGCAAGCGAGGAAAAAAGCATAATTTTTTTGTGTCAAACTTAGCCAAAGTCAGGAGTTTTGCTATAGTAAGGGCAATTTTGAATCTAGCATTAGGAAAATGTTATGTCAGCAACTCCACGCATTGGCATTTTAGGGGCAGGTGGCCGTATGGGTCGTATTCTTATTCAAGCTGTTGAACAAGCAGGTTTTAAACTTGCAGCAGCCGTAGAACGTCCAGAAAGCTCACTTTTGGGTGCAGACGCAGGCGAACTTGCTGGCATTGGCCGTCTAGATGTGAAAATTGTCGGCAGTTTAGAAGAAGTTGTGAAGGACTGTGATGTCGTGATTGATTTCACTGCACCTGTAGCAACCGTCAATCATCTCAAAATTTGCCGTGAACATGGTGTCGCAATCGTGATTGGTACCACAGGCATGAATGATGAACAAAAAGCCTATTTAGATGCATCTGCAACAGAAACGCCCGTG
Organism: Acinetobacter sp. SWAC5; assembly: GCF_003419885.1. Lineage (NCBI taxonomy): Bacteria > Pseudomonadati > Pseudomonadota > Gammaproteobacteria > Moraxellales > Moraxellaceae > Acinetobacter > Acinetobacter sp. SWAC5. Next base: position 45,844 of record NZ_QUWR01000016.1, read on the forward strand.
GTTTATGCAGCCAACTATTCAGTCGGCGTGAATGTTTCAATCAAACTGTTGGAACTGGCATCGAAAGTATTTGGTGACACAGTAGATATCGAAGTGATTGAAGCACATCACCGTCATAAAGTTGACGCGCCATCAGGTACTGCACTGATGATGGGTGAAGCGATTGCTGAAACTTTGGGTCGTGACTTAAAACAAGACGCCGTATATCACCGTGAAGGCCATACTGGTCCACGTGAGCGCCAAAGCATTGGTTTCCAAACCATTCGTGGTGGCGATATTGTTGGTGAGCATACAGTAATGTTTATTGGTGAAGGCGAGCGTGTGGAAATTACGCATAAAGCGACCAACCGTATGAACTTTGCTGCGGGTGCAGTACGTGCAGCCGCTTGGGTCGTAGGCCGTGAAGCGCGTAAGTACGATATGAAAGATGTACTTGGATTTAACGATATTCAAGTATAAAAGCACTTCAAAATCCGCTATAAAAATAAAAGAAAACTAAAAAGACGAATAATTGGAATGAAAATAGCTTTGTTGATGGCCTGTGTACTCGCATGTTCTGCGACTACACAGGCAGCACCTACAGATAACGTTAAGCTCAGTATTAATAAAAACAATATTAAAGTTTGGACGATTCAAGACAGCCAAAATCCAATCATGATGTATAAAGCAGAAACCACGCTTAATGTTCCCATTGAACAAGCTGTGGCGCTGATTTTAGACGTGGATCATGCAATGGAATGGGTGCCTTTTTTAAGTCAAATGAAAGTATTATCGCGTGATGACAAAAAAGGTGAATTCCAACTGTACATGGTGTTGGATTTTCCATTTCCTCTAAAAGACCGTGATTTGGTTGTGCAAGGTAAAATGAGCAAAGATGCACAGGGCATCATTAGCATACAAAATAAAGCCATTAAAAAAGGCTATATGCTGAATAAAAACTACGTCCGACTGAATCAGTATGAAGGCGATTGGTCGTTTCAGAAATTAGGCCCACAAAAAGTCAAAGTATCGACCTATGGTTATGCCAATCCTGAAGGGTCTATTCCCTTGTCAGTCGTGAATATGTTTGTTCAACAGCAGCCTTATCAAATGCTGCAAAAAATGAAAGTAGAGCTAGAAAAACCAAAGAATTTCGCGCCATTACCTGACATTTTAAAGTAGTGTTTAAAACTTTCTTTCCGGTGAACTCAATGTATACACGGTCAGTTGTTTCATCCGTTCAGGCTGAGGCAACTGTAGGCTAAGCAAGGTTTCTTCAGGTACTGCACCATTTGCCTCTGCTGATGGCGCCAGTTTAATTTGAAACTGCTGAGCACTGTTTTGTTCACAGTTAAAGCGCAATTTTTTTTGACTCGGCATGAGACGGGGTTGATAAGATGTCTGCGCCTGATACACATATAAGCGCTGACTGGCAACATGCTGTAATGCAGGCTGAATATGCCAGAGTTGATATTGGGTCAGATTTTGGGTTTTTAAAAAGCCTTCAATTAATGCACTACAAATAAAATGTTGCTGTTGAGCGACGGTATTGCCTTGTGGCTGGCAAGCTGAAAGTGCAATTGCACAACTGAATAGGCTGAGCGCTGTGGCTATTGTTCTCATGAATCGCTCCTGTATCCTTTTGAAAAACTGTACAGAAAGCTTAAATATGTTAGTGTTTAGGATACAGATACAGAAAATATAAAAAAACGGGTACAGATATGGCATTTCAATATCAGCTGCTGGCACAGCAGCTGAGGCAGAAAATATTGGCTGGGGATATTGTTGCGGGGCAGCGCTTAGCTTCATTACGTCAATTTTCTGAGCAGCATAACATTAGTCTAAACACAGCAAAAAGCTGTTATGAAATGCTCGAAGCGCAAGGGCTGATTTATGTGAAAGCTAAGTCTGGCTATTTTGTACAGCGTCCCTCGACTGTGTCAGGTTGTGCTATTGATGCCCCAAAGCATCCAGATTTCAAGTCGGAAATGCGTGAAGTTTCCAATTTAGCACTGCAAATTGAAATTCATGAAGCCGCTATCAATAGCAAGCTCATTCATTTAGGATCAATTCAGCTTTCTCCGAATTTAGTCCCAGCCAAAGCATTAAGTCGTTCGATTCAACGTGCCTTAAAGTACAGCAAGCCTGAAGATTTTCTATATAGCGACCGCCAAGGGCATATTCGACTGCGTGAAGCACTGTCTGCCCATTGGGCTGAAGATGGCTTTCATATTGCCCCTGAATTGATTTATATCAGCAATGGTTGCATGCCAACATTGGCCGTTATGATTCAAAGCTTGACGCGTGAAGGGGATGGCGTGATTGTGCCAACCCCTAACTATAATGGGCAATTGCAGATGCTGGCCTTACTCAACCGTAAAATTGTGGAGATTCCTGCCAATACGGAAGGTTTTGACTTGGTGCGATTGGAACAAGCCATGCAACAGTCAGGGGCTAAAGTTTGTTTACTCACTGCAAATTATCAAAATCCCTTGGGCTTTTGTTTGAGTAATGTAGATAAAGAAAAAATTGCGCAATTGGCTGCCAAATATCAATGCTATGTGATTGAAGATGATATTTATGCCGAATGTAGCTTTAGCATGCAACGACCGCTTCCGATTCAGTATTGGGATCAAGAGGGTTATGTGGTGTATTGCGGTTCTGTCTCCAAGTCATTATCACCTTCTTATCGCGTAGGATGGTTTTGTTTGCCTACACGCTTAAAACCAATGCATGCAAAAATTATTCTGCGCAATGTCTCAGTCAATACACCGCTGCAATTGGGCTTGGCAGATTTTATCTTTAGCCGCGAATATCGTCAGCACTTAACGGCATTACGCCCCCAGTTACAACAACAGGTACAGCAGTACCGTCAGTTTATTGCGCAGGCTTTTCATGGCATAGATTTTCGTCTTAATGATCCACAAGGGAATTATGCATTGTGGCTTCAATTTCCAGATCAGATTAATAGTTTAGCGCTGTATTATTTTGCTGCCGAACAAGGGATTAATTTGGTGCCGGGAATTTTATTTGGTGAAGACATGCGCTATAACAATTGCATCCGCCTCAATGCAGGGCATGAGCTATCATTTGAGGTTCAGCAAGCCATTCAGTTACTCGCAGATTGGGTTCGGGCAGAGCTGGACAATCAAGCGGTTGCTTAAATATCGAAAGCAATACCTATGCTATGTCGATATAAAAAAAGCCTGCAGTGATGCAGGCTTTTTTAGTTTAGATTTGATCGCGCAGGGCTTAAAAATCTGCTTTGAGTACCACACGGTAGCGTACTTTACCTGAATGTAATCGTTCAATCGCCTCATTAATTTGTGACATAGGGAACAATTCAATTTGTGGTGCAATATTTTTACGCGCGGCAAATCTTAACAGTTGGCGTAAAGCGACAGGTGAACCAGTTGGTGAACCCGTGACAGATTTAGAACCACTGATGAGCGCACCTGCTGGAATTTGCATGGGTTCGAGTGCCAGCCCCAGCATGTGAATAGCGCCATTGGGTGCTAAAGTCGCTAAATAAGCCTGCCAGTTGAGCGTAACATTAACGGTACTGAGCAGTAGATCAAATTTACCACGATGTGCTTTGAGTGCCTCTATATCACGGCTACTCACCACATGATCTGCACCCATCGCTTTGAGCTCATCGGTTTTATCTAAGCTAGAGGTGAATGCGGTAATTTCACAGCCCCATGCTTTTAATAATTTAATGGCCATGTGACCTAGACCACCAATACCAATCACTCCAACATGATGAATGGCTTGAATTTCGTGTTTTAAAATTGGATCAAATACAGTAATACCACCACAGAGCAGTGGGCCTGCAGATTCAGGATCAAGATCATCCGGCAGTGGAATGACCCATTGCCAACCAGCACGGACTTTATCTGCAAAACCGCCTGCATGGCCAACAATCGTTGCAACTTTGTCACCAGTACACTGTACTTGCTGTCCTGCTACGCATGGGTCACAGCATTGGCAACTCTCAGCAGTCCAACCCACACCAACACGCTGACCTAATTTTAATCCTTTGGCTTCTGAACCTAAACGTGCAATGGTGCCAATAATTTCATGGCCAGCTACAACAGGATAAACAGCAGAGTTCCAGTCATTATCAATAACCGAAAGATCTGAATGACACAGGCCACAGTATTCAACTTTAATTTCGACCTGATGTGCGAGTAATTCACCCGCATCAAATTGATAAGGCTGTAGTGCTTCACCTGCCTGCATGGCTGCATAGGCATGAATGGTATTTTCACTCATCTCAACGCTCCTTTTTTGAGAGGATTTGATATTTAAAGTCACAACTATTTTCATGGTCATTGACCATGCCCACAGCTTGCATAAAGGCATAACAAATCGTTGGCCCTACAAATTTAAAGCCTTGCTTTTTTAGGCTTTTGGACATGGCTTGGCTTTCTATTGTTTGAGCTGGCGCTTGATAATAGTTGGGCACATCATTGCACAGTGTTGGTTGGACTGAAAATGACCACAACCATGCCACAGGGTCGATACCCACGAGTTTTAAATTTTGCCATGCAATGGCGTTGCTACGAATGGCCTGTAATTTACCTAGGTGACGAATCACATTTGGGTCTTTGACAATGTTTCCCAGTTGCGTATCGCTCATATTGGCAATGCTGGCGATATCGTGTTGAAAAAAATGTTGGCGATATGCCTGACGTTTTTTAAGTACGGTGATCCAAGATAGCCCAGCTTGCTGGCCTTCTAAGCACAACATTTCAAATAGCTGTGCTTCATCATGTAGAGGGTGGCCCCATTCATGATCGTGGTATTGGATATACAATGGGTCTTGTGTACACCACGCACAGCGTTGGGCGCTCATGGTTTTGAGTTGATCCAATTAAAGCTTAAATTCAGACCATTGGTCATTTTGATTGTCCCAATAAGACAGTGTCGCTTGATCTAAGTCACTAAATTGAATCCATACATCCTTGCCCGCTTTGTCTGCATAGCCTGTACTGATCATGAGTGCTTCTTCGGTAATTTCCATAATCCAGCCTTGATGGGTCTGTCCAGCCACGGTGATTTTTTGTTGGTTACCTGATTCTGCAAATTCAACAAGGCGGCTGATCAGTGCTTCTGACATGAATGTTTCCTGATAATTAACGTAAATAAGGGAAGGGGTTAACTGCACCTCGGCCTTTGCCATTTAAGTAAATACTATAGTGTAGATGTGGGGTGGTATGGCGAGCGTTGCCGGTATTACCCACATAGCCTATGAGATCACCTTTTTTGACATAATCTCCGACTTTAAGTCCACGCTTATGGTCATCTAAATGTGCATAGTAATGCCAAGAGCCTGCTGGCCCGATTATCCATACCACTTTACCACCCAAATTGTTATTGCGTAAGTCGGCAATCAAGCCTTCGGTGGCGGTGTAGACTTTCGTTCCACGTGGAGCCAAGATATCTATCCCTTCATGTGTACGACCACTGCTACGTGATGCACCCCAAGTATCTTTTAAATTTTTGGCTTTAATATCGTCTACAGGCACTGGCAGTTTAGTTGGCAAGCGCATCTGTTGGAGTTTTTGAATTTGTGCGGGGGGCAGTGGTTTGGAGGGTGCTGGTGGTGTGCTGGTACAAGCGGCCAGCCAAAGCAGATTCATTCCTAAAATGACAATTGCAATCCAGCGCAGCACGGCAATCCCTCTATGATCTAATTGGATGTGCCGAAGCACTGTGTTCTGACTATGTCATAGATTGATGGCTGAGATCAATTTTTTCATTGCGGTTGGAATTCCGAGTGCAGATGCGGCTTGTGGTGTTAGCCATTGCGCATTGAACTCGATTGCCAAATGTTCTTTTTGATCTGGAGGAAGTTCAACGGCAATCGCATCAAGGTGCCAGGTAAAATGGGTAAAGCTATGTGAAATTTGTGCACGAGAAATTTCTTTTTTCAGTGCATAGCGTTGCAATTCATTTTGGAAATCAAGTGCACTTTCATAAATTGGCAAACACCATAAACCACCCCATAAGCCCTGATTTGGACGCTGTATCCAAAGCCATTCTCCAGCAGATTGAATCAACAAGACCTGTGCTTCTTTAACTGGAACAGGCTTTTTGGCTTTTTTAAATGGCAGTTCAGTTTCAATGCCTTGCTGATGCGCCTTGCAATGCTGCTGCATTGGGCAATAGAGGCAAAGCGGTTTTTTGGGCGTGCAGACGGTTGCACCTAAATCCATAATTGCTTGCGTATAGTCATGATTACGCTCAGTAGGACATAACTGCGTTGCTAAAGCCCACATTTCACGTTCATGTTGTGGCTTAGACAGGTCATCTTCAATGGCAAAAAAGCGTGAGAGCACACGTTTAACGTTGCCATCCATAATCACGCCGTATTCACGTAAGCCCAGAGACATTAAGGCCCCAGCGGTTGAACGACCAATGCCAGGCAGTTCAATCCATTGTTCTAAATTGCTAGGAAATGCTCCTTTTTGCGCGACAATGCCAGCTGCTTTATGTAAATTTCGCGCGCGGGCATAGTAGCCTAAACCAGCCCAATAAGGCGCCACATCATCCCAGCTGGCACGACCTAAGTCCTGTACAGTGGGAAAACGCATAATAAAACGCTCAAAATACTGCAAGACGGTTTTGACCTGCGTTTGTTGGAGCATTATTTCAGACACCCAGACTTTGTATGGATCATCGACAACTTGCCAAGGCAAATCATGGCGACCATGAACATCAAACCAAGCCAGTAAAGCATCTGAAAATTTAAAAGACATGGAACATCATTAATACAGTGAAAAACGCGCTTTATTGTAGACCATTCAAATTTGATGCGCTTTGATTTAACTTTAAAATTGTAAAATCAATAATGAATTTGGTGTTTATTATTGTTTTATTTAGATATTTTCTTAGGGTTGAGATCGATGTGCATTCTAATTTGTAGGTATTAAAAATAATGGGAATTGCTGAATATTCAAAAAGACATTATGTTCAAATTAGTCTGATCATTATATTTTCCTCATTCACAATACATACTTTAAGAGAGCATTTTTTTCTAATTAATAAAGCTAAAGAACTATCAAAAAATCATCAGAATATATATTTAGGATGCTTGTATTTAGAAAAAGCATTTTCAACTAAGCATGGAATCGAAAGACATGAGGTCAATATAAATGGTGAGAAGCTTTTACTTCAAAATATGAATATTCATGGTTTTCCATTTCACTATAAGTATTTTGTTTTTCAACAAAAAATTAAGCATAAAACCTGCTATAAAGTTCGATATATTCAAGTGAATTATCTACTCGCAAACAGAACATATATTTATGATTTAGTAGAATAAATCTGTCATAAGGATCATTAATCTATTGAACCAAATGGCTGTTATTAGAAATCTAAAGTGCTCATGTCGGATAGGAATCGTTGTTCACGATTTAGTTAGATTAAGTGCCCATGAATATAAGCATAAATATCAACATTCTAAAAGCGTAGAAAAAAAGATACAGGCCCCAATAGGACCTGTATCTAAACATCGTTACTCAAAAATTAAGGCTGTGCTATGTTGCCCCAGCGCTGATCAAGGACTAAGTCTTGGTTGTCATAATAGGGGATAATGTGAATATGCAAATGCTCAGCTTCTGTGCCAAATGCATGGCCGTCATTAAAGCCAATATGAAAACCCGCTGGCTGATGAATTAAATTTAATTCATTGCGCGCTTGTTCCAATAAAGACATTAAGCTTTTACGTTCTTTGTCAGTGATTTCAAAAAATGAACTGACATGACGTATTGGAATAATGACACAATGTCCTTTAGATAGGCTTTGGGGTTCTGGGAGAATCAATCCAAATTCATTTTGTGCCAGTACTGCATAATCATTGTAGTCACAATAAGGGCAGTGCGTATTCATTGTTCTATCCTCCTTCGAATCAGTGGATATTCAAATTATAAACTTAAATTTGCTCAGCAGTTTTAAGATTGCGGTCGAGTAAATCGTACATGGCAGCCAGACTCTTTTTTTCTGCTTCGGCGTTATAGCCTAAGTCAACGCCATTGGCTTGAGCACGTTCATCTGCTAATGGATTTGAGAATCCATGTTTAGCATCTTCATATACAATGACGTCATGCTCAACCTGAGCGCTAAACATTTCTTCTTTAAATTTTGCGACATCATCTAGACTAACCATGCTGTCCTCTGCACCATGGAGGACCAAAATTTCTGCCTGAACTTGACCTGCTTGTGCAGGCGTTTGTGCAGATAAATTGGCATGGAATGTTGCAACAGCTTTGAGCTGTGCACCAGAGCGCGCCAAATCCAATACAACTTTTCCTCCATAGCAAAAACCAATCGCACCCAGTTGGGAAGCATCCACTTCTGCTTGAGATGCAAGACAGTTCAGTGCTGCTGTAGCACGATCTACAATGGTATTGCTTTGCTCGAAAGTTTGCATCATCCAAGCATAGGCTTGTTTTGCATCTGTGGTGACGTTTTTATTGCCGTACATGTCGAGGGCCAAAGCGGCATAGCCATGTTCTGCTAGTTCTCGTGCGCGCTGCTCTGTATAGTCATTTCGTCCCCACCATTCAGGTGAAACCAGTACGCCAGGTACGACTTGATCTGTTTCAGGTGTGGCAAAATATCCAATTAAAGTTGTTCCATCTACCGCCTTATATTGAATTTCACGTGTTTTTATTTTCAGAGCCATGAAGCCAAATCCTTGTTCCAATACGAATGCAAAGATTAAAGCATAAAAATATGATTTATTTATGATAAATGCGTAAATTGCAGGCTAATAAATTAGGGTAAAAGTACACTATCCTGCACGGAATATAGAGCTGACTTAGGGCTGAGGCAGGCTTATCATCCCGTAGGGCAATAAGCCAAAATTGTAATGAATTATTTAGAATTCACGTTGAGTAACTCAACATCAAAAATTAAGGTGCTATTGGGTTCAATGACATCACCTGAACCAATTTGACCATAGGCCAAATTTGCAGGAATAAAGAAGCGATATTTCGCGCCTTCTTTCATCAGTTGTAAGCCTTCCGTCCAGCCTTGAATCACTTGGCTGACTTGAAAGTTAGCAGGGTGGTTACGTGCAATTGAACTGTCAAAAACAGTATCATCAATTAAGCGACCTTCATAATTGACGGTCACATTTGAATTGGCCTTAGGCGATTTGCCGGTTCCCTCTTTGATGACAATATATTGCAAACCAGACTTGGTGGTTTTAACCCCTTCTTTTTTGGCATTTTCAGCTAAAAATGCAGTACCAATTTTTGCATTTTCGTCGGCTTTTTGTTTTAGCTCGATCAATTGTTTCGCTTCTGCTCGACGCTTAAATTGGGTCAATACACGCGTCATTTCTTCGTCTGTTAAGGTTGCAGTTTGCCCTTGAGATGATGCTTTTAAGCCCTGTACAAAGGCATCAAGATCCATATCTTTCATGGCATCGGCATTACTACGACCCATTAAGTAACCAAAGCTATAGCCCACTTGTTCGGCAGTGCTACTTTGCGTATTAATGTCTTTTGCGAAGGTCGTGCCACTCAAAAGTGCACAGCATAGCAGGCTTATTTTAATTTTCATGTTGTTTGTTTCCAGAAGAAATGAAGGAGAGCAAATGCTCTCCTTGGGATCATTTTTGTTATTTCACTTTAATCAGTTCAACATCAAAAATAAGCGTGCTATTTGGTGGAATTGTGCCAGGAACGCCGTTTTCACCATAACCTAATTTTGCTGGAATATAGAGCGTTGCTTTACCGCCTTCTTTCATCAATTGTAAGCCTTCAGTCCAACCAGGAATTACTTGATTCAGTGGGAACTCAATTGGCTCACCGCGTTCAATTGAACTATCAAAGACTTTACCGTCGACCAATTGGCCTTTGTAATGGACTGTCACGATCGAATTGGCTTGAGGTTGTTTCCCTGTACCTTCTTTCGTAATTTTATACTGTAAGCCAGATGCGGTTGTTACAACACCTGGTTTCTTTTTATTTTCAGCAAGGAAGGTGTCACTCGCAACTTGTACTTGTTGCACTTGATCATGCTGTTTTTGTTGCATGTCTTTTTGGAACTGTACATAGGCTTGTTGTAATTCTTCTTCTGTATAAGCTGGTTGGGTGCGGGCATGGCCTGCACGAACACCTGTCACAAAGCTATCAATATCGAGCTCTGGAGGAGTTTGGTGAGCAACTTCATAGCCCAATGCATAGCTAATTTTTGCGACAGCAGAGGCATTGGCTGCAGGTTGAGTTGAAGTCGCAGCCTGTACAGCTGGTTTTTGTGACGCAAAATACACTGGAACAAGTGCAGCACCGCCTAGTACAACAGCGACAGCAATGGGTAGGGCCTTACTCATAAAATTTCCCAAATTATTCTAAATCTATAAAGTTGCTGAAAGATTAGCAGACTTTTCCAGCTGTGGTGCAATAGCTTGTGTGAATTACACCTGATTTGAGCTGGAAAACTCATCATAGTCATGTCATATAAAATATTCTATAACAGACTGAATGTATAAAACATTTATCATACAAATAAAATGGATTTAATCGCCTATTCTACTGTGCTTTAAAGTCTTTGCTGGTATAAAAAAACCAATGCAGTGCATTGGTTTTTAAACAATCAAGATTTAGTCCTGATCTTTATTGGCTTTATAACCATAAGAGTAATTATAGCCATAACCGTAGCCATAACCACCTGTGCCACGCTGAATATCATTCAGAATCACACCATTAATTTTGACACCCACTTGTTCAAAGCGGTTCATGGTCAATTCAAGCTCTTTCATTTGCGTTTTAGCAAAGCGTGCAATCACCAGATTTATACCAGTATATTGTGAAATGATAATACCATCGGTCACAGCCAACACAGGCGGTGTATCAATAATAATATGGTCATAGAGTGGTGAAAGTTGCTCTAAAAGTGCTGCGAATTTTGCAGAGCTGAGAAGTTCTGATGGATTCGTTGGGCTCTTGCCACGAGTAATTACACTTAAGCCAGAAATTTCAGATGGTTTGATAATCGCATCTAAATTTTGTTGGTTATTTAAGTAATCAGCAAGACCAGGGGTATTTTCAGTGTTGAAATATTTATGCAAATAACCGCGACGCATATCTGCATCAATAATCAATACGCGTTTATTGCTTTGCGCCAAAATTGCGGCCAAATTGGTCGAGATAAATGATTTACCTACTTCAGGTGCTGGGCCTGAAATCATAATTAAATTATTTTTGGCACTACTCATTGCAAAATGAATCGCGGTACGCATGCTACGTAGGCTTTCAATAGCAATGTCATCGTTATTTTTAACTGCAAGAACAGGAATAGTTTTCTTTTTCTTTAACAGTTTAATACGACTTTCTTGTACTGGTGAACGCGGTACAGTGGCATAAACAGGTAAATCAAGTTCATTTTCAATTTGTGATGAGTCTTTAATACCTGTGCGCATCATATTACGCAGTAATGCAAGGAGTGTACCTAAGAAGCCACCTACAAAAATGGATAAAACTAAAATGATTAATTTCTTGGGTTTGATCGGCTCTACAGGCTCGATCGCATGGTCTACGATGCGAACATTGCCAATTTCACCCGCTTTAGCAATACGCAGTTGTTGGTAAGAGTTTAGTAGGGAAGTATACAGTTGATTTTTCACTTCAACTTCACGATATAACTGCAAGTAACGACGTTGTAGGTCAGGCAGTTGCTTGAGTGTATTTTCTAATTCACCAATTTTTTTATTCAGCGCACTCAGCTGGGCCGTCATCTGTTGCATCACAGGATGTTCGTTCGTGTACTTCGCACCAGCTTCGGCAACTTTTTGCTCTAACTCTGCTTTTTGTGTTTCTAGGGTTACACTTTGTGTTAAGTAGAGTTCAGATTCTTTGGTGACATCAACCGTATTATATTGTTGACGGAATTTGTTAAATTCACGTTCAGCTGTATCCAGTTGTTTTTTTAATTCTGGTAATTGTTCATCCAAGAATTTTAGGGTTTGTGCACTTTCTGCAGAGCTACGATCAATATTCTGTTGTTTATAAACATCTAAGATGGCATTGAGTACTTTGGTGATATGTTCTTGATCTTGACCTTGATAATTAAGGCCAAGTACACCAGTTAGTTTTCCTTTTTCTGCAACAGAGTAGTCGTCAAGAATATTTTTTACTGCATTCGGAAGAGAAAGTTTTTGAATTATATATTGGTCATTGAATTGATCTTGACTAAATATGGTAACGATCCAAAGGCCTTCGGGTGTCGATACTCTATTTTCCTTATTTAGATCACCAGAAAATACAATTTGTTCTGTTTTTTTATCTGTAAGTGTGAACTTTGTATTTTGGAATTTGAGTTGTAATGGTTTATCTAGATAACTGTTAGGAACTGACAATTTTCGGATATCAAAAGCCTGCTCATTGTCTTTAAACACCACTGAATTTTTGAGATATTCTGTAGAGTAATCGTGCGGTGCAAATAAACGATTTGTAAAGGTATCTGAATTGCCTTGAATTGTGATATCTAAATTTAAATTTTGAATGACTGTGCCAAGTACTAGGCGTGAGCGTAAAAGTTCAATTTCAGTTTGAGCGGGTTGCTTTTGATCAATCATATTCGAAAGATCACCCAGTAAGGCTGCAGATGCCCCTTTACCTTCTTCTACTTGTACTAAAGCATCGACAGAATATGTATCTGGCGTGGTACGTAAATAGAGCAGGGCGCAGACCAAACTTAAAATAACGCAGAGCGCAATCAGTTTCCACTGAGCAATTAATGAGAAAAATAATTCTTTTAAGTCAATGGTATCTTCAGTATTGGTGTTTTGTTGGCTCATAATCGTCATTCAAAAATAATTAAATATGGTTTTTCCAGTCAGTGACACATTGCTGAATGAGTGCACAGGCTTCATTAAATGTTTCTTGATCCTTTTGATAAGGATCGGCAACGTTGCGTCCTTGCCAATGACCTAAGCGAAAGGTTTTTCCCTTGGCAAAAGGCCAAGTCTGCTCGACATGTTTTTGCTGATTTTGACTCATCACCAGAATCAGATCTGCTTGTTTGATGAGTTCAGCATTCAATTTACGCGCCACATGTGCCTGCATTTGAATCCCCAATTCCGCCATGCAATGTTGCGCTTTTTCATCTGCAGGATGCCCCACCAGACCTGAAATACCTGCAGAATGGATTTTTAAATGAGGAAGTTCCTGTTTAAAAAAATATTCTGCCATAGGACTACGACAAATATTACCAATGCAGACCACTAAGATATTTTGAATCTGCATTACTGACCTAACCGATCTAAGTTGGAAATTGCGCTAGAGAAGGGCAGGACTTGATTGACTACACGTTGCCAGCGCGCAAGCCCAGATGCATCTACATACACAATATCATTACTACGCATCTTGAACTGATTGGCCAAGCCAAAGTCACCAATGCTGGCTAAATTTAAATGATAAATTTCAGTTACTGGATGATCGGCACCACTACGTACGACGTAAATTTTGCCACGACTTGCAGAAAGTGGATTTAAACCTAAGCTTTCACCCAACACATCGCTGAGCGTCATCCCTTGATCACGCATTGGTAGGGATTGATTTTTTCCAGATTCACCCATCACATAAATCTTTTGGTTTTCACGTGAGTTGACGTAGAGCGTATCATTGGCTTGAATGAGCAGGTTATGCAGAGAATAGCCTGCTTTTTCTAATTCAATACTATTGAGCGTATAGGTTTGTCCTTGGCGCACGAGGGTAATTGAAGTATTGTCACCAAATTGTGTATTTACCCCACCAGCAAGACCTAAGGCAGTATATACACTAACAGGTTGATCACTGAGGAAGAACTGTCCACCTTTCATGACATTACCCTGAACTGAGTAACGCTGGCCTTGATAGGATAAAACACGTGCGACTACATCAGGTGTTTTAAGATAACGTGACAATTGACTACGAAGTTCTTGGTTGACTTGGGCCAACGATTTACCTGAGGCTTTATAACGACCAATGACAGGGAATTGAATATAACCCTGCTGGTCAATTTGATAACCATTAGATTGAACACCAACGTCATTATTAATATTGTTTACTGGTGGTGTAATTTCTGGATAAGCCCATAAATAAATAGACAGAATATCACCAGCACTGAGTTTATAATTGTTATGTGTGCGATTAAATAAATGCGCAAAACTTTGTTGATTAAATTGAGCAGGTTGAAAAGCAGGAAGAGATTCTTGTGTGATTTTTACCACATTAACCTGTGTTCCAAGTTCAGTTTGGTATAAACCTTCACTTGGTAAATCATAGGTTTGTAAGCCTGAAGTAATTGCACAGCCAGTCATTCCCAAGCTGAGAGCTGCGATTAAACTGTAACGGTATAAGTCCACTCTAAATCAAATCCTATTTATAAAAATAATTGGGTCACACACATACGGGTTAACAAAACCCCAAATATAGATTAAAACACGGTATGAATTTATACCATTATTGTGCGCTAATATAACACAAGAAAACTTTGCGTCGTAAGCTTTTCAAAAATATCTGATGTAAGCCAGTTCATCTGTTTTTAGGTGCTGCTTAATATGTATTTGAATATTGAACTGATTTATTAAAATAAGCATTTATAAATATTGTTAAGACTATTTCTATAATGTATCTCGGGTTGTATTCCAGTTGATTTATGTGGTGATCGCTTATTCTAGCGCATCATTTAGTAGCAAATTCTGCTATATTAGCAAGCTCATTATCATGTCATGATGATTCATCATCGATCGCATAGGCTTCTGTATGTTACAGCTTTCTGAACTAAAAATAGCAATTATTGGTCTAGGTTATGTGGGACTTCCTCTTGCAGTAGAATTTGGAAAAAAAGTACCCGTGGTGGGTTTTGATATCCATCAAAAGCGTATTGATGAGCTACAAAGCGGGCAGGATCATACTTTAGAAGTTTCACCTGAAGAATTACAACAAGCAGCACATTTAAGCTACACCACGAATTTACAGCAACTCGAAGACTGTAATTTCTTTATTGTTACTGTTCCGACCCCAATTGACGAATATAAACAACCAGATTTAACCCCATTGGTTAAAGCTTCAGAAAGCATTGCAAAAGTGTTGAAAAAAGGTGATGTGGTTGTCTATGAATCAACGGTTTATCCGGGTGCAACGGAAGAAGTTTGTATTCCTGTTTTAGAGAAAAACTCAGGTTTAACATTCAATCAAGATTTTTATGCAGGTTATAGCCCTGAGCGTATTAACCCGGGCGATAAATTGCACCGTGTGACGAATATTTTAAAAATCACCTCGGGTTCTACACCTGAAGTCGCTGATTATGTTGATGCAGTTTATAACCTGATTATTGAAGCAGGCACACACAAAGCAGCCAGCATTAAAGTTGCAGAAGCAGCCAAGGTAATTGAAAACACCCAGCGTGATGTGAATATTGCCTTAATTAATGAATTGGCATTGATTTTCAATAAAATGGGTATTGATACCGAAGCGGTATTACAAGCGGCAGGTACTAAGTGGAACTTCTTACCGTTCCGCCCTGGTTTGGTTGGCGGTCACTGTATTGGCGTTGACCCGTACTATTTAACCCATAAAGCACAAGCGATTGGCTACAACCCTGAAATTATTTTAGCGGGTCGCCGTTTAAATGATGGTATGGGCGCTTATGTGGTAACGCAGTTGGTGAAAGCCATGCTGAAAAAACGCATTCAAGTAGAAGATGCCAAGGTTTTAATTTTAGGTTTAAGCTTTAAAGAAAACTGCCCGGATATTCGTAATACCCGCATCATTGATATTGTGAAAGAATTGCAAGAATATCATGTCAATGTTGATGTATATGACCCATGGGTAGATGCTGCTGAAGCTGTGCATGAATATGGGATTCAGCCTGTACAAGCGCCTGCACAAGGTGAATATGATGCTGTGATTTTGGCAGTCGCGCATGAACAATTTAAAGACATGGGCGTAAATGCCATCCGTGCTTTGGGTAAGGCTGATCATGTACTCTATGATTTGAAATACGTGTTATCTCAAGCTGAATCTGATCTTCGTTTGTAAGAGGCATACCAAAATGAATCAATATCAACAGGTATGTGAAAACCTTAAAACAGCGCCTAAAACATGGCTGGTGACAGGTGTTGCGGGCTTTATTGGCTCGAATCTTCTCGAAACATTGCTCAAGTTAGGTCAAACCGTAGTGGGTTTAGATAACTTTGCTACAGGTCATCAGCATAATTTGGATGAAGTGCAAAGTTTAGTCACTGCTGAGCAATGGGCAAAATTCAGTTTTATTGAAGGTGATATTCGCCAATTTGCCGACTGCCAAAAAGCCTGTGCAGGTGTGGATTATGTCTTGCATGAAGCTGCTTTAGGTTCTGTACCACGTTCGATTGCCGATCCGATTACCACCAATGACACCAATATCAGCGGTTTCTTAAATATGCTCACTGCTGCGCGTGATGCAGGTGTTGCCAGCTTCACATACGCAGCCAGCAGTTCAACTTATGGTGATCATCCTGCATTGCCAAAAGTGGAAGAAAATATTGGCAATCCATTGTCGCCGTATGCAGTGACCAAGTATGTCAATGAGCTATATGCCGATGTCTTTGCACGCAGCTACGGTTTTAAAGCGATTGGCCTGCGTTACTTTAACGTGTTTGGTCAACGCCAAGATCCAAACGGTGCTTATGCTGCGGTGATTCCGAAATGGACGGCATCGATGATTGATGGTGAAGATGTCTTCATCAATGGTGATGGTGAAACCAGCCGTGATTTCTGCTTTATCGATAACACGGTTCAAGCCAATATTTTGGCGGCAACAGCATCTGATGACGCCAAAAACCAAGTCTATAACGTGGCTGTGGGTGACCGAACTACGTTGAATGAGTTATATCGTGCTATTCAAGTGGCACTTGCTGAAAATGCGGTGAACTTTGAGCGTGATCCTGTATACCGTGAATTCCGTGCAGGAGATGTACGTCATTCACAAGCCAGCATTGCTAAAATTGAGCAAGGTTTGGGTTATGCACCGCAGTTTAAAATTGCCGAAGGCATTCAATTGGCCATGCGTTGGTACGTCAATAATTTAAAATGATCTTGAACCGATGATTGCGAAACTCTTCGCAAAATATCAGTCTATTGGACTGATTACCTTAAGTTTACTGGCAGGTGCGATAATGACATTTATCGCACTTCCTGTTTTAACGCGCTTATATTCTGTCGCTGATTTTGGCGCGTATGGCATTGCTTTGGCGATTGTCAGTGTACTTTCAACAGTAGCCAATTTGCGTTTAGATCAAGCGCTTTTGGTCGCTGAGGAACAAGATAAAAAAAGTCTGATTTTTGAAGGGGCGGTGTTCTCAACAGGCATTGCAATTCTTAGTGGCATTGTCATCAGTGTTATTTTAAATGTTGAAATGGCAGGTGCGGTCGCTACAGGTGTGCTTGCCAATACCTTGCTTCAAAGCGTTTATAGCTATCAATTTTCCGCACATAAAGAATATTTTTGTGCAGGTTTAAATATTTTTAGAAGTGCCATTGTCGTGTTGGTACAACTCTCGTTGCCATTCGTGATGCAGATCAGCTTGGTGAATAGTTATAACGTCAGCTCGATTATCATGATTGTGGCGGTGCTGATTTATTTACTAAAACATCAACTTTATCAAGTCAGTTGGCGCGCGTTTAAAAATTATCAAGACTTTATCTATGCCAATACGCCTCACGCCTTGCTGAACAGTTTTTCACATAATTTACCGTATTATGTGGTGTCGCATTTTGTCGGTGTGCAGGCGATGGGTTTTTATGCCATTGTTGAGCGGACTTTACGTGTTCCGATCAATTTGATTTCACAAACCTTACGTCAATTTTTTATCCGTAAGTTTAAAAGCACGGATTCAAATAAGAATGCCTTGAAGGCAAGTGTGCTTTTAAGTTTGGTATCACTGCCTCTTTTTGCAATTTTCTTTATCTTGCCTGAATCGCTATATCTTTGGATTTTCGGTTCTGAATGGGTTGGCATCTCGACCTATTTCCAAATTTTGGCGTTGGGCTATTGGGCGGTTTTTTGTAATCCGCCAAGTTCGGCTTATTTAATTGCCAAGCGCAATAGCCAAGTGTTATTTAAACTGCAAATCGTAGAACTCATGATTAAGTTCGCTTTATTTGCAGGCTTATATGCTTTATGTACCGATAAAATTTATATGCTCTTGGCGGTGCCTGTGGCACTAATCATTTATAACTTTGCCATTTTATATGTGGTGTGGAGAAACAAAAGCTGATGTTTTTTAAACTGTTAAAACTGATGAATTGGTTCACTGCACAATGCCGTCAGCAATTTTATAATGTGGCTTTTGGCACGAAATTTCGTTATTTCGGTAAAGCCTGTACGGTTGATATTAGTGGACAAGTGAAGATTGGTCAGAATGTTTATATTGGTGATCATGTCAGTTTAATTGTCGAGCAAGGTGCAAGCTTAGAAATCGCGGATAACAGTTTTATTGGTGAAAGTTGTTACATCAAATGCTTTGGTGGCAAGGTGTCGATTGGCAAAGATGTCAGTATTAACTCTAAGTCATTTATTAATGGCTGTGGCGGTGTGAGCATTGGCGATAACACCCGTATTGGCACGCAAAGCATCATCATTGCCAGTAATCATAAATTTGGTGAACCTGATGTGTTGGTGAAAGATGCCATTACCAAACAAGGGGTCAGTTTAGGCGAAAATATTTGGCTTGGTGCGCGGGTGACGGTACTTGATGGTGTGAAAATTCCAAGTGATTCGGTGATTGGCGCGTGTAGCCTTGTGTCGAAACCTTTGGATGACTCGGGTGTCTATGTCGGCAGTCCTGCTAGAAAAATCAAATCGCTGTGATCTTATTTTTTCATCCTGCATCGTGACTGCGGTTTCCATATCGTAAAGTAGATTTTCAGCGTAAAATAGCTGACTTATTTTCCTCCTTCTAAGTTGCCTCGCTCCATTCAGGTACTGTGTATGTCATTTATGATTTCTGCTTTTCGACAGCTGTTTGATTTGGCTTATTTTATGGCAAAAGGCAGTGTGGCTTATGCACGTAAAAAAGGTGTGAAAGTCGGGAAAAACTGCCGAATTTATATTAAAAGCTGGGGCTCAGAACCATTTTTGGTCAGCATTGGCGATCATGTGACGGTTACTTCAGGGGTGAAATTTATTACTCATGATGGCAGTACCTGTTTGGTGAAAGATGCGCAAGGTAAACGCTACCAACGCTTTGCACCAATTCAAGTCGGTTCGCATGTATTTATTGGGGTCAATACAATCGTAATGCCCGGTGTGAGCATTGGCTCGAATGTGGTGATTGGCGCAGGCTCGGTGGTGACCAAAGACATTCCTGATCACAGCGTGGCGATTGGCGTACCTGCCAAAGTGGTATCCAGTTTTGTTGACTATCAAGCCAAAATTCAAAGCACCTGTGCCAGTGACAGTGAGCTTGCTGGCATCACGGATTATCGTGAGCGGGTGGAACGTGCCATGGCGATTCAAGCTTCAAAATCACCGCATTAATATTCTCCCATTTTAAAATTTAGGTCTGATTATGTTGAATAAAGTCATGTTCTTTTTGCCGAGCTTGGGCGGTGGCGGTGCAGAACGTACAGTCATTCAACTCGCCAACAGCTTTGCAGAACAAGGTCTGAATATTCATTTGGGTGTGTGTGATGTCACAGGTGATAAAGCCAAACTTTTGCCTGAAGTCAGCCCGAAAATTCAATTGGTGAATTTTAATTGCGGTCGAGTGATGAATAGCATCAACCCCTTAAAAATAAAGCTGAAAGCTGAGCACTATGATTGCTTGGTGGCAACGCAAACCCATACCAATATTGTGGCGGGTATTGCCAAAAAACTGGCAGGCGTTCAAACCGCATTGATCTTCCGCGAAGTATCGACGCCATCTAAAAATATGAAGTTGCAAGGTGTTGCTAAATTTGTTTTAAAAACTTTGGTGAATTGGACTTATCCCATGGCACAGCAAGTAGTCTGTGTCTCTAAAGGCGTAGAAACAGATTTTCGTGAATACTACAGCTATAAGAAAAATAACCTCAGTACCATTTATAACCCTGTACTAGATGATGCCTATTTTGAAAAGCTCAAAGCGCCTGTCACGCATCGCTTTTTTGATGGTCACAATAAAGTGATTTTGGCAGTAGGGCGTCTGACTGAAGCGAAAAACTTTGGCTTTTTGATCCGTTCATTTAAAGCTTTACACGATCAGCATTCTGAAACACGTCTGATCATTTTGGGGGAAGGGGAATTGCGCGCTGAATTTGAAGCTTTGGTATCGGACTTGGGCTTAAAAGATGTCGTAGATTTACCGGGCTTTGATTCAAACCCGTATGCCTATTTTAAATATGCGTCGCTATTTGTTTTAAGTTCAAATTGGGAAGGTCTACCGGGGGTGCTGATTCAGGCACTTGCGTCTAAAGTGAAGGTGGTCAGTACCAATTGTCCAAGTGGACCAATGGAAATTTTGGACCATGCAAAATTTGGCTTATTGGTCGAATGCAATGATCAAGCAGGCTTGACGCAAGCCATGCAACAGGCAATTTTTGCCGATTATGTACATTATTCAGAAGCTGATTTTGAAGCGCATATTCAGCAATTCCACAAAGCAACGGTATTAAAGCAGTACTTAAACATGATGGAGTCTGCAACATGAGCAAACCGTTGATGGTGCATGTGATCACCAACTTTGCAGGGGTGGGCGGTGCAGAAATGATGTTGGTACGTCTGATTCAATATACTGAAAACCAATATCAGCATGTGATCATCAGTTTGATGAAAACATCGAGCGTGTATCAAAGCACTTTGGAGCGTTGTACATCACACCATGCTTTAGGTTGGAATGGCATCAATACCCTGAGTGCTATTCAAAAACTACGTAAATTGCTGAAGCAGTTACAACCTCAAACCGTGCAATGCTGGATGTACCATGCCAATGCCTTAACCAGTTTGAGTGTCATTGGCTTAGCAAAAAAACCAAAAGTCGTGTGGGGCATTCATCACTCGCTTGCTTCTCCGAAAGATGAATCCATCAGCACCAAGATTGCTTTAGGTTTAAGTAAAATCTTATCGAAACAGCCGAATAGCATTATTTATTGTGCGCATTCTTCATTAGAACAACACCAAGCATTTGGCTTTCAAAACCCAAATAGCCAAGTGATCGCCAATGGGGTATTTCTTGATAAATTTCAGCCGAACCCTGAATTGCATCAGCCAACCGTGATTGGTTTTGCAGGGCGCTATCATACTGCTAAAGGCTATCCCTATTTATTTGAAACCATGGGCTTACTGAAAGATGAGAACATCATCTTTAAAATTGCAGGGAGCGGGGCGAGTTTCGAGAATGTGGACGTCAAAGCCTTATTTGAACAGTATCAATTAGATGTCGAAAAGGTACATCTACTGGATCAAATTTCAGATATGCCTGCGTTCTATCAATCGATTGATGCATTTCTTATGACGTCAATTACTGAAGGTTTTCCGAATGTCTTGGTGGAAGCGATGGCATCAGGGTTACCGTGTATCAGTACTGATGTTGGCGATGCTAAATACATTGTGCAAGACTTAGGCGCAATTGTGCCGCCACGAAATGCACACGCTTTGGCAGAGGCAATTTTGGCGTATGTGCAAAAACCAGAAGCAGAAAAACACGTTTTAAAACAAGCAACGCGTGAACGAGTTGAACAGAATTTCAGTATCGAAACCGTCAGCGGTCAATATATGCAGGTGTGGAGCCAACAGGCATGAAGTTTTTAATGATATGTAGTTATTTGCCCTCTGCACTGAACTTCCGTGGCAAGTTATTAGAAGCGATTGCAAATCAAGGCTATGAGATTCACATCATGGCGCCTGAGTTTGCAAGCTTCCCTGAAGAACAACAGAAAATGGAAGCTCTTGGCTATCATTTACATGATATTCCAATGCAACGCACCGGCACTAATCCTGTTGCAGACTTAAAATTACTTAAAAACCTGTATCAGCAAATCCGTCAAATTCAGCCTGACTATGTGCTGTCTTATACCATTAAGCCAGTCATTTATGGCATGCTCGCATCATGGTTGGCAAAAGTCCCACATCGCTTTGCTTTAATTACCGGTTTAGGTTATGCCTTCCAAAATGTCGAATCGGGTAAACGCAGTCTGTTTCAAAAAATGGTGCATGGTTTATATGCACAAGCCTTGAAACATAGCGATAAAGTCTTTTTCCAAAATCCTGATGATTTGAAGTTATTCCAAGACATGCATTTGCTTGAAGCTGAAAAACCGACGGTGGTGGTGAATGGCTCAGGGGTGAATGTGCAAGACTTTGATGTATTGCCCTTACCGCAAAATGATGCGGGCGTAGTCAAAGCCTCATTCTTACTGATTGCACGTTTGCTCGGTGATAAAGGCGTACGTGAATATGCCGAAGCCGCACGGATCATCAAAGCAAAACACCCAGCAACTGAGTTTCATTTGGTCGGTTGGATTGATGATAATCCCTCAGCCATTGCCCAAGCAGAACTTGATGAATGGATTGCCGATGGTCGCCTCAACTATTGGGGTAAACTGAGTGACGTGCGTCCTGCAATTGCAGAAAGCTCGGTCTATGTATTGCCGTCGTATCGTGAAGGTACGCCACGTACCGTGTTAGAAGCGATGGCGATGGGACGTGCGATTATTACCACTGATGCACCAGGTTGTCGTGAAACTGTTCAACATGGGCAAAATGGTTATTTGGTCGGGGTGAAATCAGTCGATGATTTGGTGCAAAGCATGCAGTACTTTATTGAAGATCCAAAATTGATTGAATATATGGGACAGCGTTCACGTGAAATCGCGCTGAATAAATACGATGTACATCAGGTTAATGCACACATGATGGCTGAAATGGGAATGTTGCGATGATTAAACGTATTTTAGATATTGCAATTGCATCGACCGCTTTAATTCTGCTGTCGCCTGTGTATTTTATTGTGGCGCATAAGGTAAAAAAGAATTTAGGTTCGCCTGTTTTATTCCGTCAGGTGCGTCCGGGTCTGCATGGCAAACCGTTTGAAATGGTGAAGTTTCGCACCATGAAAGATGCGCTCGATGCGCAGGGTAATCCTTTACCTGACAGTGAGCGTTTGACGCCATTTGGAAAAATGCTCCGTGCCACCAGTTTGGATGAAATGCCTGAACTGTGGAATGTGATTAAAGGCGATATGAGTATTGTCGGACCACGACCATTATTGATGGAATACTTACCGCTCTATAATCGTGAGCAGGCCAAGCGTCATAACGTGCGTCCGGGCATTACAGGTCATGCTCAAGTGAATGGGCGTAATGCCATTTCATGGGAAAAAAAGTTTGAACTCGATACTTGGTATGTGGAAAATCAGTCCTTATGGCTCGATTTTAAAATCATGCTAAAAACCGTGAAAAAAGTGATTGCCAAGGATGATATCAGTGCCGAAGGCGAAGCCACCATGACAAAATTTACCGGCACACCGGAACAAAAATAATGACCACACTCTATGCGATTTATGGGGCTTCAGGTTGTGGGCGTAGCCTGATGCCTGTCGCGCGTCAGCAATTGGTACGTCAAGGTGATGCGTCTGAAATTATCTTTATCGATGATGCTTTAACAGACATTGCTTCGGTCAATGGTCATCGCGCCATGAATTACCAAGCTTTTTTAAATGAATTTGCATCGACAAAATACGTGCAAATTGCGATTGCCAATAGTCGTGTGCGTGAAAAAATCGCTCAGCGTTTAGAAGCGGATGGCATTCAGCTTTGGTCGATCACTGCGGACCATGTGGTTTTAATGGATCAAATTGAACTCGCTGAAGGTTCTGCTTTAAGTCCTTTTGTCAGCATTGGCTCCAATGTCAAAATCGGCAAGTGTTTTCATGCCAATTTATACAGTTATGTCGAGCATGATTGTGTGATTGGGGATTTCGTTACTTTCGCACCAGGCGTAAAATGCAACGGCAATATTCATATACACGCGCATGCCTATATTGGCGCGGGTGCGATGATTAAGCAGGGCACACCTGATCAGCCTTTAGTGATTGGTGTAGGTGCAATTGTGGGTATGGGTGCTGTCGTGACCAAAAGTGTACCCGCAGGCGTCACCGTGGTCGGTAATCCCGCCCGAATTGTGACTTCAAAATAGATTTTTAAACTCGATTTTTAGACTGGGAAAATTCCATGTTAAACAGTGCATTTGAGCCTTGGCCAAGCTTTACCCAAGCAGAAGCCGATGCGGTGTCAAAAGTCCTATTATCCAATAAAGTGAATTATTGGACAGGTCAGGAATGCCGTGAATTCGAAAAGGAATTTGCACAGTTTGCAGGAACTCAGCATGCGGTTGCCGTTGCCAATGGTACAGTGGCACTCGATTTAGCCCTTAAAGCTTTGGGTATTGGTGCAGGTGATGACGTGATTGTCACCTCACGGACTTTCTTAGCGTCAGCAAGTTCAATTGTCACCGCAGGTGCCAATCCGATTTTTGCCGATGTGGAGCTGGATTCACAAAATATTTCACGCCGTACCATTGAAGCAGTTCTCACCCCAAATACCAAAGCCATTATTTGTGTGCATTTGGCAGGGTGGATGTGTGATATGGATCCGATCATGCAATTGGCTGAGGAAAAAGGCATTTTTGTAATTGAAGACTGTGCCCAAGCACATGGCGCGATGTACAAAGGTAAATCGGCAGGTTCAATTGGTCATATTGGGGCATGGTCATTCTGCCAAGATAAGATTATGACTACAGGCGGTGAAGGCGGGATGGTCACCACCAATGATGAAGGTCTTTGGAAAACAATGTGGTCGTATAAAGATCACGGCAAAAACTTTGATAGCGTCTATAACAAACAACATCCACCGGGCTTCCGTTGGTTGCATGATTCATTTGGCACCAACTGGCGCATGATGGAAATGCAAGCCGTGATTGGTCGTCTGCAACTCAAACAAATGTCTGAATGGACGGCAAAACGTAATGCCAATATGGCACGTATCCAAGCCGTATTTGAAAGTAGCCCTTATTTTACCGTAGCGAAACCGTCAAACGATTATGTACATGCCGCTTATAAATGCTATGTGCAAGTCAAGGTTGATGCTTTGCCAGAAGGCTGGTCACGTGACCGCATCATGGCGGAAATTTCATCTCAAGCTGTTCCATGCTTTAGCGGTTCATGCTCAGAAGTGTATTTAGAAAAAGCCTTTGATGGCACAGCATGGCGTCCAAAACAATCATTGCCACAAGCAAAACAACTCGGTGAAAGCAGTTTGATGTTCTTGGTACATCCAACATTGTCGGATGCCAGCATGCAAAAAACCGTGGATGTCATTACGCAAGTCATCGCAAAAATCTAAACCTGAAAAGCGCGTATAATATTAGGCGCGAATATTCCCTTGACCTGATTCGAGCACGTTGTGAAAGACATTATCCGATCTATAGCATCACTACCGCGTCGCCAAAAGCAAATTGTTTTGGTGCTGATGGATATCTGTGTTTTACCATTAATGATGTGGCTGGCTTATGCCATTCGTTTGGCGCGTCCGAATGTACAGGTCATGCAAGGCTTAGACGCTTGGTATATCTATGTCGGTATTTTTGGCATTGCTATTTTTGCTTTACTTGGGATTTACCGCGCAATTGTCCGTTCTTTTAATGAAGACTATTTGTTGCGAATTTTAATCGGAACATTTATTCAAATTGTGGCGCTGTACACGATTAAAAAACTGAATGTTGCTTTTATTCCTATGAGTATTCCACTGATGTATGGCTTTATGCTGTTTTCATATATGTGGTGGAGCCGTGCAGTCATTCGTTATGCAACATTAAAAACCTTTGCCAAAAAACAAAGCCGTAAGCGCGTGGCAATTTATGGTGCAGGCTTAGCAGGTCAGCAAATTGCAGCAGCCTTAAACCGTTCAGATGACTATTTACCTGTTTGTTTTATTGATGATAAACGCTCTTTAAAAGGACAGTCATTAAGTGGTTTAAAGATTTATTCACCCAAAAAAGCACAAACTAAATTGGGTAAATTTGGTATTGAAGAAGTCTTACTTGCGATGCCTTCGGTCGGACGTGCACGAAAAAAAGAGATTATTGAATCTTTTGATTCGGCTGATGTCAAAATTATGGAGTTGCCTGGGGTAACCCAGTTGGTCGATGGGCAAGTCCAAGTCTCTGATATTCGTGAAGTGGATATTATTGATTTGCTTGGGCGCGATCCTGTACCGCCTAAAGCTGAATTGTTAGAAAAAAACATTAAAAATAAAGTGGTCATGGTGACAGGGGCAGGGGGGTCGATCGGCTCTGAGTTATGCCGTCAGATCGTGAAGCATCAGCCGAAATTGCTGGTGCTGTTTGAAATGTCTGAATTTGCTTTGTATTCGATTGACCGTGAATTGCAGGCATCTGATATACACATTATTCCAGTCTTAGGTTCTGTCACCAATCAGTCAAAACTGGAACGTATATTGCAACAGTATGCGGTACAAACGGTGTATCACGCGGCAGCTTATAAGCATGTGCCGCTTGTGGAGGCAAATCCATTTGAAGGTATTTACAATACCTCAATTGGCACACAGCGCAGTGTAGATGCTGCGGTGAATCAAAATGTTGAAACTTTTGTTTTAATTTCAACGGATAAAGCGGTACGTCCAACCAATGTGATGGGTGCTTCTAAACGTATGGCAGAGCTGTATTGTCAGGGTTTAGCATCGACAAATCCAAAGACTCAAATCAGTATTGTACGCTTTGGTAATGTGCTGGGTTCATCAGGTTCTGTGGTGCCATTGTTTAAAAAGCAAATTGCACAAGGCGGACCTGTCACGGTGACACATCCTGAAGTAACGCGTTACTTTATGACTATTCCAGAGGCTGCACAGCTGGTGATTCAAGCAGGGGCAATGGGTACTGGTGGTGATGTGTTTTTATTAGATATGGGCGAGCCTGTTAAAATTGTAGACTTAGCCAAACAAATGATTCGCTTGAGTGGTTTTAAGCCTGTAGATGAAAAAGGGCTTGGGGATATTAAGATTGAATTTACAGGGCTAAGACCAGGTGAAAAACTATATGAAGAATTATTAATTGATGCAGAAAATGTTGAAAAGACAGGGCATGAGCGGATTTTAAAGTCTTTTGAGAAATATTTTAATTTAAATGAAATGGTTACAGTATTCTCTGCACTTCTATTGAACAGTGAAAAAAATAATGACTTAGAAATGAAAGAAATTTTAAAAAAATATGTAGAAGGGTTTCGATAAAGATTGGTTTAGTTGTGAATGAACAAAAACGATTAATTTAAATGATAGTAACTAAAAGCAAGACAATAGGCCTAATAGATATTATACTGGGCGCCTATTTTTGTACTTGTTTTAATAGGTAGAATATAAATTTGCATGAATGCTAAATGCTGAATGCTCATTGATTAGAGTGTTTTAAATTATGGGGATTTTTTCCAAAAAAATAGCATCTAACTCACTGTGGATGATGTTTGAAAAGTTTATTGGTATATTTGGTCTTATTTTTGTGATGTCTTATGTTGCAAAATATATAGGTCCAAATAACTTTGGAAAGATTGCCTTAGTAACAACTATATTTACTTTTGTACAAAGTTTTGTGTGGTTTGGAAATCAAGAAATTTTATTTAAGCGCGTTAGTAAAAATTCATATTCTGGTTTAAAATACTTGCATGCTACACAAAAATTAAGAAGTATCATTTTTTTGATTATTTCGTTGCCTGTATTAATAGTTCTTTATATATTTTCAGATATGTTAACAGTTGTATTTGGTATTGCAACGGCATTATCAAGTTATTTTTTAACACAAGATATCTATAATATTTACAATAATGCAACCTTAAATTCTTATATTAATGCAGTATCAAATACTTTGGGGTTAATTTTTGCATTGTTAATTCGTTATATTCTGGTAATCAATGACTGCGCTTACGAATATTTAGCTATTCCAATTGTTGTTGTGACACTCGTTCCTTATTTACTTAAGAGTTTCATTTTTAATAAAGAATATAAAGTTCAAATAAAATCGAATAATCAATATAAAAAGTACTATTTTTTTGCAGGTAGTGCATTACTTTTGTCGAGTTTGTCGATAGCTTTTTATACTCAAATTACTAGTTTTTTATTAGGTACTTTGCAGTCAACAAAAGCACTTGGGATTTATGCTGCTGCATTACCTTTAGGTATTTCATGGTCTTTTGTAAATTTGGCCATTATTACCTCTGTGTTAAGTAGTATTTATAGTGAGAAAGATGCGTTTAAATCATATAAAATGGTATTTCAACTAAATTTAGTTGTTATTCTCATTTCTTTAGGGGTCGCATGTGTACTGTATATACTGGGTCCATATGTAATTGAATGGCTTTATGGATCAGCCTATAAGGAAGCACAGGAGTTGTTAGTTGTATTATGTTTTGCAGCGATGTTTTCAGGTTTAGGCACTATTGCAGCACGTTTGCTGATTAAAGAGGAAAGCTATAGCTATATTTCACGTAAAATGTTAGTTGTTGCTGTTCTATCTTTTCCAATCGCATGGCTTTGTATTTATTATGGCGGTGCGAAAGGTGCGGCATATAGTATGATGTTGATTGAATTTCTTTCTGCTACCCTATTCAATTATTTTTATAAAAATGGCTTAATTTTTAAGATACATTTCTTCCCATTATTTAAAAAGCATTTAAATTTAACAAATAAGATTCAGAGTACTTCAGATGTATAAAATTACAGTCGTAGGCACAGGTTATGTCGGTTTATCTAATGCAATGATGTTTGCTAATCTGCATCAGGTGATTGCATTAGATATAGATCCACGCAGGGTAGACTTACTGAAAAATGGAATCTCTCCAATTCAGGATGAATATATTGAAAAATATTTAACTGACGTTACTCATTTTGAAGTAACACTTGATCAGGAGATTGCTTATAAGGCTAGAGATTTTATCATTATTGCGACACCGACCAATTATGATGAAGAAACTAATTACTTTGATACTTCCTCTATTGAACAAGTAATTAAAGATTTAGATACATTACAGTCAAAAGCAACGATTATTATTAAATCAACTATTCCAGTAGGTTTTACTCAAAATATTCGCATCCAATACCCAGATTTAAATATCGTCTTTTCACCAGAGTTTTTACGAGAAGGTAAAGCGCTATACGATAATTTATATCCTTCACGAATAGTGATTGGTGATCGTTCAGAAACAGGGCGTAAGGTTGGGGAGCTTTTTCAGCAGGCGGCATTAAAAGATGATGTTGATGTTTTATTGATGGAGTCAACAGAAGCAGAAGCAGTAAAACTGTTTTCTAATACCTACTTAGCAATGCGTGTAGCTTATTTTAATGAATTAGATACTTATTGTGAATTACGTGGATTAAACAGTAAAGATATTATTGAAGCTGTAGGTTTGGACCCTCGAATAGGTAGCCACTATAATAATCCATCATTTGGTTATGGTGGTTATTGCTTACCTAAAGATACCAAACAGTTATTAGCCAATTATCAAGCTGTGCCACAAAATTTAATTGGTGCAATTATTCAGTCCAATACCACTCGTAAAGACTTTATTGCGCAACAAATTATACAGTTAAAGCCACGAGTGGTTGGAATCTATCGTTTAGTGATGAAACAAGGCTCGGATAACTTTAGAGAATCTGCGATTCAAGGTATTATGAAGCGAATTAAAGCCAAAGGTATTGATGTAATTGTCTATGAGCCGAATTTGTCTGAAGAGCGGTTTTATAATTCTGAAGTAGTAAATGATTTTTCTGTTTTTAAAAAACGTGCAGATGTGATTATTGCGAATCGGGCTGTAAATGAATTAAGTGATGTACTCGATAAAGTGTATACACGTGATTTGTTTGGTGAGAATTAAGGACTTCTTATGAAAAAAGATGTGATAATACTTCATGATGTCGATGGTAAGATTTATTTTGATGCGGTTAAATTTCTTAAAGAGAGAAATGAAATTGAAAATTTATCATATTATGAAACTTCGGTTTTTAAGAGATTATTAAAAGCTATTCTAAAAAGAAATAATATTAGACAGGAATTTTTTCGATCAATTAAAAATTTTATTTTTAGATTTAAAATATTTTTTATTAAAGATAAGGTGATAATTTTTGGAAGTGCACCTTACGATTATAGAGTTATATTTTATAGCATTCTTTGTTTTAGAAACAAAGTATATTACCATACATCTTGGCCATATTGGTGGGGGAATAGTGTTCCACATATAAAACTTCTAAATAGAATAGTTTTTAAGCCATTATATTCCTTAATTTTAAATAATAAAAACTATAAATATATATGTTTGAGTAAGCCAGTGGCTGATAGCTTTAAAGAGGGGATTTTAGAAGATAAAAGAAATAAAATTTCAATTATTCCTCATAGTGTAAATTTAGAAAAATTTTCTGTTAGTGCGCCAAAAGATATATCAGAAAAAATAAATGTATTATATGTTGGACGTATGATACCTGAAAAAGGAATCATGGAAATTTGTGATTTAATACATAGATTAGATGAGAATAAATATGAAGTTACTTTTGTCGGAGGAGGTGAGCTTGAGAATTATGTATTAAATGAAATGAAAGGAAAAAAAAATTTTAATTACTTAGGGTATATATCTAATAAAGATGATGTAGCAAAAATTTTTAAAAATAGTCATGTTTTGTTACTTCCATCTAAAAAAATTAATGGATGGGAAGAGTTGTTTGGCTTGGTTATTATTGAGGCAATGGCAAGTGGGCTACTCGTATTAGCTTCAGACCATATTGGCCCAAAAAGTGTAATTAAAAATAATGTAAATGGAATTATAATCAAAGAAGAAAATGCAGTTGATGAAATTTATAATATTTTAATGAATGTTGATTGTAAGGAAATTAATATTATAAGACTTAACGCTATAAAAAGCGTTAATAATTATAGTATTAAAAATGTTGCACAAAGTTGGAAAGAGGTTTTGGAAATATGAATTTGTCAATTGATGGATATGAGGAATATTTTGGTTTTACGCCTTTATTTATTTTCCCATCTAAAATTGTAGGTGGTCATGAATTAATGACGATTAATATTATAAAAGATTTAATGGATTTAAATATAAACGTAAATGTGGCTTGCGATTTAAAAAATTCTAATTTAATAAAAATTTTAAACGAAATGAAAATAAGTTATTTCGTATTACCTTGCTCACAACCCCATATTGAAATTATTCAAACTTTTTTTAATATTTATAGAAAAATAGTCTTAAATAATTTTTTAAAAAAAATAAATTGGAATTCATATAGTAAAATAATTTTAGTGCAGGGTGATATAGAGATTGGTGGTTCAATTTTAAACTATTTGTACGAAAAAAAAATTAAATTTTCTTCATATATTCCTTATGCACATTCAGCATATATTATGGATAAAAAATTTTCATTTATTCGTGACCTTCTTTCAAAGATATCTTATTCAAGAGTTTTTGAATTTATTACAATAAATAATGATTGTGCTGAGAAATTAAAGTGTATTAATGGGGAATCTGAAATATTTCTTATTAAGAATAAAGTTAGAAATATTGAGTTATATAAGGAGATGAGAAAATCTTATTTGAATGAAAGGTCTGATGATAAAATAAATATTTTTTTAATTGGAAGGATTTATTTTCGTCAAAAAGGGCAAGATATTTTTGTTGAGGCATTAAGCCAAGCAAATATCGATTTTTCTAAGGTTGTTGTTCATATTATTGGCAATGGCCCAGATGAAGAAAAATTAAAAAAATTATTTAAGTTAAAGTGTCCACATGTGAAAGTAACTTTTTATGGTTGGTTATCAGAGCCATGGGACATAGCATTTAAGTGTGATTTTTTAGTAATGCCTTCTAGATTTGAGGGAGTTCCTTTGGTCATGTTAGAAGCAATAGAGTTAGGTATTTTTGTATTAGCTAGCAATAGAGACGGAATGAAAGATTATATTGATAGTAATTGTCTTTTTTCAAGTACTTCTGATTTTGTGGAGCTAATAAATAGAGAAATTAAATGAAACTGAATTTTTTTACATTAATATTTTTTATGTATTTAATATCAATCTTTTTTGCTATTTTTGATGGTGTTCGTGGTGGATTAACTCAAAGTTACTTTCCTTTCTCTTTTTTAAGAGATTTTTTTATAATACTGCCAGCTATTTTGATATTTCTTTTAAAGAAAATAAAACTTAATAGGGAAATGATATTCTTTTATATTATTTTAATTTTTATTGCGCTGTATACATTTATTATAAGCATTTTGTTTTATCCAGATCATATGTATATTCAAGATATGAGAGGAGCTAATACTGCTAAACCTTTATTTTATTCATATGGTGAAGGTATTGGGCGATGGATGAAATTTTTTAGTATGCTTTGTTTGGTTTATACCGCAAATTATCTTTTTCAAGAAAAGAAAGATTTTTCTTTAAATATTATTTTAAAGGCAATAGTTGTATTTAGCTTAATTTATAGTTTATTGACTATTGTTTTATTTTTTTTCATCCCTAATTTGTATGAGATTTTAGGTAATAAGTGGTATGGTCGTATAAGTATAGGTTATCCTACGTTAGATGTTTGTTTTTTAAATTTGTCATTGATTATTTTAAGATATTTAGATATTTCTAAAGTATATAAGGCTTTTTGTTTTATTATTTTGGTTATAGCTATTTTGTTTCAAAATACAACTACAGGCTTTGCACTGTTGTTTTTAACATTTTTAATATATTTCTACTCATCAAAATATATATTTAAAATTTTATCTTTGCTAGTTTTTTCTTTTATTTTTGGAGTTTTAAGTTACATATATATTAACTACAATGATTTTGATATTGTTGGTGAGTTAATTTATAGGAAAGGGAATGCTATATTTTTTGGTAATATTTCTGATGATCCATCATATTTTATTCGAATGGAACAAGTAAACTATATGCTTAAATTCTTGAAATCAGATCCATTCTATTTTTTATTTGGCTTTGGTGGAATTGGTTCTGAAGCAACCGAAGTTAATATATATTCTATTATGGGATTTTCTGGTTTGATTGGTTTGTTGGGGTATTTGATTATCTCTTTATACTTTTTATTAAAATCTTTTATTTATCGTAATAGTATTCTATTTTTTTTGATTCTTGCATATTGGATAGCAAGTATGTCGTTGAATCCAATATATCTTTACTTTTTGTATTTTATTTATTCTTTAATTATAGCTTATGGTTTTTATGTTGAAAAATCATTTAAAATGGATAAATTAAATAATGTGTAAATTTGTATTTATCCTATTTAAATAATGGATTCTTATATTAAATAGTTATCATTCATCAAAAAATATGTCTTTTCTGATTATTTGTGACGAAAATTTTAAACATTCAGATATAGGTGGTGAATTAAATGCATCGATTCAAAAAAGGTTCCTGTGGAATACAGCTTAAATGATATATAGGTATCTCTTGGTAAATCTTTGATTTGATGGTTGAGCGACTGAAATAGTATTTCCCAGCCTAATGCAGATCACCTAATTTAAGCATGGTGGATTTAATTCTCTATGCTTAAATTAGATGGTCTGCCTTTAGATTTGGCTTCTATAATTCAGCAATCATTAAAATCCAAGGTTCATTAGATGATACTACAGTACTACATCAGAAAGATTCTATGAATTTACATATTTCATCGTAAATACATTTATACGCTATTGAAATTAAAGTAATTCTTTAATTGCTTTTTTGATATTTCCCAGTTAAATTTTTCTAAATGAATTTTAATGGATTTATTTTTTTGAACGGATGTTTTATTAGTGAAACTTTCTATAGCTTCTTTAATTTCCAGTATTGATTCAGGGTTGATTAATATATTAAATTCTTTTTCAGTAATTTCTTGTAGAGCTCCAATATTTGATGTAATTACTGGTGTCTCACAAGCATTAGCTTCAATGACTGGTAGTCCAAAGCCTTCGTAGAGTGATGGAAATAATAAACAAATTGCCCCTTTATAGGTGCTAGCAAGTTGTTTTTCACTAAGCTGGCCTAAGAATATTATGCGATTTTCAATATTTAATTCTTTTGAAGTTTGTAGTAATTGATCGGATGGTTTTCCAGAAAACAATAATCTAATATTTTTATCTATATTTGCTTGTGCAAATGCACGCATGGCTCTATCTTCATTTTTATGAAGTTTTCGATTCCCGACTATGAAGATATATGGAAAACCTGGTTCATATGCCTTTACATTTGGGTGAAATGCTTCAGAAACTCCATTATAAATTACTTTTACTTTATTAGGGTTTACTCCACTCCATTCTACGATTCTTTTCTTAGAAAATTCTGAGACAGTGACAATGAATGCACATTTTCTACAAGCACGTTTTAAAATTAAATTATAGTATAGTCTTTTTAAAACAGAGCTATTCGCATCTAAATCTATATGATTTAAGTCATGCAAAGTGATTGCAGTGCGATTTAGAAAAAACAATGGTGCATTGAACCCAGGGGAATAGAAAAAATCCCGATGTAGTAACAAATACAATGTCAGCTTTAATACATCAAATATACTGACAGGGTTGCCTTTTAGTGTGATAGGTTGGAATATTTCTTTATCGTATACTTCTTTAGCAAAGCGTCCAATACCGTGTTCTCCTATCCATCGAGTATCAAAAATAATTTTTTCTGATTTTTTTTTCATATAATGAATAATTAATCAATAAAGTTGATCTAATTATAAATAATCTTAAGATATAAGTCTTTTTTTATTTACATATATTCTTATTTTTATCATTATCTTTTTACGATTATATAAAAGAGCAAAGTATGGAAAATTATGAACCTAAAATAGCTTTTGTTGCAGATTGGCTTGTAACTTATGCGGGCGCTGAAAAAGTAATGACTGAGATGCTTAAAGTATTTCCAAAATCGGATTTATTTTCTGTCATTGACTTTTTAAATGATGATGCTCGACAACATTTTTTAGGTAAACATGCAAAAACTTCTTTTATTCAAAAATTGCCTAAGGCAGAAACTAAGTATAGAAACTATTTACCTTTAATGCCACTAGCAATAGAGCAACTAGATGTATCTGCTTATGATGTTGTCTTGTCGAGCAGTCATGCGGTTGCAAAAGGTGTGTTAACAGGACCTGATCAATTGCATATTAGTTATGTGCATTCTCCTATTCGTTATGCTTGGGATTTACAGCACCAATATTTAAGAGAGTTAGGCTTAGATAAGGGTATTAAGGCTGTTATAGTGCGCTGGTTACTTCACAAAATTCGAATGTGGGATTATAGAACTGCTAATGGTGTGGATCATTTTGTAGCAAATTCACAGTTTATTTCGAGACGAATAAAAAAAGTTTATGGCCGTAATGCAGATGTTATTTATCCACCTGTAGAGACTGATCGATTTACTATAGAGGAATCAAAAGAGGAATTTTATTTCACTGCCTCAAGAATGGTTCCATATAAGAAGATTGATTTGATTGTCGAAGCTTTTTCACAAATGCCAAATAAAAAGTTGGTTGTAATTGGTAATGGGCCAGACATGGAAAAAATTAAGTCCAAAGCTAAGAGTAATGTTGAAATTCTAGGTTATCAATCGAATGAAGTCATGCAAGATTGTATGCGTAGAGCCAAAGCTTTTGTTTTTGCAGCAGAAGAAGACTTTGGAATTACACCTGTAGAGGCACAGGCTTGTGGAACACCAGTAATTGCTTTTGGTAAAGGTGGTGCCTTGGAAACTGTAAATTCTGATTTACTCAATAAGCCATCAGGATTATTTTTTGGTCATCAGGATGTACAAAGCATTGTAAATGCAGTTCATCAATTTGAATCGCATGTTGATTTATATCTTCCTGAAAACTGTCGAGCAAATGCTATCAAATTTTCAGATGCTAGATTTAGAGAAGAGTTCAATCAATATGTGGCTCAAAAATGGGAAACAAGAGGTTTCTAAATAGAAGACAAAGGGCCATTTACGATAATGGCCCTTTAGTTATTATTTATACACGTCCGTATAAATCTTCAAAACGCACAATATCATCTTCACCCAAATATGAACCTGACTGAACTTCAATTAGTTCTAGTGGCATTTTTCCTGGGTTTTCAAGCGCATGTGTTTCTCCGAGCGGAATATACACGGATTCATTCTCAGTGAGTAAGAAAGTTTCTTTGCCTTTGTGGATGCGAGCCGTTCCGCTAACGACAATCCAATGCTCTGCACGGTGGTGATGCATTTGTAAAGAAAGCTTTTGCCCAGGATTCACTGTAATGCATTTCACTTGGTGGCGTTGTCCATTATCAATGGAATCATAGCATCCCCAAGGGCGATATACTTTACGGTGAGTATCCACCTCGGTACGTTCATTTGATTTTAATTTTTCTACAATCTTTTTAATGTCTTGGACTTTATTTTTATTTGCAACTAAAACAGCATCAGGTGTTTCAATCACAACAACATCATCTAATCCAAGGACGCTAACTAAGCGACTGTCAGCATGAATTAAAGAATTAGATGTATTTACAGCGATGGTATCGCCACGGCAAACATTGCCATTTTGATCTTTGTTGCTGACTTCCCATACACTTTTCCAAGCACCTACATCACTCCAATTGGCTTTAAGAGGCACAACAACAACCTGATCAGATTTTTCCATTACGGCATAATCAATAGAGTCATCAGGTGATTTTTTAAAACTTTCTTGATCTAATCGTACAAAATCTAAATCATTTTTGCTAAGTTTGAATGATTCTTTGGCTTGATTTGCAATAGCTGAATTAAATTTCTGTAACTCTTGTAAATACACAGAAGCTTTAAACATAAACATGCCACTATTCCAAAGATACGAACCTTGGTCTAAATATTGTTGGGCAGTTTGAGTATCTGGTTTTTCTACAAATTGCTCAACTTTGCATGCTTTTATTGCTTGGTCTGTAGAAATTGAGTCTGATGCTTTAATATAACCATAGCCGATTTCTGGTGAAGTAGGAACAATACCAAAAGTCACCAGTAGACCAGATTCAGCCGCTTCTAAGCCCACTTTAACAGCATCATTAAAAGCTTCTTGCTGTTGTATAACATGGTCTGCAGCAAGAATGAGCAAAACTGGATCATCTTCATAAGAGAGGGCAAGTTCTGCGGCGGCAGCAATAGCAGGTGCAGTGTTTCTAGCAACGGGTTCAAGTAAAATTTTTGCGTTGAGTTTCTGTTGTCTTAGTTGTTCGGCAACAATAAAGCGATGATTTTCATTGGTAACAATAATAGGGTTTTGAAAGTTATCTATAGCATGATTTAATTGTGTAATTCTCTCTAAAGTTAACTGAAATAATGTTTTTTCTTCAGTAATGGGTAAAAATTGTTTAGGATAGTTAGATCTTGAAAGTGGCCAAAGTCTCGTGCCAGAGCCACCAGATAGAATCACAGGAATCATTTTGCGCCTTTGATATTTTATGGGTTAGAAATTAGATAAATTTTTAAATTGAAGGTACTTATTTAATAAGCACCCTCTCTAAATAAAACAACTTTAATAGTTTTAATAATAATCATATCTTTAAGGAATGACCATGTCTGTACATAATGTTTATCTATTTGAATACGGGTGTTGTAATCAATATTGCTTCGGCCACTAACTTGCCATAGCCCAGTAAGACCTGGTTTTACTGCTAAATAGTAGCTTTTGTTATCATTATAAAAATCGACCTCTTTTTCTGTAACAGGGCGAGGTCCAACAGTACTCATTTCACCTTTTAATATATTAAACAACTGAGGGAGTTCATCTAAACTTGTTTTTCTTAGGAAATGGCCAATTTTAGTGATTCTGGGGTCATTCTTTAATTTAAAGCTTTGCTCCCATTCTTTTCGGGCTTCTGGATCTTGTGCTAAAATTTGTTCCAGTAATTCTTTGGAATTAGTAGCCATTGATCTAAATTTTAGGCATTTAAACTTTTTACCATTTCTGCCAATTCTTTCATGTCCGTAAAAAGCTGGGCCTTTATCAGTTTTTACAATGATATATATTAATATAAGAAATGGCGATAAAATGAAAATAGTTATTAATGCAAAACATATATCAAATAGTCGCTTAAAGGTTCGAGGCAATGGCTTAGCCATTTTTATTTGAAGGTCTTTCATATTAATAATGCTCGTCATAAAAATGACTGAAATATCTAAATGAATAGGATTATAAAGTTAAACTATCCTTTTAGTACAGCAAAATATCTATGTTTGGTTTATGTGGTGTAAAATTCTTTGAATTTTAACTGAATATTTAATATATATTTTTTTATTAATATGGCATTATATAGTTATTTATAATAGTTTAATATAGTGTTTTAAATATGATTAAAAAGGCAATTCTTCCAGTCGCAGGCTTAGGTACGCGTTTTTTACCTGCAAGTAAATCTATTCCTAAAGAAATGGTAACAGTTGTAGACCGTCCAGCCATTGAATATGTGGTACGTGAAGCTGTTGCGGCTGGTGTAGAGCAAATCATTTTGGTCACACATAGCTCTAAAGCTTCAATTGAAAACTATTTTGATCGTAACTTTGAGCTTGAAACAACTTTAGAAAATAAAAAGAAATATGATCTGTTAAAAACAATTACAGAAATTTTACCTGCACATGTGAGTGTTGTGAGTGTACGTCAGCCTCAACCATTAGGTTTAGGGCATGCTGTACTTTGTGCAAAATCTATTGTAGGTGAAGATGATTTTGCAGTTTTACTCCCAGACGTACTGGTTAAAGATGATGCGGCGGATAATGATTTGAGTTTGATGATTCGTCGTTTTAATGAATCAAAAGCTTCGCAAATTATGGTCGAAGCTGTTCCTGATGAGTTAGTCGATCAGTATGGTATTGTTGATGTGGCAACAACCCCAGAGGAAGGCCATAGCATCGAAATGCAAGGGATTGTTGAAAAGCCTGCAGTAGGGACAGCACCTTCTAACCTATCTGTGGTGGGACGTTATGTGCTCCCAGCAAAAATTATGCAATTACTTGAGCAGACACCTAAGGGTGCAGGCAATGAAATTCAATTGACTGATGCCATTGCATTGTTGCAACAAACAGAATCAGTTGAAGCCTATCGTATGAAAGGTCAAACCTTTGACTGTGGTAGCAAAATTGGCTATTTAAAAGCAGTTTTGCACTATGGAATTGCACATCCGCAACTTGGTGAAGAATTTAAAACACTTATTAAAGAGCTCGATGCTTAAAATAAACAGAGGATGTATATGAAAATTGCGGTATTTGGTTCGACGCTTAATGCAGCGGTTATGGGGGCATTATTTGCTGAACATGGGCATAGTGTGATCTGGTGTCCAGAGTCTGATATCCGCTTTTTTCATGTACATAATTTGCCTTTCGATTCCAATTTAAAAAAGATTATTGAATTACAGCAGCTGAACGGTGCTTTAAAAATTTGTGATTTGTCGCAGATTTTAAAATACGAATTTGATGTCTATTTCTTGGCCTTCAACCCTTCAAAATTAGATGTCGCAATTGAACTGGCTCATAAATTAAAAGTTGAACCGATTATTCATCCTAAATTGATGGTTAATAGTTCGACCTTTGGTTTACAAGGAACAAAGACGCTACAAGATATTTTGTCTAAAGATGCGTGGGTATATATACCTGATATGACGCAGGAAGGCTCTTCAGTTGAAAATATTGCACAATCTAAGTCAATTGTGATTGGAACGAATGAAGATGCTTTTGCTAAGAAACAGATAAAAGAATTGTTACGGCCGATTTATCCACGTATGCATCAGCTGATTTTTATGCCAATATTAGATGCTGAATTTACTAAAATGAGTATTTCAGGCATGTTAGCAACGCGGATCAGTTATATGAATGATCTGTCCTTAGTTGCTGAAAAACTCAATATTGATATTGAAAATGTACGTTTAGGGGTAGGAGCTGATAGCCGTATCGGGCCAAGCTATTTATATTCTGGTGTGGGCTTTGGTGGGGAAAATTTCTCACGTGATATTTTAGCTTTGTCGCAAACCGTCACTGATTCAGGCAATCGTAGTCGATTATTACAACAGGTTTGGGAAATTAATGAGCAGCAGAAAGAATTGCTGTTCAGAAAATTTTGGAACTATTATAAGGCAGATATTCAGGGTAAAACAGTCGCAATATGGGGGGCTTCATTTAGAGAAAGCTCATCCAGTATTATCAATTCACCGATCCACAGTTTACTACAAGCATTCTGGGCACAAAAGGTGACCGTTCGACTGCATGACCCAAGAGCATTGCCTGAAATTGAAAAGGCTTATGGGGCGCGCGATGATCTAATTTTGTGTGACGACCAATATGAAGCAGCAGAAAATGCGCATGCACTGTGTTTAGTTACAGCATGGAAACAATATTGGAGTCCTGATTATCGACGATTAAAAAACGTGATGCAGCATCCTTTTATATTAGATGGTCGTAATATTTATGACCCACACTATGTAAAAGAAGAGGGCTTTGCATACGAGGGGGTGGGACGATTATGAATAATATAGAGCAATTTCCGAAACAAGATTCACATATGATCTATACAAAGCTAAAGGCTTTAGCGGACAATCAAAAAGAAACGCATTTAAGTCAACTATTTGCAAAAAATCCATTAAGATTTGAGCAATGTTCAATTCATATCAATCAATTGTGCTTCGATTTTAGTAAGCATCGTGTCAATGGCAAAGTATTTGAGCAACTGATTGCTTATGCAAAATCTCATCAATTAAAAGATTGGATTCAAAGTCTATTTTCGGTAGAAAAAATCAACTACACCGAAAAACGTGCTGCCATGCATTGGGCATTGCGTTTACCTAAAAATAGTCATGAGCATCCACAACTTGCAAAACAAGTACATGGTCAATTGGATCGAATGTATGAATTGGTAGAGCGAATTCATGCTGGTCAATATCGTGGTGCGACTGGTGAAGTGATTCGAGATGTAGTGAATATTGGTGTAGGTGGGTCAGACTTAGGCCCACTCATGATTTCACACGCTTTAACTGATTTTAAAGTGCAAACGGCACAAGATCTGAAAGTCCATTTTGTTTCTACAATGGATGGGAGTCAGCTTTCTGATTTATTGCACCAACTGCGCCCAGAGACGACTTTATTTATAATTTCATCAAAATCCTTCGGAACGATAGATACACTTTCTAATGCCCAAACAGCTCGATGCTGGTTGCAACGCACTCTAAAAGCATCTGATAGTGCATTGCAGTGCCATTTTGTGGGTGTTTCAACAAAACCTGACAAAATGACCGAATGGGGAATTAGAGAAGACAATCAATTCTTACTTTGGGATTGGGTAGGTGGTCGTTACTCTCTATGGTCTTGCATTGGTTTACCTATTGCATTAACAGTAGGTGTGGAAAATTTTAAAGACCTACTGGCTGGCGCATTTGAAATAGATCAACATTTTCAAACTGCACCATTTGAGCAAAATATTCCTGTGTTGATGGCACTTTTAGGTGTTTGGAATAATAACTTCTTAGATATTCAGACGCATGCGGTTTTACCTTATGATGGGCGCTTGAAGTATTTTGCCTCTTATTTACAACAGCTCGAAATGGAATCAAATGGTAAGTCTGTACAGCGTACAGGTGAAAAAGCTGTAGTTGATACTTGCCCGATTATTTGGGGAGAGGTGGGGCCAAATGCACAACATGCTTTCTATCAATTGTTACATCAGGGTACTCATGCAGTAAGTTGTGACTTTATTGCCCCTGTGCATCGTTATAATGCAAATCAATTTACCTATATTGATAATGCGGAAGCGCTTATTGAACAGCATCATTTAGCACTTTCTAACTGTTTGGCACAGTCTCGTTTACTTGCCTTTGGTAATGAAGTGTTAGATCAAACAGAACTTGAAAATTTACCTGCTTATAAGCAATATGCTGGAAATCAGCCCAGTACTACCGTGTTATTGGATCAATTAACGCCATATACATTAGGGATGTTGGTTGCGCTATATGAACACAAAGTGTTTGTACAATCGGTGTTGTGGAATATCAATGCATTCGATCAATGGGGTGTAGAAAAAGGTAAAGAAATTGCCAATCATCTTTTGCCGATTTTAAATCGTGAAGCAGAAGATGTGTCACACTTTGATTCTTCGACACAAGGTTTGTTAAAGATTTTATTAGGAAAAAAGAATGGCTAAGATTTTAGTGACGGGTGGTGCAGGTTATATTGGCTCACATACCTGTGTTGAGCTTCTTTGCGCTGGTCATGAAGTTGTAGTCTTAGATAATTTATCCAATAGTGCTGAAGAGGCCTTAGTACGCGTGCAGAATATTGCATCAAAGTCTTTAGACTTTGTACAGGGTGATATTCGTGATGCTCAGGTCTTGGATGCATTATTTCAGCAACATGCAATAGATGCAGTCATTCATTTTGCTGGCTTAAAAGCCGTAGGTGAAAGCCAACAATTTCCTGCGATGTATTTTGATAATAACATTGCGGGTTCTATCTCTTTAGTACAAGCCATGGCGCGAGCAGGCGTATATAAGCTGGTATTTAGTTCATCGGCTACGGTTTATGATGAAGCGAATGTATCGCCCTTAAATGAAGAAATGCCAACGGGCATGCCAAATAACAATTATGGTTATACCAAGTTGGTTGTTGAGCAGATGCTACAAAAGTTAGCTGAAGCAGATGAGCGCTGGTCGATTGCCTTGTTGCGTTATTTCAACCCTGTTGGCGCACATAAGAGTGGTCAAATGGGGGAAGATCCACAGGGCATTCCTAATAACTTAATGCCTTATTTGACACAAGTAGCTGTTGGTCGCCGGGAAAAGTTGTCTATTTTTGGCAATGATTATGAAACCGCTGACGGGACTGGTGTACGTGATTATATTCATGTGGTCGATTTGGCCAATGCGCATTTATGTGCGCTGAATAATCGTCTGCATCAGACAGGTTGTCGTGCATGGAATATTGGTACGGGCACAGGTTCTTCTGTTTTAGAGCTTAAAAATACGTTTGAGC
This sequence comes from Acinetobacter sp. SWAC5, assembly GCF_003419885.1. Classification (NCBI taxonomy): domain Bacteria; kingdom Pseudomonadati; phylum Pseudomonadota; class Gammaproteobacteria; order Moraxellales; family Moraxellaceae; genus Acinetobacter; species Acinetobacter sp. SWAC5. The sequence goes on from NZ_QUWR01000016.1 coordinate 88,825, forward strand.
AGGTGAATCAAATCACGATCCCGTTTGAATTTGCACCACGACGTGCAGGCGATGTGGCAATTTCATTTGCGGATAATAGCCGTGCAGTAGCGGAACTGGGTTGGACAGCACAATATAATTTAGCGGATATGTTGGCAGACAGTTGGAACTGGCAAAAGCAGAACCCACAAGGTTATCAATCCTAAGCAATAAAAAAGAGCCTCGAAAGGCTCTTTTTTTATTGTTATCAATTAAGCTTCAATGAGCTGGGTAAGTAGATCAACATAGTATTGAATAGATTCTGGATTTTTCGATGCTGTTGTTTCGATATTCAGGCGTAACAGTGGCTCAGTATTCGAAGCGCGCACGTTTAGGCGCCAGTTACCAAAATCGAGGCTAATGCCATCAGTTTTATCAATCGCAGGATTTTGTGCTGCAAAATACTCAAAGATCTTTTGAATCGTCACTTGTGTATCTTGTACTTTAAAATTGATTTCGCCAGAGCAAGGGAATTTGGCAATCATGCCTTCTACTAAAGAAGACAGTGTTTGTTGCGTTTCAGACAATACTGAAACAGCCAATAACCATGGAATCATGCCGCTGTCGCAATAAGCAAAATCACGGAAATAATGATGTGCAGACATTTCGCCACCATATACCGCATTTTGTTCACGCATCACTTGTTTAATAAATGCATGCCCTGATTTTGATTGTACAGTTTGGCCCTTATATTGTTCTACGATGTCCACGGTATTCCATACGAGGCGTGGGTCATGCACAATTTTTTCACCCGCTTGCTTGAGCAAAAATGCTTGAGCAAGTAAGCCAACAATATAATAGCCTTCAATAAATTGACCTTTTTCATCAAATAAGAAGCAACGGTCAAAGTCACCATCCCAGGCAAGGCCCATATCTGCCCCATGTTCAAGTACTGCATTACGTGTACTGTCACGGTTTTCAACTAGGAGTGGGTTGGGAATACCATTGGGGAATGTGCCATCCGCTTCATGATGGATTTTAATAAATTCTACAGGCACATTGAGGCTTTTGAATTTTTCTTCAATGGCATCAATCACATGGCCTGCTGCACCATTCCCCGCATTGACCACCAGTTTTAATGGACGAATTTTTGCTGGGTCAATATAGCCCATCAAATGCGCTACAAATTCAGGCAAAATATTGTATTTTTCTGTCGTGCCTTTATGCTCAACTTCATTGAATACACCAGCTTCAGCTAAAGCTTGAATTTCTTTTAAGCCTGTATCAGCGCTAATTGGACGTGAATTTTCACGCACCAATTTCATGCCATTATAATCCATAGGATTATGGCTGGCAGTGACTTCAATTCCCCCTTGTACATCAAGATGGAATGCACCAAAGTAGACTTCTTCAGTCCCTGTCATACCAAGGTCAAGTACATTTACGCCAGCATCATTCAGGCCTTTGATGGTTGCTTGTTTTAAGCCTTCACTGCTTAAGCGAATGTCACAGCCGACCACGATGGTTTTAGGTTGGTAGATTTGACCATAGGCGCGGCCTACTTTATAGGCGATGTCTTCGTTTAATTCTTCCCCAAGTTTTCCACGAATGTCATAAGCTTTAAAACAAGTTAAGGTTGTCATATAAAGTTCTCAAATTGTAGTTAGGAAAAAGGCTGACAACGTCAGCCTTTTTGTTATTCAACAGTTACGGATTTTGCTAAGTTTCGTGGCTGGTCTACATCTGTACCACGTAAAACAGCAACATGGTATGACAACAGTTGCACAGGAATACTGTAAACAATTGGAGCCAGTAGAGCATGAATGTTTGGCACATTCACAATATGTTGGCGATCTTTATTTTTGATGCCACTGTTTTCATCAGCAAAAACAAAGAGCTCACCGCCACGTGCTTGAACTTCTTCCATGTTAGATTTTAATTTATCCAACATGTCATCTTGCGGTGCAAGAATCACGACAGGCATGTCATTGTCAACCAAAGCCAATGGGCCATGTTTGAGTTCGCCTGCAGCATAACCTTCGGCATGAATATATGAAATTTCTTTCAGTTTCAATGCGCCTTCTAGTGCAATTGGGAAATTCGTACCACGGCCTAAAAATAGGCAGTGTTGTTTTTCTTTAAACAGTTCAGAGAGGCGAAGGATTTCTTCGTTATTTTGTAAAGTATCTAAAATAACTTTTGGAAGGTGCCATAGCTCAGCTGTAATTTCTTCAATTGCTTGATTTGAAATATTGCCCTTGATTTGACCAATTTTTAAAGTCAATAACATTAAGGCGGCGAGCTGTGTGGTAAAGGCCTTGGTTGATGCAACACCAATCTCAGGGCCTGCAAGTGTCAGCAAGCTGTGATTGGTTTCGCGCACCATAGACGATGTTGCAACGTTACAAATCGTCATGGTTGTAATGTCTAGGCCTTTTGCGAGAGCGCGTTTTTGCGTATCACGAAGTGCCGCTAAAGTATCTGCTGTTTCACCAGATTGTGAAATACACACATACAGTGTGTTATTTACAATCACAGGTGAGCGGTAACGAAATTCGCTGGCAATTTCGACTTGGCAAGGTACATCAATGAGCTGTTCAAACCAATATTTTGCAATCATACCCGCATGGTAGCTGGTACCACAGGCAATGATTTGCACTTGTTGGATCTTTGTAAAGTCAGCTTCAGCTTCTTGTAAGAAATCTGAGCGTAATGCATTGCCATTTAAGGCTTGAGAGATGGTTTGCTGAATCGCTTCAGGTTGCTCATAAATCTCTTTGAGCATGAAATGCTTATATTCACCCTTTGATGCATTACTCACTGTCGCATCAAGTTCTTTAATTGGGCGTTCTACACGGTTGCCATTTACAAATACTTCAATGCTGGTACGTGTTAGACGTGCAATATCACCCTCTTCTAGGTAAATGAAGCGATTGGTAATAGGTAGGAGTGCCAATTGGTCTGAACTGATAAAGTTTTCACCAAAGCCGACACCAATCACCAGTGGTGAGCCTTCACGTACCGTGATCAATTCATTTGGGTGATCTGTATGGACAATACCAAGCGCATAAGCACCTTTCAGCTGTGGTACAACTTGGCGTACAGCTTCGAGTAAGCTCGGTGTGGATTTCAGTGCATCATTCACCAAATGTGCCACAACTTCGGTATCTGTTTGTGAGGTAAACACATAGCCCAAAGCTTCTAAGTCATCTTTGAGCTCTTGGTAGTTTTCGATAATCCCGTTGTGTACAACCGCAACCGTACCAGAAATATGTGGATGCGCATTATTTTCAGTTGGTTTACCGTGTGTTGCCCAGCGGGTATGTGCGATACCAAGTGAACCTGAAATTTGTGATTGATTCACCGCTTCTTCAAGATTCGCAACTTTACCCACGCGACGTTCGCGTAGTACATGACCTGAATTGATGAGGGCTAGACCTGCAGAGTCATAGCCACGGTATTCAAGGCGTTTTAAGCCTTCAATTAAAATATTAGTGATGCTGCGTTCAGCAATGCCGCCTACGATGCCACACATAATTTTGACCTCTTATTTCTTAATTTTTTGCGGACGCTGATAATTTTCTTTGGCAAATTGTTTAGAGCGTTCTACAGCTAAACAATTGTCAGCAACATCGCGGGTAATTGTTGAACCCGCACCGACTGTTGCACCATTGCCAATGGTAACAGGAGCAACAAGTGAGCTGTTTGAACCAATAAAGGCTGCATCGCCAATAATGGTTTTAAATTTGTTGGCACCATCATAGTTACAGGTAATCGTGCCTGCACCAATATTTGAGCCTGCACCTACTTCTGCATCGCCGAGATAAGTGAAGTGATTGGCTTTAGAACCGAGGCCAATTTTAGTATTTTTGACTTCAACAAAGTTGCCAATATGCACATCATTTGCTAATTCTGCCCCTGGGCGTAAACGTGTGAAAGGCCCAATTTGAGCATATTCACCTACGACAGCGCTATCAAATACGCTATAAGGTTGAACTTTGGTGCCTGACGCAATTTTGGTGTTTTTAATCACACAGCCTGCACCAATTTCCACATTGTCACCAAGCTCGCAATCATCTTCGATAATCACATTGATATCAATGCGTACATCCTTGCCAGCTGTGAGATTGCCACGTAAATCAAAACGACTCGGATCAATCAAATGTATGCCTTGTTGCATGAGCTGTTTTGCTTGGAATATTTGAAATTCACGTTCTAAGGCAGCCAGTTGTACGCGGTCATTGACGCCTTCAACTTCAAAAGCAAGCTCTGGTTCTACAGATGCGACTTCTAAGCCATCCGCAATCGCCATGGCAACGATATCGGTCAGGTAATATTCGCCTTGCGCGTTATTGTTATTTAAGCGTGGAAGCCATTCGTGCAATTTGGCATTGCTCACAGCATAAATGCCCGTATTGAATTCTTTAATTTTACGTTGTTCTTCAGAAGCGTCTTTGTGTTCTACAATCGCTTGAATTTTACCGTTTTCACGTACAATTCGGCCGTAGCCTGTTGCATCAGCAACAGTTAAAGTGACTAAGCCAATACCAGAAGATTGAGATGCGTCGAGTAGCTTTTGCAGGGTTTGCTGCGTAATGCATGGCACATCACCTGAAAGGATGAGCGATAGGCCTTCTTTTGGTAAGACGGGGAGCGTTACTTTTACCGCATGGCCTGTACCGAGTTGTTCAGCTTGTTCGACCCATTGAATGTGTTCTTGAGTAAAAGCCTCTTGAACCAAACTGCCACCATGACCGTAGATCGTAATAATATTGGCTGCATTGAGTTTTTTTGCAGTTTCAATTACGTGTCCCAGTAGAGGGCGTCCTGCTAAGGGTTGCAAGACTTTTGGTAAATTAGAGCGCATACGCGTTCCTTTACCAGCGGCGAGAATGATAACGCTTGTTGACATGGTTGATCCTAGAAGTATCTTCACATCGATAAGAAATAAAAGTATAGGCAAATACACAAGGCTGCCCACAAACCTGCAATGATGTCATCGAGCATGATCCCGAATCCACCATCGACGCCACGGTCAATGGCACGAATAGGCCATGGTTTCCAAACATCAAAGAGCCGGAATAAGCCGAATCCAATCAATGCCCAGATCCAATTCATATTGCCTAAATAGATAAGAGGCAAGAAGGTAATGGATTGGCCTGCGAATTCGTCCCAGACGATACGCCCATCATCGTGTACGCCCATAATTTGTGCTGTTTTGCCACAAATATAGATTCCAATGACTGACATCAGCACAATAGCAATAATGGTGGCATTCAAACCAATTGCAAGCCACGCAGGGATAAACAGTAATGCGAAAGCAGAACCAAAAGTCCCTGGTGCTTTAGGAGCTAAGCCTGACCCAAAACCTACGCCACAAAACACGACGCAACGTTCAAACCAAGTCATACGCTGGAAATGAATTTTAGGTTTATGCAAAGTGTTGATATCCATTAGATTGAATGGAGTAATTTACGCCATTTTTTAATAAATTTAATCCCAAGTTTTGGGTAATTTGTCCAATAATCGTAATCGATGTATTGACGCACTGTTGTTTAATTTTTTGGTAATTTTCAGGGCTGATACTAAAGCATAACTCATAGTCATCGCCACCTGCTAATGCAGATTGAAATTTTTCTTGTTCAGATAATTTGTTTACAGTTTCGCTGAGAGGAAGCTTATCTAACTCAATGGTCGCACCGACATTTGAAGCCGTGAGAATATGTCCCAAATCTTGAGCCAAACCGTCTGAGATGTCGATCATGCTCGAGGCTAAGCCTTTGAGTTGCTCACCCAGTTCACAGCGAGGTGTTGGATAGTCTAGGCGTTGCTGTAAGGGGTGCCCACGGTGTTTTAAGCCATAAGCTGCATCACCAACTGTGCCGCTGACGCAAATGAGGTCGCCGATTTGAGCACCCGAGCGTGTAATGGCTTGACCAGTTTCAATCCAGCCCAGTGCGGTAATGGTAATGGTTAAGTGAGGGCTTTGGGTGGTATCACCACCAATTAAACTCACACCAAATTGATCGCAACAATCATATAAACCCTGACTAAAGCCTTTGAGCCAGTCATGATCAATTTGGGGTAAGCTCAATGCGAGTAAAATGCTATGCGGTTTAGCGCCCATGGCCGCAATATCAGAAAGATTGACGGCAACAGATTTCCAACCAATGGCATGTGGATCTGTATCGAAGGGGAAGTGTCGTCCAGCAACTGAAGTATCGGCACAGATGACCAATTGTTGCTGTGGAGGAGGGGTGAGCAGGGCTGAGTCGTCACCGACCCCTAAATCGACAGAATTTACATTCTTGCGATTAAAATAGGTGTCAATAATCGAAAACTCAGCCATACAACAATTCGACTTAAAAACTTAGTTCGCTTGCTGCTTTTCTGCTGCACGTAATGTGGTCGCTAAACGATCCAATACACCATTGATGTATTTATGGCTGTCTGCACCGCCAAAATGTTTAGCTAGCTCGATAGCTTCGTCTAAAACGACGCGATATGGAATTTCAAGATGTTCTTTCAATTCATACGCACCTAAACGAAGCGTCGCAAGTTCAACGCCATCAAGCGCTGATAACTCGCGGTCAAGCACAGGGATTAAAAGCGCATCCAATGCTTCATGATTGGCAACCACCTCGGTCAACAATTCATGATAATAGCCGAGATCCACTTTATGCATAGCATTTTCCACGCGAGTACGCGCTTCAATTTCATGCACTGGATTGTGGCTCATTTGCCATTCATAAATTCCTTGTACAGCAAAACGGCGTGCTTTGCGTTTTGCTGCATAAGTTGCTTGAAGTGTTTGCGACATAGCGTTAAATAGCCTTTAACAAGTTAACCATTTCAATTGCAGTCAATGCAGCTTCGCTGCCTTTATTGCCTGCTTTTGTTCCTGAGCGTTCAATCGCTTGTTCAATACTGTCCGTAGTCAATACACCGTTGATTACTGGCAAGCCAGCATCTAGGCCAACAACGCCTAAACCTTTAGCACATTCACCTGCAACAAAGTCGAAGTGAGGTGTGCTACCACGAATCACGGCACCAAGTGCAATGATAGCGTCAAAACGACCTGTTGCTGCGAGTTTTTTCGCAACGATAGGAAGTTCCCAAGCACCAGGCGCATGAACAACAGTGATATTATCCTCTGATACGCCATGACGTTTCAATGTATCAACGGCACCTTCTAGCAAATGTTCTACAACAAAGCTATTAAAACGACCAACTAAAATCGCATAACGGTCTTCGTTCGCGAGATGTAACATACCTTCAATACGGCGAACTGCCATAGTAACCTCGATAATTTCTTAAGATGTTTGATTTGCGGTGATGTATTCCACCACTTCTAAGTTAAAGCCTGATAGGGCATTGAAACGTAATGGAGAGCTAAGAAGCTTCATTTTTTCAACACCTAAATCACGTAAAATTTGTGCACCCACACCAATGGTTTGGTATTGCTGAGATAAAGCTGCATTTGATTTGGTTGGTTTTGGTGCGGTCAAGCTTTCAAGCGCAGGGCCTAGGTCTTGCAAATGACGCTGACCAATCCAGACCAATACACCACGGTCACTGCTGGCAATTTCTTTCAGTGCTTTGTCTAGGTTCCAAGCTGGCTCGCCATCTTTTTTGTTGATTTTCAACAAATCACGTGCTGGGCTAAAGCCATGTACGCGCACAGTAGTTACGCCTGCTTTTGGTTCACCTTTGACCAAAGCCAAATGAATGTCTGGGTTACCCACTTCACGGTAACGGAACAATTCAAATGTGCCGTATTCTGTGTCGAGGGTTTGTTGATCTAAACGTTCTACCGTTTGTTCATTGGTCATACGGTAGTGAATAAGATCGGCAATGGTCCCCATTTTAAGACCATGCTTTTCAGCAAATACTTCTAAATCTGGACGGCGCGCCATGGTGCCATCTTCATTAATAATTTCACAAATGACAGAAGCAGGTTCTAGCCCAGCTAAACGTGACAGGTCGCAACCCGCTTCAGTATGACCTGCACGGTGTAATACGCCACCAGGCTGTGCCATCAGTGGGAAAATATGCCCAGGTTGTACGATGTCTGCTGGTTTTGCATGTGCAGCTACAGCCGTTTGAATGGTGTGCGCGCGTTCTGCAGGTGAAATGCCAGTCGAAATGCCATTTGCGGCTTCAATCGACAATGTAAAGTTTGTTCCATGCTGTGCGCCATTGGCATCGACCATGAGTGGTAGATTTAACTGTTGGCAACGCTCTTTGCTTAATGTTAGGCAAACTAAGCCACGTGCATGCGTAATCATGAAGTTAATGTCTTCAGGGCGCACGTGGGTGGCAGCGATGACTAAATCACCTTCATTTTCACGGTCTTCGTCATCCATTAGAATGACCATTTTACCTGCACGAATATCCGCGACGAGCTCTTCAACTGTATTGAGCGGCATCAGCCTTCACCTTCTTTTTCGTCTTCTGTGAAGACATTAAACTTATATAGATTGTTGCATAGTCTAACGTTTTTTTGTGCGTTTTGCCTATGCTTATCATTTTCCCTTTCAGGTCCATTGTTATACACAGTCCGAACCAATTTTTAAAGTCAGGCTGAATTTAAAAGAATCGCTTTATGCATAATCTTTAAGCAATTGAAAAGAATAAAAAATGACAAAGTTAGTGTGGAAAGGCATAAAGCACAGCATTTTGTCCCTTAGTATCGATGGCTATGATTGCTTTACGAAAAAGTAATTATGAGCAATGACCCTTGATCAGTGTTATTTACATGTATATGAATTTATTGTGCCAAATGATGAAGATAGTTTCGCATTATGGTTTTATTGGCCTGAAGAATCTGCTGTTGGAGACTAGGGTCTGGAATCGCACGAGCAATTAAAATGGCACCAACCAGCTGGCAGAGCATAGCCCAAGCTTTATCTGGGCATCCTAAGTGTTGTGTAAACAGTGCATGACCACGAAGCAGTTCTTGTTGATAGGTATATTTGATGTCGTCATTGGCGCGTGCCACCTCACAGGCCAATGCAGGAAGTACACAACCTTGATCTGCATGTTTTAAATGCGAAGGGGCCAAATAACGGTCCAACTCAAAATCAACCCATTCTGCTACCGTCTGATGGGGATTATTTTCCCAATGGGCAAAGCTGTGTTGCAATTCTGTTTCAATTAATGCTTTAAACAAATCTTGCTTACTTGAAAAATGTGAGTAAAACGCACCGCTGGTGACACCAGCTGCTTTCATAAAGCTGTCTACGCCTGTAGCAGCGAAGCCATTTTGTTTTGCTAACTGGCCACTGATGTGAAGCAATTCTTGCCGTTTTTGTTGTTTGTATTCGGGTTTATAGCGCATGAGCACGACCCTGAAATTAAGATTGACGATAATTTAATCATAACATAGTATTCGTTATAGTAACGATCGTTATCTAATAGAATATTGATAGCGCATGGAATAAAAACTATCCAGCACGAGGGGATCGTCATGGAAAATAATCAGCTGTCTCATCCAGCCAAGGGCGTGGCATTAATCATTGGTGCAGGAGATGCGACTGGCGGTGAAATTGCCAAGCGTTTTGCCCGCGGTGGCTATATAGCCTGCATGACGCGAAGAAATGCAGATAAGCTCGCGCCTCTAATAGAAGAAATTGAACAGCAGGGGGGCACGGCATTTGGTTTTGCTTCTGATGCGCGTAAAGAAGAACAGGTCGTTGAGCTGATGGAGCGGATTGAGTCTGAAATAGGGCCGATCGAAGTGCTGGTATTTAATATTGGTGCCAATGTGCCTTGTAGTATTTTGGAAGAAACAGCACGTAAATATTTTAAAATATGGGAAATGGCCTGCTTTGGCGCATTTTTGACTGGCCGTGAAGCGGCGAAACGCATGGTGACACGGGAGCGTGGCACGATTATTTTTACTGGTGCAACGGCGGGTATACGTGGTGCAGCCGGCTTTGCGGCTTTTGCAGGTGCAAAACATGCGCTTCGTGCCTTGGCGCAAAGTATGGCGAGAGAACTTGGTCCCCGTAATATTCATGTGGCGCATGTGGTGGTCGATGGTGCGATTGATACCGACTTTATTAAAGATACTTTTCCCGATTTGTACGCAAAAAAAGAGCAAGATGGCATTTTAAATCCAGTACATATTGCAGAGAATTATTGGCACCTTTCACAGCAACCACGAGATGCATGGACACATGAATTAGATCTCAGACCCTGGATGGAGCGCTGGTAAGGATATAAAAAGAATTGAATGGACACATAAAATGACGAGGACTTTGAAAATGAGCAAGATTGAATTTTATTTTGATTTAGGTAGCCCATATAGCTTTTTGGGCTTTCACCGCATACAGCAAATTGCTGAGCAACATCAGGCAGAAATGATATGGAAGCCGATGTTGTTGGGAGGGGTCTTTAAAGCGACAGGGAATAACAGTCCAATGGCTGTGCCAGCCAAAGCACGCTATTCGATGATTGATTTACAGCGCTGGGCCAAGCTATGGCATATTCCTGTACAGATGAATCCTTATTTTCCAATTAATACCTTAATGCTAATGCGTTTGCTTACTGCTGTGCAGTTATATCAGCCAGCGCATTTTCAACGGGTTTTGACTGCGCTATTTGATGCCATGTTTGCTCAGCCACGTAATTTAAATGATGTGACAGAGCTGATGAATTTAGCGCAAGAATTAGGTTTTGAAGTCACTCAAGTACAGGCGTGGCTAGAAGATGAAAAGGTGAAATCTGAGCTGAAAGCGGTCACACAGGAAGCGATTGATCGTGGGGTGTTTGGTGCACCAACGTGGTTTGTAGCAGATGAAATGTATTGGGGGGTTGATCATCTGCATTTTGTGGAAGCTGCGCTATAGAGAATTGAATAGCTTCTAAACAGGTCAAATAAAAAAGCGAACCGAAGTTCGCTTTTTAGGGTTTAACCATAGACTAACTCAATTAGAAGAAGCCCATAGGTTTAGTAGAATAGCTCACCAACAGGTTTTTGGTTTGTTGGTAATGGTCGAGCATCATTTTGTGGTTTTCACGGCCGATGCCTGATTTTTTGTAGCCACCGAAGGCCGCATGCGCAGGATAGATATGGTAGCAGTTGGTCCATACACGACCGGCTTGAATGGCACGGCCAGCTCGGTAAGAGGTGTGTGCTGAGCGTGACCATACGCCTGCGCCAAGTCCATAAATCGTGTCGTTGGCGATCTTAATCGCTTC
>NZ_QUWR01000017.1:0-89742 GCF_003419885.1 Acinetobacter sp. SWAC5
GATAGTCTTTTTCAGATTCAATCAATAATTGAACCGCTCTTTCTCTGATTTCAGGGGTATATTTTAATTTGGTCATCGGAACATTCTCTCAGAATACTGAGTCTCCGACAAACCCGGTACGGTTCAAGGATTGCACGTAAATACAAGCATACGACTGATTCAACCCATCGTTTGCCTACAGCACCCAACTTGTTGGATCGCCAATTTACAGTTACTCAGCCTAATAAAGTCTGGACAACAGACATTACCTATATCCGCACTAAAGAAGGTTGGTTGTATTTATGTGTGATGCTAGATTTATTTAGCCGTCGTATCGTGGGGTGGCAAACCAGCCATCGAATAGACCGCCAGTTGGTGTGTGATACGTTTAACTATGCAATGGCTCGTCAGGGTTATCCAACTGGTGTTATGGTTCATTCGGACCAAGGCTCACAGTACTGTAGTCGTGATTTTAGAGCGCTGTTACTGAAAAATGATTGTACTCAGAGTATGTCTAGACGTGGAAACTGTTGGGATAATGCAGTGACTGAAAGCTTCTTTCATACATTAAAAGGTCATGTGGTACATGGCAGTGTGTTTTCGACTCGAAAAGAAGCGAATGCTGTCTTGTTTGACTATATTGAAATTTATTACAATCGAGTCAGAAGACATTCTGAAAACGGCTGGTTAAGTCCAGAAGCCTTTGAACAGAAATATATTAAAAGTTTAGAGGGGCTGGTTGTCCACGATACTGTCTAGGATCACATTAATAACAAGAAAAACTGTCTCGTTTTTTCTAGGCTTCTTCTTTGACACAAGCAAATTTGTAGACTTCCGCCTTACTCCAACGAAGACTACGCCCATGCCTAATAGGATTAATCGGCCCATTTTCGTACAATGCCCATTTACGCAGTGTTTGTTCTGCATACCCTAATAAACGAGCAGCTTCACTAGTAGATAGCAATAATCTATCTTCGGTAATTTGTTTAACTTTATGTTTCATGTTGATTAATGTATCTGAATTAATATATTTATATAAAACTAAACTTTTTAAGTAATTCATATACATCTGAAACTTTTTTATGATTTCATAACACTAAAGAAGATTTCAAAAACCCAGAATAAAAACCATGATATTGATTTATATGAGATATTTTTGACGAAAATATGGAACCACAAAAGTAAAATAAGTACCTTCCAAAGGACTATCAATCTCATCTATCTTTAACAACACTCAGTTCTGAAGAATCATCTTACATAACCATCGTACAAACCAAAATTCTTTATATACTTTCTATTACTTAATTAAAAAATATAAAAATTATAATTTTACTGTTCAAATTAAATACCATTAAATAAAATAATCATATTTATTATTTTTTTGCAATAATATTATTTAACTACATTCCTCAAACATCATTATTTAAAACCAAAATACACTAAAGAATAATATTATAATTAAAAATTTATCATACAATTAACCTACTTCATTACAATAACAGGTTAAATTAATATATCAATTGAGTTTAATTATTATATTTTATCAGCAGTGTAAAATATTCCTATAGTAGTATTAAAAGCAACTCAATAGTTAATATAACGTCATTTTAAAATACTAAAAAATTTTATCTTTAGCACAAGAAGTAACAGTCCATACACTGTATAAACAGGGTTTATTATTTCAAGGTAATAAATCAAAAACTTGTAGTATCTAAAAATACAATGTGCAAATATTTACAGCTCAAGTTCACACTACAGTATCGGCTTACAACCTAGAATATGTATTCTTGACTTATATAAACTTTATTTGCTCGAACGCATAAATGCTGTTTATCCTGAATGGATTCCTGCCGTTGTGCTCTACCAAGAAGTTTTAGAGTTTGAATATCTAGAAACGGTCAGAATCTTAAGGGAATATCTTGCAACAATATAATCAGTCACCAAACTTGAACCCTAACAGCTCAACTGTGTTAAAAAAATATGGTTTTTGCTCCCGCATATGTAAGCCCTACTATGTACAGACCAAAGGTAAAGTTGAACGCTTTAATGAATACCTCAAATCAAGACTATATTAATGGCTCAACCAACACCATCTGACGCTGCTATCGAATTCCCTAACCGCTCTGAGGATCAACTACAGCCTAAAAAACTGGCAAGCACTCTGGCCGCTATCTAGTTGATAGTAACTTACCAATCAACATAAGAAGCATTGCTTCATAAGGGATCTAAAATCAGATGTGTTGCAGGGCCTTGGGACGTAATAACTAGTTATTTGCTGGCTCGATGCGCAGTTGTCAGCGAGCAGCTAATATCATACGCCTGATTCAGTCAGCAAAGCTGAATGGACTGGATCCGCATGCCCATTTAAGTGATGTGCCGAAAAGGTTGCCGACACATAAAGTGACCCAGATTGAAGAATTACTTCCACACCGATGGAAACCCAACTCAAATTAAAAAATAGCTATGGGGTTTAGCGGATGCTTACAGAATAATGTTGATTTAAGCTGCTTACCATTTGCTTACTAGAATGCAAAAACAAAAAAACCACTTACGATTAATGCACGTAAGTGGTTGTTTTATATGGTGGGCCCACACAGACTTGAACTGTGGACCAACGGATTATGAGTCCGCTGCTCTAACCAACTGAGCTATAGGCCCTATATATACCGAAACTGTTATATTTCAACAAGTTCAGGCGAAAAGAATACTATCTAACATTGTTTCAAAAGACAAGTACTTTTCGCGCTTGTTGTACATTTTCAAAACATTTATAAAGTATCAAAACGACTGTTTATAAGTAACAGACTTTGGTTTTGAATCATATTTCTTTATATGTGCAAGCTTTGTTTTCTTTAAGTAATAGATTTTAAGTCTAATTAAACATATATAATAAATACTTTATTTAATTATAAATAAAAAGAATATCTGTATCACTTCTCTAAACATTCAGCAAAATCGAACAATTAAGACTCAATTATTTCTTTCTTTTTAGATTCAAGTTGAATTTCGATCAAAGACCATACAGCAACTAACATAAATAATGCTAGAGCAAAGCTCAAAACGCTCATTAAAGTCATTTTTTTCAGTCTCCAAAAAAATTTAACCATAAAATCTGTCATAGGCATTCTTTACACCTAAGACAAAAGTCTAATAAGAATCTGACTGAATAAAAAGTGCAAAATCACGCATTTTAATATTTTTTTTTATATCGAATAATATATTTAATGAATTAATATTTATTGACTTAGTTTTTTTTTACTCTAAATAACAGGCAGAAATACGTCATTAAAACACGCATAAATTATTATCAAGCATACGGTTTTACTCTTGACTGTTGATTCAAACAGGAAGAAATTAAGCACTTTATTTCAACCTCTTCTTACACCCCATGCTGAATAAATTTATTGGCGAGTCTGCATTCAAGCTTGCAGGCTGGACTTATCATGTTGAACCCGATGTGCTAGAAAAAAAACAAGTGATTGTTGGCTTTGAACATACATCAATGATGGATGCTGTACTTTCACTAGCGCTTTTCAACATCTACAACATCAAGATACATACTTTAATAAAAAAAGAACTCTTTAAAGGCCCTTTCAAGCCTCTACTCAATGCAATTGGGGGCATTCCTGTCGATCGTAAAGCGAATAAAGATATTGTTTCTCAGATGGCTGAGCATTTTGCCAATAACGCAGAATTTAACTTGGTCATTGCTCCTGAAGCGACCCGAGCAAAGCGTGGCGAAGCGCGTAAGCCAATACGTACTGGTTTTTGGCACATTGCTAAAGCCGCTGGTGTACCCATTGTATTAATGTATGCTAATTCAAAAACCAAACAAGGTGGGATCTTCGGAAAAATCTATCCAACTGAACTCGACCATGACTTAGCTTTACTCAAAAAGCTTTATAAAGAAAATACTGGATTGGATATTATTATCCCAGAATCTAAAAACTAAATTTTTGATTGTTTAAAAACTCTAAGCTAAGCCCTTTATCAGAAAAAAGTGCTTATGGTAGAATTTGCACAATTTGATAGGCATAAGGCCAATCTACAAGGAGCATATTTCGCATGGCGGGTCATTCCAAGTGGGCTAACACAAAGCATCGTAAAGCAAAACAAGATGCGAGTCGCGCTAAAGTATTCACAAAATTTATTCGTGAAATCGTTACTGCAGCGCGTTTAGGGGGTGGCGATGTTGCTTCTAACCCACGTTTACGTGCAGTAGTCGAAAAAGCATTAGTTGCAAACATGACACGTGACACTATTAACCGTGCAATTGCACGTGGTGTTGGTGGTGAAGAAAATGCAGACCTAAAAGAAGTGACTTACGAAGGTTATGGTGTGGGTGGTGTTGCTGTTATTGTTGAAACAATGACAGATAACCTAAACCGTACGGTTCCAGATGTTCGTCACTGCTTCTCAAAAACTGATGGTAACTTAGGTACAGCAGGTTCTGTTGCCTACATGTTTACTAAACGTGGTGAGATTACTTTTGAAGATGTATCTTTAGAAGATAAAATCATGGACGTGGCTTTAGAAGCTGGCGCAGAAGATATTGAAGTTGATGAAGAAGAAATTCTAGTCATTACAACACCAGAAACATTTGGTGAAGTTCAAGATGCTTTAACTGCTGCAGGTTTAAAATCTGATAACGCTGAAGTTGTAATGAACCCTTCTACTAAGGCATTAATTTCAGATGTTGATCAAGCGAAGAAAATCGTAAAAATGATCGATATGTTTGAAGACCTTGACGATGTACAAAACGTTTATACAAACGTTGAATTTACGGATGAAGTTCTTGCTCAACTTGACGACTGATCAAGCTGAAAACGAGATACATCTAAAAAAACGCGCCAATTGGCGCGTTTTTATTTATTGCATATAAGATGAAGATAAGTCACTAAGCTTTGCTCAACAATCCTGTGCAATTAAATACGTCATATTCTTTAATCACAAAACTCGAATGCAGTGCGACCACATGTTCAATTTTTCCAATACGTTTTAACAATACATCGCTGTAATTTTCCATATCTTTTGCAACAACTTCTACAATAAAATCTGCAGATTGGCCCGTCACTAAAAAAGCATTAATCACTTCAGGAATACTTTCTAACTCTTCTAGAAATTTTGCAAAGGTGTCTGTATCATGCTTACTTAATGATACTTGCAAGAGCACATGCAGACTAAAACCGAGTTTCTGATAATTGAGTTCTCGTTTTAATCCAGAAATAATATTTTGATCAATCAAGTGCTTAATACGGCGATGGACTGAACTGACTGATAAATTAATCCGCTCAGACAATTCATTAAGATTCAGATCTTCATTGGTTAATATTTCTAAAATTTGCTTATCAAAGCGATCTAATTCCATGCCTTGCTCCATCATAACTACAGCTTTATATACATTTATTTTGTTTTCGTACGACAATCACTTAAAAAGTGACATAAATAATTAATGTAAAGAAGAAAGTAACAAATGCCAATTTATTTTTCAGTTATTTCCATATTTGTCGAATTTTTTATCCCCAAATATCCTTTTTATAAAAAATAGCGTAATTGTGCCTTAGTGTAAATCGTGTAGATAAATGCAAATTTCAGCTTTAAATACGATACATCTGTATACCATTGGTCAGAATTTTTAAATCATCCGACTAAATACAGATTCTTTTATTTTCAGTTAATTAGAACAATATACAGATTATTTTTTTGTGATGAACTTCTCTTTTTTCATTTTTACTGGATTTTTCAATATTTTACATTTTAATTGAATCAGTTTAAAAAAGATTTGCTTTACAAGACCCCAAAAAAAATAAAGCAGATTAGAAAATAACAAGGAATGAATAAAAAATGGCAATTAAATTAATTAGCTTACTCAGCACCAAAATTAGTCCGGTTCTTAGCTCAAATACACAGCTCAGCAGTATTCAAAATAGTCTCAGTACTATTATTAACCCAATTAGTTCCATCATCAGTTCAATTACCAACAAACCAATGACCATTGACCTCAGTAGCTTATCTAGTTCTTTGCCCAAGCTGATGAGTTTAATGACCAACTTAAGCTCAAGTACTGCAAAACCAACGCTCAATACAGATACCATAAATACGCTGATGCAGACCCTGCAACCTCTGCTTCAATCCACAAATGGCACTTCATCTATTAATCAAAGCCAACTATTACAATCTTTACCTACGGTTGTAACTAGCATTACAACCTTAATCAATAGCCTCAACAAGCAAGCTAATGTATCGGATAGCGTTTCCTCTGCAATTACCGCGGTTAAACCACTTCTCACAATTTTAGCAGGTGCTAGTAGCAATACTGACGTGAGTCAAATTGTGAGCACATTAAGTAAAATCATTGATATTGCACAGCCGATTATTCAAGTTGCAGGCAGTGCAACATCTGGCAATCTTGATTTTGGTGATATTGCCAAAGGTGCTACACAAGCATTAATGCCATTACTTGCATCTATTGATACAGGTAACTCCAAAATTGACATGGCACTTCTGCAAAAAGCTTTACCTTCAGTGATTGGTAGCGTAACAACCTTAGTGGGAACATTAACCAAAGCCAACGAAGGAAATATTCCAGAAACTATTTCGGGTGTGATTAAAGGGATTAGCCCTTTACTCAAATTACTGGCAGACAGTGGCAGTTTAGATACTGACCAAGTTACAACTGTGAATACCGTTTATAACTTACTGAACAGCTTAAAAGCGATTATCGACTTTACGAACAACCCTTCGTTGTTAACACTTTCTAGCGACCTCAATAATATCATTGACTCATTGAAACCAGTCATTGCCGTACTGGATCAAAAAGGTGATTTCAGCAACTTACTTGATAGCGTACATATTCCAGATTTGGGCGACCTACTGAGCAACTTAAGCAAACCATCTACAGATCAAAGCCACGACAGCAACAGCTCAACAACGACTAGCTTACCAAACCTTTCATATCTACTATCTAATGCAAGTGGTTTAGGTCATATCGACCTCGGATCTATTGCGCCTGAACTGTGTGAAACTGTGGGGAAAATTGCTGGCTTATTAACAGGTAACATTCCTGAATTAATCACCACATTACCTTTGACAGCACCAGTGCTAGATCTGCATACACCTACGCCTTATGTATAAGCTATCTAGGCAAAGTATTCATCACTAAGTACTATTAAAAAAATGCACCTTCTGGTGCGTTTTTTCAATACTTTAAATCAATTTTAATACGCTTTCAGCATTCTGTTTGCTTTACCTGTAAAACAGTCAAAATCTTAAGTAATAACCATATTAAACACCACGCCAATCCACCCGTGCATTGCGTTCTGTTTGATATATTCGTTGTACATATTGGCCTAATGGAAGTTCCTGCAAGTAGGCCTTATAGTCTTTAAACTCATCCGACAATAAATCTTCGGATTCTTTTTCCCACGGTGTACCTGCAAGCTCTAAGATAGGTGCAAGCATCGAGCAAACTGCAATATCTGCTAAACCGATGCGGTCGCCAACAAAATAACGACCACCCTGCTCAATAATTTTTTCATTCAGCTGTTCAATGAGTTGTTGCATCTGTGTTTTTGATTGCGCGACTTTGTCGCTATCAAGCTGATAGCCTTTGGACATAATCGCTTTCAAAATTGGTTTACTGTATTTTTCAAATTGGCGTAAGTAGCCTTTTTCACCAATTAAGATATCTAAAGACTCACCACCTTCATTCAACACATGTGACAACCCCCAACGGCGCACATGTTGCCCCAATTCAATTGACATTAAATTAATATCTAAAGCTTGAGTGCGTAATTGAGGATCAGCCCTCAGCAAGCCATGTTCTGGGTACTTTTCATCTAAATACAGTGCAATTTGCGTAGAATCTGCAACCCAACATTCTTCATCACGCAAAATAGGAAGTTTATTTTGACCTGTTTTAAGCTGAGCAAAAGCACGATGCACACCAGGCATCAAATTATGAGCAGTATATTCAAGCTCTTTATGGTCGAGTAGCCAGCGTGCTTTTTCACAAAAATGCGATAAAGGAAACTGGTATAAGGTGCGCATATATACTCCAAAATTTATTGTCTTACCCAATCCATGCGGACAAGTATTTTAGTCAGATACTTTAGACACTGCCTCGTTCAAAAACAATGAACTTTTTTTCCAAATTGCTGAATGTTTTGTCACTAAAGTTATTTATTTTTATACGATTTTATCGCATGAATATCTAAATTCAATATATACCGCTTGTTAAAAACTCTTAATAAATAATTAAATTCAATATATTTCATATACTTAATATATACTTAAAATTAAAAAATTCAGCAGGATAAATTCATAGGACTTTTTTGCATAAGGTCATCGAAAACTCACATTTAATTATTGCAATCAGAGCAGTTAGCGTTTGGAGATTAAATATAGGTGCTCTTATGTCTCGTTTAACTGCCGATAATGTACATATTCTTGAAAATGACCAAGATGCAATTACAGCGGCCTACCACGTAGCCGACTTTGCTTTAGAAGGTCGTAATCTTCGTGATCAAAAGCGTCAACTTCCATTTGCTGAAATTGAACTCTTTAGCCAAAAAGGCTTAGGTGCCATGCGCATACCCAAGCAATACGGCGGTGCCTTCATTTCAAATAAAACTTTGGCACATGTATTTCGTATTTTGAATCAGGCGGATTCGAGTGTCGGTCAAATCCCGCAAAACCAAATTAGCTTACTTAATTTGGTGGATATTATGGGCTCAGAAGAACAGAAGACCTTTATTTTTAATCAAATTCTGCAAGGCAAAAGACTCGCCAATGGTGGCCCAGAGCGTAATACCAAAGACAGTAAAACTCTCAATACTCGATTAGATATTGAAAATGGCAATTACATTTTGCAAGGCGAAAAATTCTATTCTACAGGCAGTAGTTTTGCCGACTGGTTAGCCGTAAAAGCCATTCATCCTGAAGGTCATGTGGTATTGGTTATTTTGCCTGCCAAAGCTGAAGGTGTAGAAGTCATCGACAATTGGGACGGTTTTGGACAACGCACAACCTCAAGTGGCACGATTAAACTCAATCAAGTTGTTGTTGATCCATTTTTAATTTTTGATGAACGTAAACTCACCACACAGCCGAGTTATCGTGGTGCTTATTCACAGCTCCTACAAGTTGCTATTGATGTGGGTATTGCTGAAGCAGCCTTCTCCGACACCATCAGCGCGGTAAAACGTGCTCGACCAATAGTCGATGCACAAGTGGAAAAAGCCAGTGAAGAACATTACACCCTACAAGAGGTAGGTAAGTCGGCAGTACTCTTAGATGCTGCGATTTTACTTTTGGATGATGCCGCTGAATATCTAGATGGACTTGATCAATTAACTCATATTACAGAAGAACAAGCAGCCCAGGCATCGATCTTGGTTGCAGAAGCCAAAGTGTATGCCAATGATGCGGCTTTACAGATATCCGAAAAATTACTCGAATTAGGCGGTAGCCGTTCCAGCTTAAGCGCACATCAACTCGATCAGCATTGGCGTAATGCACGTGTGCATACCTTACATGATCCGATCCGTTGGAAATTACACGCCTTAGGGGATTATTACCTTAACAATAAACTCCCTGCCCGCCACGCTTGGATTTAAAGGACGACTCAACATGACCTCATTTCATAACCTTGTTTCTTTTCAATCCAATTCTGTAGCCAATGCCCATATTATTCGTTCAGATGCGGAAGCACTTGAAATTGCGACTCGATTAGCTGAGCAATTTCAGCACAATGCAATTCAACGAGATTCAGATCGACAACTGCCTTTCGATGAAATTGAAAGCTACAGCCAGTCAGGTCTGTGGGCCATTACCGTACCTAAAGAATACGGCGGTGCTGAGGTATCAAGTTATACCGTTGCGCGTATTATTGCACTGATGAGTGGTGCAGATGGCTCGATTGGTCAAATTCCACAGAACCACTTTTATGCCCTTGAAGTACTCCGCAATACAGGTACAGTGCAACAAAAACAAAAACTCTATGCAGAGGTACTCAAAGGTGCTCGCTTTGGCAATGCCTTGGCCGAGTTTAAAACCAAAAATTCCACACAAAAATATAGCGCCATTAGCGCTACAAGTGATGGCTTTGAAGTCAATGGTGAGAAGTTTTACTGCACAGGTAGTTTATTTGCACATCGTATCCCAACCCTCGTAAAAAATGCTGAAGGCCGTGAATTTCTTGCTTTTATTCCTCATGAAAGTGAAGGACTAGAACTGATTGATGACTGGTCGGGTTTTGGCCAGCGCACTACAGGCAGTGGCACGGTTAAATTCAACCATGTACAGGTCAAAGCTGAAGATGTGATTGCATTTGATGATGCATTTAGTACACCTACACTTGTCGGGCCTTTTGCTCAAATTATGCATGCAGCCATTGAAACAGGCATTGCACGAGCTGCCTTTGAGGAAACCTTGCTACGTGTACGCCAAGCCCGCCCGTGGATTGATTCAGGTGTAGATACTGCAACAGAAGATCCACTCACCAAATTTGAATTGGGTCGTATTGTTGCAGATGTCCGTGCGAGCGAAGTATTGCTTAAACAAGCAGCGCGTTCTATTGATGCCGCTAAACCATACCCTACTGTAGAAAATATTGCCAAAGCTTCACTGGATGTTGCTAAGGTTCGTGCACATAGCACGGATACGGCCCTCAAGGCGTCGTCTAAATTAATTGAACTCGCAGGTAGCAGAGGGAGTCAGCGCAGTGATGGTCTTGACCGTTTTTGGCGTAATGCACGTGTGCACACTCTACATGATGCCTCACGCTGGAAATATTATTTTATTGCAAACTATGTATTAAACGGTGTACTTCCACCTCGTCGAGGGACACTGTAATGACACAAATACCTGATAAAGAAATTATTTTAAATGCCTTTGATATGAATTGTGTGGGTCATATCAACCATGGCTTATGGACACATCCACGCGATGAATCACATCGTTTCAATGAGCTTAGCTATTGGACAGGTTTAGCTAAAACACTGGAACAAGGTTTATTTGATGGGCTGTTCATTGCTGATATTACGGGCGTATACGACGTCTATCAGGGCAATATTGATTTAACCTTAAAAGAGTCCATTCAATTGCCTAGCCATGACCCAAGTACTTTGGTTTCAGCAATGGCTGCCGTAACGCAAAATTTAGGCTTTGGCGTGACCGTCAATTTAAGCTATGAAACGCCCTATCAATTTGCTCGTCGTTTTGCCAGTTTAGACCATTTAACCCAAGGACGAATTGGCTGGAACATTGTGACAGGTTATCTCGACAGTGCAGCGCGATTAATTGGTCAAACTGGCCTACAAGACCATGACCTGCGTTATGAGCAAGCCGAAGAATTTTTAAGTCTCTGCTATAAATTTTGGGAAGGCTCTTGGGAACATGATGCTATAATAAAAGATAAATCCCAGCGTATATTTACCCAGCCCAGCAAGGTACATGCAATACACCACCAAGGTCAGTTTTATCACAGCCAAAGGGTGTTCCAAGTGTCTCCGTCAGTACAACGCACACCTGTTTTGTTTCAAGCCGGCGCTTCTACACGTGGCTTAAGTTTTGCGACTCAACATGCAGAGGCGATGTTTATTGGTGCAGACCAACCCGCAAAAGTAAAACAGCAAGTTGAACAAATTCGAGCTCAAGCCCGTAGCCAAGGTCGCGACCCAAATCAACTTAAACTATTGGTAGGTATTAGTGTAATTACTGCTGAAACCGATGAACTTGCACAGCAAAAGCTTGCCGAATATATAAGTTATGCCAGTCCAGAAGCTGGCTTGGCTCATTTTGGTTATGCTGGTACAAGCCACAGGTGATTTACTCGCTGCACAGCTCGATAAACGTAAAATATAGACAACACCGTAAAAGCTTATATGCTCCCCTATGCAAGCCATGACTTTGTCATGGCTTTCATGTAAAATCGTCGGCAATTTTATATATAACACTGTGTGAGTTATTTCATGGGTTTTAATTGCGGTATTGTCGGCTTGCCGAACGTTGGTAAATCTACTCTTTTCAATGCTCTTACTAAAGCTGCTATTGCTGCTGAAAACTTCCCATTCTGTACGATTGAACCCAACACAGGGATCGTTCCTGTGCCAGACCCACGTTTAGACAATCTTACAGCGATTGTTAAACCACAACGTGTAATTCCAACCACGATGGAATTTGTCGACATTGCTGGTCTTGTTGCTGGTGCGTCTAAAGGTGAAGGCTTGGGTAACCAATTCCTTGCAAACATCCGTGAAACAGATGCAATTGCACACGTTGTACGTTGTTTTGAAGACGAAAATGTCATTCACGTAAATGGCAAAATTGATCCATTAGATGACATTGCAACCATTAACACTGAACTTGCTTTAGCTGACTTAGAAACTGTAACTAAAGCAGTTACTCGTTTAGCTAAATCTGCAAAAAGTGGCGATAAAGAAGCGATTGCAACAAAAGCAGTTTTAGACAAAATTTTACCTCTACTGGATGAAGGTAAACCTGCACGTGCAGCAACTCTAGATGACGACGAGCGTAAATTGGTTCGTGGTTTTGGTCTACTGACTTTAAAACCAACCATGTACATTGCGAACGTTGCAGAAGATGGTTTTGAAAACAACCCACACCTTGAAGCTGTTAAAAACTTAGCTGCTTCTGAAAATGCAATTGTGGTTCCACTTTGCAACCAAATTGAAGCTGAAATTTCATTGCTTGAAGATGAAGACCGTACAGAATTCTTAGAAGCTTTAGGCATGGAAGAACCAGGTCTAAACGTGGTTATTCGTGCAGGCTATGGCTTACTTGGCCTTCAAACTTACTTTACAGCAGGCGTACAAGAAGTACGTGCTTGGACCGTTAAAATTGGCGCAACAGCACCTCAAGCGGCTGGCGTTATTCATACAGACTTCGAAAAAGGCTTTATCCGTGCTGAATGTGTCGCTTATAACGACTTTGTTCAATTCAATGGTGAAGCGGGTGCAAAAGAAGCAGGTAAATGGCGTTTAGAAGGTAAAACTTACATCGTTCAAGACGGTGACGTTTTACACTTCCGCTTTAACGTATAATTTAAATACGTTGCAAAAGGCACCTTCGGGTGCTTTTTTTGTAATAACAGATTAGTAGATGGCCTATTGATAAACCAATTAAGAAGCCCAAAGACAAACTTTTAACTAACAAAAGCCAATTGAGAGAAAATGATCAGCAGAGTGGGTAAATACGGCGTATATTAAATTGGAAGTATGCTCAATCGATACATGTGTAGCGCCTATATATATGTGAATTCAAAACGATTTAAATATAAATAAAACATTGAACCAATATACAACCGTATATATTTAAAGCATTAAAATGAAACCAAACTTAAGAGCAAAAATAAAATACATAGGCACACTATTGCTATCTCATACTTACATCAGAACTGCTGCAGATATACGACCCAATACGGCATATTTTAAATATTAGGCACCAACGCCCTTTGTTATAAAGATAAAAGCAATGAAAAAATTAAGCACAATAATCGCTGCAGGTGTTTTAAGTGTACTCAGTGCAACAGCATTTGCATGCCCAAAAGGCACCACACTCACAGGTGGCACAGGTGCAAATCATAAAGGTGGCAAATGTGTTGCCACTCAACCCGTACAAGCACACAAACAAAGCCTAAAAACTGAAAAAGCTGTTGCTAAAACAGAAGCAAAAGTCGCAAAAACCGAGGCTCAAAAAGCCAATGTAAGTGCCCAAAAGGCCAAAGCTAGCGCAGAAAAAGCAACACAAGATGCTCATACCGCACAACACAACGCCAAAGTGGCAAAGTCGTAAATAAACTTAAATTACAAACACCAAAAAGGCTGATCTCAAATCAGCCTTTTTAACATGTAGTTGTTATAGATTTTACTTTATGACGCACTCACCGAATGCGCAACCTTCGCATCCATCAATGCACGTTGCTTATGGGCTTCTTGTAGCATTCTATGTTCCATGTCTTTTCTAAAACCGAGCATAAACACCATTTCGGCCAATACAAATAATGGGCCAATGGCTAAGCCAATTACATCATCCATAAAAGCGGGTTTTTTCTTTTCATAAAAATGACCCACAAATTGAAATACCCAGCCCACAACAAATATTCCAATACTTGCACTCAACCAAGCAACCCAACCCCACTGTGCAATGCTATGTGCCAATGGATACATCAGGGCAAACACGAGCAACATAATGAAACCGAAAATACGGTCTAAGCTCAGATAGTACAAAATGCTTAATGCCATAATGACCAATGCCAACGTCATTTCTAGACCAGAAATCATGACGCCTGCACGTGCTGTTAAACAAATAATTGAAAATACAATCAAAGGAATACCCACAAAATGCGTCAGTATATTTTTATGATCTAAATGATAAGCCGCATATTGGCTCAGTAAGGTTTCAAGTTTAGTCATCGCCAGCATCCTTGTACGAGTAATGATTTCACTATATAAAAAGAGTACAAGCCAAGTTGTCGTATAACCGACAACTGATAAAAATAAATGGATTTTTACCAGAATGTTAGATCAACAGTACCAGACACAACTCAGCAATAACTATTGGTATGCACAGCTCAGTCCAGAGCATCAGCAATATATTGCGACACATAGTCAATTACTTGAGTTTAATAAAGACCAAAATATCTTTTTATCTGGTGACGCCTTTAATGGCATGTATGCTGTTTTAAACGGTGCTATACGCTTAGGCTATATTGATATTCAAGGTAAAGAAGCCGTAGCAGCCATTGCTGAACCTATCATGTGGTTTGGTGAAATATCATTAGTCGATCAACTGCCCCGCTCGCATGATGCAATTGCCTTGCAAAAAACTACAGTATTACATTGGCCAAGCCGCAGTATTCAACATTTACTCAATGAACAACCACAGTTTTGGTTTCATATAGCACAGCTCACCAGCCAAAAACTTCGTTTTGCATTTTTAGAACTGATTTCAATTCAAACTCAAAATATCCGCCAACGTTTAGCACAGCGTCTACTGTTTATTTTAAATGGCTATGGCAATCATATTACGATTGAGCAACGATCTATTCACCTCTCTCAAGAGCAACTTGCACAACTGCTGATCTGTTCTAGACAAACCATTAATCAAGCCCTTCAAGAGCTTGAAAAACTAGGCGTACTCAAAGTGGCTTTTCGTAAAATTGAAATTTTAGATTTAGCATTGCTTCATAGGATTGCACATACACTAACGATTCATGAACCTGAATAGCGCAATTCATTGTGTGTTGCTGTAGATCGTAGCGTTTTATATCATTTTTAATACCGAACAGATCAACTGGAATATTTTAGTGCAATTACCCGCACCATTACTGACATACTTATTGTTTTTTGATCAATTTGAGTGCGCTAATCTCATACAAACTTAAGATAAAAGCTTGCACACATCTACGCTATCAAAGCCATTTTGACAGTTTGCAACTTCATTTGATTGTTCAGTATTGCTGTTAGCACTGACATTGGTTGCCATACTCAACATAAGAACAGAAACCACACAAATTAATGCTTTTTTCATCTTAATCACCAATTCTATATTTAATTTTTCATACAAATAAATTTAAATTTCAGAGTTATTTTCACATAATTTATCAAATTGTGATAATTTATTATTTTTATTAACTTATAAATTAAAACTATAACTCATCGAAAATACATCTAAATAAAATTAACAATACACTTTTTAAAAATAAGTCCAACTATAAAAAAGATCATTTAATTCAGCCATATAGAGTTTATTATTCCTATTTTTTAAATTACACCAACCTATAAGCCACTCAATTCAATACTTTATCTAATCTTTTTTAAGTTTTAAAAATACTCAAATATGTAAAAAACACTACAAAAAAAAGCCGTAAAAATAAATTTACGGCTTTTTAACCATTGTATTCTGAGGCTCAATCAAGCTTAGACTCCAATTTTCTTTGGATCTGTATTGCCTAAATTAGGATTATCAATTGCACCCTGACACTGCTTTTTATCGCGTTCATAGTCAGCTTGCTTTTGTGCTACATCACTCGAACTTTCAAGCACTTCGCGCGCCCAAATATCTAAACTTGTGAGTGCTTTTCGGCATAAGGCATATTTGCCTTCTGTCACAGAATCAGTCATTTTGACATTAATGCGCCAGTCCGTACTCAATTTCCGCGCAGGCTTACGTACTTGCCCATCAAGCTCTGCAATTTTCTTTTCATAAACCAAGTGATCCACTTGATTAATCAGTTTCCATGCCTCATTGGCATATACTGTTGCATCATTCGTCAGTTTTGGTGCAGGCTTAATCACCACTTTTTCTTCAGCCTGATCTGAACTATTGCCACATGCTTGCAACATCCATACGCTGCACAGCAAAATAGTTGTTTTAAAAACAACTGACTTGAAGCTAAACATAGCGAATTCACTTATCCAAACATTTCGGCACTATGCTAGTAAATTCAGGTACAATACTCAACGTCGTTTTGACCCTTTGTTTAACCTCCCGCTAAGGTGTGTCGTGTCTGAGCACAAAACTCCTCCTATAAAAGTAGCTGGTTTTTGGCAAGGTGCCAAAGATAGCCAAGCCATTATCTTTACTTATCTTCCTGTTTCTTTTGCATTTGGTGTATCTGCTACTCAATTCGGCTTTAGTGCTTGGGAAGCATTGTTTCTCTCATGCTCTATGTATGCAGGTGCCAGTCAATTTTTAGTTGTCGCCTTACTTGGAAGTGGCACCTCGATTTGGATGACTGCACTTACCGTCATAGCACTTGATATTCGACATTTACTTTATGGCCCAGCCCTACAAAACCTCATTCAAGACCGCCTTAACCTCAAAAAAACAGCCGTCTGGGCATGGGGTCTTACAGACGAAGTTTTTGCCTCTGGCATGATCAAATTGTCTCAGCGTCGCCAAGAATGGTCTGAGTCTTGGATGCTTGGCCTCAGTTTATTTAGTTGGATGTCTTGGGCACTCGGTTCTTTTTTAGGTGGCTTATTTGCAGATCAGGTCAGCAACCTACCGCAATTTTTACAAGCGGCCCTCGATTTCTTATTACCTGCGCTTTTTCTGAGTTTCTTGTTGGCTGCTTTTGAGCGTAAACATACTTTCGTGGTTGCTGTAACCGTTGTTGTATCTGCTGTTGCGTGTTATATGATTGATTTATCAGCAGCTATTTTCATTGGTATATCTTCGGGCATATTGGCAGGTTTGTTTAAGCATTATGTCTTAAAAAAAACAGACCCAGAACACAAAGAGGCCTAATATGAACTTAGAAATTATTTTGGTCGGCATTGTGGTTGGTATTGCTAACTTTGCATCTCGCTTTGGACCATTTTATTTTATCCAGAAATTCCAAAAGGATTCGCAAAAGCGAGGCTCACTTTGGCTCAAAATTGCATTAGGTGCGATTGGGATTTCAGCCATTAGCTCCATGCTCGTGGTCGCAACATTGCCTCCATTACTTGAAACCCCAGACAAAAGCGTTGCGATGCTGGCAGGATTTATTGTACTTGCTGGGCTTTATTTCAAATTTAAGCAAATTGTACCAGCAACTTTAACTGCAGCTCTCACCTATGGTTTGGTCTATACCTACGTACCGTTTCATTTCTAAATTTTAGTTATTTGCTCGGGCACCCTAATTTATGCGTAGGTAGTTCCTGCTTACGCTTTTTTATATTGTTAAAATATGCAATCATCTAAATACTAGAAAAACTTAGATAAAGCAAATACATGCCGAAATACGAATACATTGAAGGCAAAATTTTTATTCATTCCAGATACTCAGGCACAATCAACTGGGGATTACATCAACCTGTCGACAGTATTGCTTTTAACTGCTTTATACAAAATCAAAATTTCAATGGAAATTTCTGTGGCTTACACTGCAACCCAGCAGATCAAATTCGCGCAATTTACATTGAAGTGAATCAGAAAAAAATCATTATTGGTTTATATAACACCACCCAGCGCATCTTACATTTACACCCTAAGCGGAAGATATATCCTCGACTTTCTTGGCCAAAATTAGGGATTAGCTTTATACAAATCATCTGCTTTCTGCTTTGTTTCCTATTTTGTGTATTTATCTTGACTGCGTGGCAAAATGGTTCATTTGATTTTTTTAGCATAATGAACGATGTCTTTTATTTCACAGCAATCTTAGCTTCAGCAATTATCATTTTAACTGCATGTACCACGCCTATACTTTACCTACTGTATTGGCCAAACTTTCGTGAAACGTCGCGTCAATTACAGCAATTACAACTCACGTATGAAACTATTCAGTCACTCACTCCACTGCCATTGGAAGCGGGCGTATTCAAACAACAGGCCTTAAAAATTCGATAAATTCCAATAATTTAAAATACAGCTTTTGCTCATTTGAAATTAGGCTTTATAGCAAACCTACAGCTTATAAATAAAATTGTTGGACAATATCATTTATTTATGTGAACACGCGCTTAACTGCTTATTTAGTTCTGCTATGCTAAAAGCCCATAAAATCAAGCATGGATGATTTACATGAGCGTGACTATTGGCACTCCACTTCAATCTTCAGCGTTTAAAGTTTTACTTTTAGGCTCAGGCGAATTAGGTAAAGAAGTGGTGATTTCACTGCAACGACTTGGCGTGGAAGTCCATGCTGCTGATCGTTACGACCATGCTCCTGCTATGCAAGTTGCACACTATTCACATACGCTCAACATGGCAGACCCTACCGAATTAAAACAATTAATAGAAAGCGTAAAACCAAACTTAGTTATTCCAGAAATTGAAGCCATTGCAACACAAGTTTTAGTTGAATTAGAACAAACAGGTACACATATTATTCCTTCGGCAAAAGCCGTTAACCTCACCATGAACCGAGAAGGTATCCGTCGCCTTGCAGCAGAAGAGCTTGGTTTACCTACTTCTGCTTATCGATTTGCAAATACACTTGAGTCTTTCCGTGCAGCCTGTGATGACATCGGCTATCCAAATTTTGTTAAGCCAGTCATGTCATCATCAGGTAAAGGACAGTCGCGCGTTAAAAGTTTTGAAGAAGTTGATGCTGCTTGGGAATACGCTCAAACTGGTGGTCGCGTAAATCAAGGTACAGTCATTGTTGAATCACAAATTGATTTTGACTTTGAAATCACTTTACTGACTGTACGCTCAAAACATCCCGAAACAGGTGAAATTGAAACATCATACTGCGACCCAATTGGACACCGCCAAGACTCAGGCGATTACGTCGAAAGTTGGCAACCACAAATCATGACAGCTGTCGCACTCGAAGAAGCCAAACGTATTGCACACAAAGTCACTGTCGCATTAGGTGGTTGTGGCATCTTTGGCGTGGAACTGTTTGTCAAAGGCGATAAAGTATGGTTTAGTGAAGTATCTCCTCGCCCGCATGACACTGGCCTTGTTACATTGGCATCTCAGTTCCAAAGTGAATTTGAGTTACATGCACGTGCCATTTTAGGACTACCTGTAAATACTGCACGACATAGCACAGCAGCCAGCGCTGTTATTTATGCGGGTGTTGATGATACTAATTTGTCATTTTCTGGCTTAAATCTTGCTTTGGCAAACCCGAATACCGATTTGCGCTTATTTGGTAAACCAGAAGGCTTTAAGCGTCGTCGCATGGGTGTAGCCACTGCGCGTGCTGAAACGACTGACCAAGCACGTGAACTCGCGACCCAAACTGCACAACTCATTAGTGTTCATCAAAATTAAGTTAGTCATACACATTTAAACGGACCCTTGTTCATGATCAATACTCTTCCATTGCTGGATTATGCTCAAAATAGCCACGACATTAAGGCCATTAACCAATGGCGTACAGATGTTGAAAATCAGCTACAAGAGCGTTTTGAACAAGGGCTGTCGATTCGTGAAATTATTGTTACTCGCTCTAATCTGATTGATGAAGCACTTAAATTTTTATGGCGTCATGCTGAATTAGAACAAAGTCAATTAGGACTTTTTGCGGTAGGTGGCTATGGTCGACGCGAAATGCTTCCTTACTCAGATGTGGATATCATGATCCTCTCTGAGGATGAAATCCCCAAAGAACTCGAAGCACAAATTTCTACGTTTATTTCTTCTCTTTGGGATGTTGGTAACTTTAAGCCAGGCATTAGTGTACGCACGATTGCTGACTGCGTCGCACAAGCGGCAAGTGACCTAACTGTTGCAACTGCATTAATTGAAGCGCGCTTAATTACTGGTAATGAACACCTTGCAAAATGGCCACGTCGTATTGTGTCGCAAACATGGACGGATAAAACCTTCTTTGATGCAAAAATGCAGGAACAAACCAAACGCCACGCACAACACAACAATACCGAAAGCAATTTAGAACCTGATATTAAAAATGCACCCGGTGGTATTCGTGACATCAATCAAATTGGTTGGATTGCAAAACGTCATTTTCGTGTCAACCGTATTTACGACTTAGTCCATTTGGGCTTTATTTCAGAATTTGAACTGGGTGTACTCGAAGAAGCTGAAAGCTTTCTTTGGGAAATTCGCCACCACCTACACCGCTTAACCAAGCGTGACGAAAACCGTCTGTTGTTTGACTATCAACGTGAAATCGCAGCCAAATTTGGCTATCACCGTGAAGAAGACAAATCGCCTAACTACCCAATCGAACAATTCATGAAGCGCTACTACCGTAGTGCACAACAGGTCTCTACGCTGAATGAAATGCTATTGGCGTACTTTAATGAATCTGTCATTACACCGCGCTTGCCAAGTTATGAACGACAAATTGAAGAAATCAATGAGAATTTTAAATTAGTCGATGGCAAACTGGCAGTTCAACATCACAAGATTTTTTCAGAGAATCCAAGTGCAATTTTAGAAATTTTCTATTTACTTGCTAACCGCCCTGAAATTGAAGGTATTCGTGCACGCACATTACGTCTATTAACCTTAGCCGCAAAACGGATTGATCAGTCTTTTCGAGATAATCCTGCGCATCAAGCGCTATTTATGGAGATTATCCGCTCACCGTATCGCTTATATGACACACTTGTAGCTATGAAACGCTATGGTGTTTTGGGCAATTACATCCCTGCTTTTGGCCAAATTATGGGCCTGATGCAATATGATCTCTTCCATATCTATACAGTTGATGCTCACACCCTACTGCTTATTCGTAATTTAAACCGCTTTAAAGAACCTGAATTTGCAAAAGACTTCCCTGTCGTAAGCTCTGTATTCCAACGCCTTGCGCGTCGTGACATTGTGTATTTAGCAGCAATTTTCCACGACATTGCCAAAGGCCGTGGTGGTGACCATAGTGAACTTGGAGCATCGGATGCTATTGCATTCTGTCTAGCACATGGCTTTACTGAGCGTGAAGCAAACTTGGTTGCATGGTTGGTCAAAAACCACCTGCAAATGTCTGTTACTGCACAGAAAAAAGATATTTCTGATCCAGATGTAGTAAAAACCTTTGCCGAAACAATGGGTGATATGGAGCATCTCGATTATCTTTATGCTTTAACCGTTGCAGACATTAATGCAACCAACCCAACGCTTTGGAATACATGGCGCGCTTCACTCATGCGTCAGCTCTACACTCAAGCACGTGATGTAATTCGTTCCGGCATTGGTCGACCAGTCGACTATCAAATGCTGATTGAAGACACCAAGTTTACTGCCAGCGAATTATTGGTTGAAGAATTCTCACTCGATGATGTTGAAAAAGTATGGCAAGAATTGGGCGATGAATATTTTGTCAAAGAATCTGCCAATGAAATTGCATGGCATACCCGTGCTATTTTAAAACATGGTAGCAATCCCGAACCTTTAGTGCTCATGCGTGCACATCGTAAATTCGCGCAAGATGCCGTACAGATCTTTATTTACACTCAAGACCAACCAAACCTATTTGCAACAACGGTTGCAGTGCTTGACCGTATGAATTTAGACGTCCAAGATGCGCGAATTATTACGGCACTGAAGTCATTTAGCTTAGATACGTATGTAGTCCTCGATCGCTTTGGCACCTTACTCACGGACCCAGATCGTGAACATACGGTCATTGATGCCTTAATTAAAGCACTCAGCCAAGCAGATGTTTATCCTGGCCTCATGCAACGTCGTATTCCTCGTCAATTACGCCATTTTGATATTGAAAATACAGTTGCAGTCACCCTTAATGAAGCCTTACAACAAAACATGGTGGAAATTGCGACACTTGACCACCCCGGCTTACTTGCTAAAGTTGGTGGTTTATTTATGATGCAAGGACTAGATATTCATTCTGCACGAATTGCGACTTTAGGCGAACGCGCAGAAGATATTTTCTTTGTGACTAAAAAAGATGGCATCCCCATGAATGCGAACGAAACAGAAACATTTGCAGCGCAGCTCAAAGCAGCGCTCGATGAAGCTTCGAACCAAGTATGTAGTCATCATTAACTTAATTTAACTGGTAAAGGTTTCATGAACTCTAGTTTGTCATTATTACATCCATATCCATTTGAAAAATTGAATAAACTTTTCGCGGATATTCAACCAGCAGCACTGCCTTTAATTCCACTATCTATTGGTGAACCAAAGCACCCTGCACCAGAGTTTGTGAAACAAGCCATTATTAACAACTTTAATCATCTTTCAACCTATCCAAACAGTAAAGGCTTGCCTGAGTTACGCACCAGTATTGCTAACTGGCTAGCACGTCGCTTCAAGTTAAATACTATTAGTGCTGAAAATCATGTACTTCCAGTATCAGGTACACGTGAAGCAATTTTTTCTTTTGTACAAGCGCTCGTAAACCGTGAAGAAGCACCTTATGTAGTGATGCCAAATCCGTTTTACCAAATTTATGAAGGTGCAACCTTACTCGCTGGTGCACAACCGTATTTCATTAACTGCACAGAAGAAAATAACTATTTAGGTAATTTCGATGTTGTGCCTGCGGAAGTCTGGGAAAAAACAGCATTGTTATTCGTCTGCACGCCGGGCAATCCAACTGGCGCAGTACTGTCTAAAGAACAATTTAAAAAGCTCATTGCACTGTCTGATCAATATGGTTTTGTGATTGCTTCTGATGAATGCTATTCAGAGCTTTGGTTTGATGAAGCACCTGTAGGCTTACTTGAAGTTTGTGCTGAAATGGGCCGTGACGACTATAAAAACTGTGTCGTATTCCATTCTCTCTCTAAGCGTTCTAACCTTCCAGGCATGCGCTCAGGTTTTGTGGCTGGTGATGCGGCGTTACTTAAACCTTATTTGCAATATCGTACTTATCACGGCGCTGCAATGCCTGTACAACATCAACTGGCTTCAATTGCAGCCTGGGATGATGAAACACACGTAGAAGAAAACCGTCGTTTGTACCGTGCAAAATTTGAATTATTCCAAAATGAGCTTGGTCATTTACTTCCACTACAAAAGCCAGATGCTGGCTTCTATTACTGGTTAAAAGTCGACAATGATGAAGCTTTTGCCAAAATGCTGATGGAAAAAGCACATATTAAAGTGCTTCCTGGTCGTTATTTATCACGTGATACGGCGCAAGGTAACCCAGGTGAAAACCATGTACGTATGGCGCTGGTTGCTGATATTGCACAATGTGAGCAAGTCATACAACGCTTAAAAGCGATCTTGTAAGTATCAATTAAGCATAAAAAAGCCCCAACTTTGGGGCTTTTTTATTGCCGTCAACACCAGTAATAAACATCTCAAATATGACTAAAACATGGCATTTCAGATTCTGATTTTCTGCTAAAGCGGTGGTGCAATATTAAATTCATGGACTAGACTATAGCGCAGTGTTCTTTCCACCATCGGTAAAGGCTGTAATTTGGCTTGTTGCAAAGCATCATGCACTTTCTGATCTACACGCACAGAACCTGAGGATCGGATGGTTTTAGATTGTAGAATCTGGCCTGATCCCGCCTCCACAATCATTTCCACCTTAATGGGCTGGCGATAGCTCTGATAATCCTCCGCATTCACCCGAAAGGATGGCTGTACCCGCCACGTCACTTCATATTGTCGTTTGGCAATTTTAGGATCAATCACATAAGGTTGAGTATCAACCTTATACTCAGCAACAGGTGTCGTCAGCATTTTTAATAGTTCATCAGTTTGAGTATCCGCAAAAGCAGACCCAGAAAAAATAGCGCTAAAAGAAATCCATACAAAGTGAAATTTATAATGTTGAACCACAATAACCCTCTTATGGATTTAATTTATTATCAGTTTTCAATGCTTAGCCACGCATACCACCACCTTGTTAAACACGCACTAAGCCACTCACTCAATATAAATGAACCCTGCTATCTTTGCAAAATTGCTGAATTAGGCGTTTTTATTATTTTTTTAGACAGTGCCTTCATTTCTGACAAATCAGTACACACTAAAAAAGTTTCACCTGGAAAAGTAATTGTAGATTTGAGCACATTGATGGTTTGAAGTACCAGTTCAGCATCTACTTTATCAAACATACCGTCCTTTAAGCTAAACGCAAAAACAAAGCAAGGCTGTTCATTTAAATACTTAGTCCGCTTTCTTACCAGCCACATTTTTTGAATTGAACTAAATTTTTCTAATTTGCTGAGTAGCTGATTCAACTCATCTTGTGCCAAACCATGCGACATGAACTTGTCATTTGACGAAATCGTCTCACGCTCTTGCGCTGCCTTCATTTCAATTTCAACACGTTGCTCTAGCATCTGTCTAAAATGTGTCGCTTGTGCATGATCCTCTACATCTTCATAGTATTGAATCAATAATTCACAACTTGGAATCGTAAAAAATGCATTCTTATTCATGGCCTGTTGCAGTAAAGTTATGCCTTGTACGTCTTTTCGTATAATCAATTCTTTGGCATACAGATAAATCGCATGCTCATGCACTGGAAAATCTTGATATAACTGTGCCTTCAGTTCAAAAGCACGTTCAGGCTGATAAGCAACATATTCGGTTAATTCGATATAATTTATACGCTCTTCAAAGGTTAAACTGTCCGTCGGCTTTTCAGATAACTGTGCTAAGTAGTCTTTTTGCTCTTTAAATGTTTGGTGATGCTTTTGCCAATCATACTGCACCGATTTTTGCCATGTTTGATCAAACTCAGTGGCTATTTCCAGTCGTTTTTGTCCCAATAAATAATCTGAAGTTTGACCTATTACCGGGTAGTTTACCTTAGCAACTTGACCAATCGACTTTAAACGATCTGATAATGATGGATGTGTATCCTCAAAATTGGTATGCACATTTAAAGAATGATTTAACCAAACGTGCGTATCTTCACTAGAAACCTCATCGGAGAAACGTTGTACATAACCCGTATAAGGCAAAACATTTGGTCGAGATGACGTCTCAGCTTGCTTAAAAATTTTAGGCCAATAATTTTCCGACAAATAAAACCCAATAACATTCACCGTGCTCAGTGTTTCCGCTACGACTTCTGCAGAAGTTAAGTTCACTGATATTTTATCGGCCTCATATTCATTCGCCCGTGCAATCGGAAATGAATATGCCACAAAATAAGGAACAAACCGCTTTAAAAATGGTCGAAAAATAATATCGACATGACTCACCTTTTGCTCAATTTCAGTAAATAATTGTGCCCAGCGGATACGTTGTCTGTAAATCCAATTGGCTGTCCGCGCATGGTTTTTGGATAAATGACCAAATTCATGTGCTAAAACAGCAGTTAACTGTTCAACCTTTAAGGACTGCATCAAAGGCAAACCTATAATTAAATAGTTTTCATACCAGCCAAAGATTCCTAAACGTGGCCGTTGTACCACAGCAGCATTAAAATCATCGGTAATTAATACATGATTAAATTTGACTGCGTTCAACTGCCCACTTAAACGCTCAATAATTTTAAAAAGCTCAGGTGCATCTTTTTCCGAGATTTCAATTCCAGTCGGTGCATCCACCGTAACCCAAAGTGAACGCACCACAACAAATAAAAATACCCCAGCAATCGCAATCAGTTTAATTGCAAAAGCTTTCAAAACTAAAATGGATAAACAGGCAAGGATTAAAAGAACTAAAAGAATGAAAACCCCACACACGATATAAAAATTACCTAAAAGTGCCAGTAACATCACTTTAGTTTGATAGGCTTTTGGATTTTGTCGTAACTCACGTTCTAGTTTTTCAATTAATTTAGGGTCATACATTTATTATTTTCCACAGATTAAATCCATTATTTTTTATCAAAAGCGTGTCTTTTTATACTGCTTATACTGCATCCCTCAGTATAAAAATAAGCCATCTTATGCTCAAAATTTTGATTTCTTTTTTGAATTGATGCTCAGCCAAAGCTGTGTATGTTAGTTCAATCTAAATGCAAATAAAAAGTAACCCATTGGCTACTTTTTTATTTTGCACAATATGCATGACTATTTTCTTTTTAAGCAGATCAAGCTTTTTAACTGGCAAGCGCTTTTTCAATATCTGCTTGTAAGTCTTCTGGCTTGGTCGTTGGCGCATAGCGATTGATGACTTTGCCATCTTTACCAATTAAAAACTTTGTAAAATTCCATTTAATACCACTTCCTAAAATACCTTTAGAATTATTGGTTAAATAACGGAAAATGACATGCGCTTCTGCACCTTTTACATTCACTTTGGCAAACATTGGAAATGAAACGCCGTAGTTTTTTTCACAAAAGCTACCAATTTGCTCATTTGAACCAGGATCTTGGCTACCAAATTGGTTACATGGAAAACCCAATACCAGTAAGCCCTGATCTTTATATTCTTGATAGAGCTTTTCTAGCCCAGAAAATTGTGGTGTAAAGCCACATTTACTGGCTGTATTCACAATCAAAAGCACTTTGCCTTCATAATCGGCAAAAGATTTGTTTTTCCCATCTAATAATTCAGCTTCAAACTGATATATGTTGGTCATGGATAAGTTTCCTCGTCATTTTTTTCTTGTGTTTTTAGGTCTAAGGAAGCCGAATTCACGCAATAACGCAATCCTGTCGGCTCTGGGCCATCAGGAAAAACATGCCCTAAATGTGCGTCACAATGATGACAAACTATTTCAGTTCTGACCATACCGTGCGTCGTATCCAAATGCTCTTCAATAACCACACCATTAACAGGACGTGTAAAGCTTGGCCAGCCACAACCGCTATCAAATTTAGACTCCGATGTAAATAATGGTTCACCACAACAACGGCATACATAGGTGCCTTCTTGCTTGGTATTCCAATATTTACCTGTAAACGCTGGCTCCGTCCCCTTTTGACGTGTAATGCGAAACTCTTCTGGCAACAACTCTCTTTGCCATTCTCGTTCTGTTTTATTGAGTTTTCCCATGATGACGTCCCTTTATATCGTGCTATTTAAAATAGGATAATCCTATATTTACGTCATTCAATGTTAAATTTCTAGTCTTTATTCAACAATTTACAAAATCGATATAATGACCATAAAAGCAAAAAGTAAGCATTTTAAATTAACAAGTAAGCAAATTAAAAAATTAAATGCTTTTTTGTGAGCAAAATAAGTGTTAGGCTTAGCTCTACTCTTGCTCAGGATTAAAAAATGTCGCAAAAAAAGAGCGTAATTTTTAAAAATCTGCTGCCCGTGATTAAACAATATCAGCAGGCTGGGTTTACGCATGAAAAAATTGTTGCTTTACTCAAAGATGAACACCATCTTGACTTAGTAACAACAGAGACATTTAAAAGCTATTTATACCGTTATGCAAAAGTGACCTCCACTCCTTCCGAGACTATAAAAATGCCGAACACTATCAACACCCCACGCGAAATTAAGAAATCGTCTAAGCTTGAGCATGTATGCTACGACATTCGCGGACCAGTGTTACGAGCGGCCAATGAAATGGAAGAAGCTGGCCATAAAATTATTAAACTAAATATTGGTAACCCTGCACCATTTGGCTTTGAAGCGCCACAAGAAATTATTAATGACGTTGCATTAAACTTACCTAATGCGATCGGCTATACCGACTCAAAAGGTATTTTTCCTGCACGTAAAGCAATTTGCCAGTATTACCAACAAAAAGGCATCCTTAACATGCACGTAAATGACGTGTACGTAGGTAATGGTGTATCTGAACTAATTGTTATGGCTATGCAAGGCTTGCTGGATGATGGCGACGAAATGCTCGTGCCAATGCCTGATTACCCACTTTGGACTGCAGCAGTTAACTTATCTGGCGGTACAGCGATTCACTATAAATGTGATGAAGAAAACTTCTGGTATCCAGATATTGCAGATATGGAAAGCAAAATCACACCAAACACCCGTGGTATTGTGATTATTAACCCGAACAACCCGACTGGTGCTGTATATCCACGCCACGTACTTCAACAAATTGTAGATCTTGCTAAAAAATACGATCTCATTTTATTTGCTGATGAAATTTACGACAAAATCGTTTATGACGGCATTGAACACGTTTCTGTAGCTGCTTTAGCAGGTGATCAACTGTGTATCTCATTTAACGGTTTATCTAAATCGTACCGTATTGCAGGTTATCGCTCAGGCTGGATGGCAATTACAGGTGATAAATCGCGTGCGCTAGACTATATTGAAGGTTTAGACATGCTTGCATCTATGCGCCTCTGTGCTAACCATCAAGCACAATATGCGATTCAAACCGCATTAGGTGGCTATCAGTCTATTAACGACTTGATCCGTCCAGGTGGCCGTTTATACGAACAGCGCAACATTGCTTGGGAAATGTTGAATGATATTCCTGGTGTTTCATGCGTGAAACCTGAAGGTGCAATGTACTGCTTCCCGAAATTAGACCCAGAAATTTATCCAATTCAGGATGATGAGAAGTTCATGCTGGACTTCTTAAAAGCAGAGAAAGTTTTATTGGTACAAGGGACTGGTTTTAACTGGCCAACACCGGATCATTTTCGTGTGGTA
Source organism: Acinetobacter sp. SWAC5 (assembly GCF_003419885.1). Lineage (NCBI taxonomy): Bacteria > Pseudomonadati > Pseudomonadota > Gammaproteobacteria > Moraxellales > Moraxellaceae > Acinetobacter > Acinetobacter sp. SWAC5. The sequence goes on from NZ_QUWR01000017.1 coordinate 28,879, forward strand.
TTCCTCCCTGCCGAAAATGAACTGCGTGAAGCATTAACGCGCTTAAGTCGCTTCTTGGCAAAAATGCGTTAATTCGCTCTTTAAAAAAAACCGCATTCTGTGCGGTTTTTTTTGGCCTAAACGAAACATATCACACCCAAAAAATGCATTTTTAAAAAATATTTGCGGTTATACATTACTTTTAATCCGTCTTCACGCATAATACTCGTATGCAAATTCACTTTATTTGAGATTTATACAAGAAACCTCTATGTTTCTTTTTTCAATAAATCCTCACCAATTTCTAATTCATGTAATTACAGAAGTTATTTTTTATGAAAATCGTCATTCTTAACAAGCCTTATGACGTGCTCTCCCAATTCCGCAAAGACGAAGCTCACATGACGATGTCAGACTTCGTAGATGACCCAACACTGCGTTTGGCGGGTCGTTTGGATATGGACTCTGAAGGCTTAGTATTTTTAACAGACCACGGTGGTTTAAACCAATACATCACCAACCCTGAAAACAAAAAGTTTAAAACTTATTTGGTACAAGTCGATGGTGATGTAACTGAAGAAGCTTTAGAAAAACTTCGCCAAGGTGTTGAATTAAAAGACGGTATGACTTTACCTGCTAAAGCAAGTAAAGTTGAAGAACCTGAATGGTTATGGGAGCGTGATCCTCCTGTACGTTACCGCGCAAATGTACCAACATCTTGGGTTGAAATTTCAATTTGTGAAGGCCGTAACCGCCAAGTTCGTCGTATGACTGCTGCTGTTGGTTTCCCAACTTTACGTTTAATTCGTACTAAAATTGGTTCTATTGACTTAGTTCAAATGGCTTTACAACCAGGCGAAACCAAAGATATCGAGCCTTTATTGTATAAAGACTTTCAAAATGTACCAAAGGAAGAACCTTACCGCTCACGTTCGTACGTGAAAAAGCCTGGCGGTACGGGTGGTAAGCCAATGGTACGTAAGAACAAAGATGGTTCTGTGAAAAAGTCAGGTACTAAACGTATTTGGCAAATGGATGAGAGCGAAAAGCCAAAACGTCGTACCAATGGTACAACACGTCCAAATACCAAAGCGCCACGTGGTAGTCGTAGCCGTAATGGTCGTGGTTAATCCCCTCTGAAATTAAAATAAAAGCTCACAAAAGTGGGCTTTTTAATATTCGATCAATTATCAACATTAAATGTATTGCTCTTTAACTCATATCTTTTTGAAATTCTCTTCCACCGCACACTATCTGAATTCAAAACATCTAATTCATATACTCCATAAAATTGATACACATACCTACCTTTTGGCATCAAATTATTTTTAACAGCTCCAAAAACCAAACGTATTTTTTCTTTTTTGGACCATATATCATTCATTTTTTCTATTTTTTCTTCTATTTTGGTCTTTTCATCAATATATAATCCATCAGACGCAATACTATTACTCCATTGTTCATTTTCAAAAAATTTTGGATACCAAATTTTTATTTTTTTTTCATCATTAAGCCATGTCCCACCTTTTCGCTCTAAATACTTTACTCCAAAACACTCACAGATTTTCTTAGCATTTAGAAATAAAACATTTTCATCTGCATCAAGATACCCCTTTTCAATATAAGTTTTAGGATTAAACTCTTTTTCAATATCCCAATCTTGAAATTTACCCTGACTCTTTAAATCCAATTTTTTATTTTTTAACAATTCAATTATTTTATCAGTTTGTTTATCAATACTTTTTAATGATATGGTTTCCGAAGTTGTTGTATTTCTAAAAACATTGATTCTTTCTATTTCTTGCTTTGTACTATTTACTATATCTGACTGACGTAGCTTATCTTTATCTGTTTGCTTCAAGACTTTTTCTTCAACTTTAAACTCCCCATTTCTTTCTTTGACTTCATTTTTTTCTAAATCAAAATGGTGCCCCTCATCAATCTCAACTAAAACACCTAACTGTGGAAAATAAATATCCACTAAAGCATAATTATATTCCGATAATCTTACATATTGTTGAGTCACAAACTTAATACTGTGATCATTTAATAATGTTAAAATCCTATTAATGACATAAGCTTCATACACTTTGTTTTTAGTTTTATTTAATTGTTTAAAAAAATATTCCGTATACAATTCAGAATTTTGCTCATAACACGATGACATAAATACCCCCAAACAAAAAAACCGATGCCTAAGCATCGGTTTTACATGGTTTTTATAGCGTATGCAAATTAAACATTAAGCCACTTTTCAGCTTTCGCCTGATCTTCCACTTTTAATTCAACTTCAGTTAAAACAGAACCAGCTGCATTCACTTCAAATGTCATTAATTCATCACGACGGAATGCATGAATAGTAAAAGTACCATCTTGTTTAGCATATTTTTCTGCAAGCTTCACTGTGGCTTTAATACCATCAATCGCCACAATCACATCATTGGCAGAAAGGCCTGCTTTAGCAGCCACCCCATCACGGCGTGCAGAAGACACAACCACACCTTCTGGCTTGTCTGTTAGTTTCAAACCAAATGGCAAAGCCTTGTCATTATTTAAAGTGTAGCTTAAACCAAACTCAGGAAATAATTGATCCAGTGGCAATTCATCGGTCGTGTTAACCAAATGATTGATTTGTTCAATCCAATTATCGCCTGTGAGTTCATTGCATAACTCTACAATCGTACGTTCATTAACTTGTATGCCATTTTGCGCATTTTCATACAACTTACGCATTAAGGCATCAAGGCTAGAACCACGCAAACGCAAGCCTAAATCTAGGCATAAAGCCACCAAACAACCTTTGTTGTAATAGCTTGTACCTGCGTTATTGGAGTTTTCATCCTGACGGTAGAATTTCACCCACGCATCAAAACTTGATTCAGATACCGACTGAACCTCACGCCCCGGATTTTGCAAATAACGATCAATCTGAGCTTTCAACAACTTGATATATGACGCTTGAGAAATCACACCACTTCGAAGCAAGATTAAATCATCATAATACGAAGTGAAGCCTTCAAAAATCCAAAGCAGTGAAGTGTAACCTTCTCTGTTTAAATCATAATTGACAAAGTTTTCAGGGCGAATGAATTTTACCAACCAAGAGTGGAAATATTCATGGCTACATAAACCCAAGAAACGCTGATAATCCGCAGAAGGCTCTACAGGCTCATTGGCTTTTGGCAAATCGTCACGCGGACTAATTAAGCTCGTGCTGTTTGGATGCTCTAAACCACCATAACTGTTGCCAGTCGCCATAGTCATAAAGGTATAGTCTTTAAATGGCGCCGAACCAAACATTTGAATTTCTGTTGCACAGATTTTTTCAATGTCTTGTTGCATACGTGTGGCATTCATTGCATGTTTGCCAGACACCACAAATTCATGCGGAATACCTTCAGCTTTAAAGCTAAAACGTGTTTGCTCCGCAAGCTCAAACGGTGCATCAATTAATTGTGCGTAATTGTCGGCTTCTAAGGTAAAACGACCTTTCACTAATGTGCGTGACTTCAATCCCGTTGCCAATTGAAAGTGCTTTAACTCTTGCGGTAAAAACAACTCAACTTCAATCGCCTTATGCTCCTGCCCTTCCAAAGCCAAGCATACGCATGCAGGATTCACATATAAGCGTTTTTCATCAACATAAGCACCACGCACCGACAAATCATACGCATAAACATCATATTCAACCGTAATCAGCTCATGATCCGTATTAAATAAACGCCATTTATTTTTTTCAAATTTTTGAATTTTTAAAATTCGACCATCTTCATCATAAGCACGTACAGACTCAATATGCTTTGAAAATTCACGGATTAAATAGCTACCCGGAATCCATGTTGGGAGAGACAGGATTTGCGTTGGATCTGCAAGAAAACGTGCAGTGACATGAACCAAGTGCTGACGATAATCGTCAAATTCGATTTGATAATGCAACATAATGGGCAATACAAAATAAAAATAGATAACTTAGTAACTAGCTTAACATTTTTTTATTGCTACAGCGCTGAACTGTCGTAATTGTCTACAATTAAGACTAGTCAGCAGAAAAAAAAAGGCATAGCATTCCTAAAATTTTTTTGTATTTTCAGCCTAAGGATAGGCTGTAAGGAAACCCATTGAAACGCGTAATTTACTTCATCTTGGCGCTCGTAGCTTTATGCTCCACGATAACCCATGCAGCCTTACTCAACATTAAGCCTGAAACCGTAGAAGCTGAAGCTTGGACTATTCTAGACCCTCAGTCTGGACAAGTCATTGCTGAGCACAATAGTCATCTTCAACGTGCTCCTGCATCATTAACCAAAATGATGGTGGCCTATATTACGCTTAAAGAAATTCAGGCTGGTCATCTACGCAAAGATGAAGTGCTAACCGCAACACCTGTTGTAAAACTTGTGCAATGGGACGAATCCCAAATGTATCTTAAAGAAGGTGAGCAAATCACGATTGATCATCTTCTTGCAGGTTTAGTGGTTATGTCTGCCAATGATGCCGCTGTTACACTTGCAGAGCGTATTTCGGGTAGTGTTCCAAAATTTGTAGAGCGCATGAACAAAGAAGCCAAAGCATTGGGTATGAATGACTCACATTTTGAAAATCCACCTGGTGTCACAATGCCTGAGCATTATTCATCAGCAGCTGATTTAGCGCGTTTAGGTGCTGCCCTAGTTAAAGAAGTTCCAGACTATTTAAACTACTCAAAACAACAAAGTTTTTCTTATAATGGTCGTTTTCACCGTGCAACCAACATATTATTAAAACAAGACCCAAGTGTTGATGGCTTAAAAACAGGCTTTACCCGCGCTGCAGGTTACAATCTAGCGCTCACCGCAAGCCGACCAACAGGACGTTATAATGACCCTGATCGTCGCTTAATTGTGGTGGTTTTAGGCACAAAGAGTGGGTTAAAACGTGCAGAAGTCGCACACAAACTCATGAACCTCGCTTATGTCTATACACGCAATGAAGTTGCGGTAAAAGACAAAACGCTTTTGGCTGAAGTCCCTGTGATTAAATCTACTTTGAAAATGTTTAAAGTTGAAACTAAAGCACCACAAATTATCAGTACAGCGCTTGTTGATCCTGCAGTTCAGCTTGATTTAGCCAATTTTGATCCTTTACGCCAACGTATTGCACAAGACTTAGGCAATGGTCAAATTCAAGTCCTTGAGCCACTACAACAAACCAATACCAACTTAGAAGTAAAAATGAATGAGAAGTTGCTAACCGCACCACTGTCTCAAGTGATGAAACTTGCAACAATCGAGGTCTATCAAAACAATCAGCTCATCAATAGCTTTGATATTGAAGATGACGTACAGATTGAAGAAGCTGGCATTTTCCAGCGCTTTTTCCACTGGTTAAGTAGTTTATTTGGTGGCAGCGTAAATAGCGAAATTAAAACTTATCCTATTGGCAAATAATTTTTGCAATGATGTGTTTCTGTAACATGTCAGACAAAGGTTTATAAAGCAAAATAAGAAGATGGCATACTAAGCCATCTTTTTTTTACAATAATAAAATAGGTAACTGCAATGCCGAATGACAAAAATACCACTTCAGAAAGTACAGCTCCACATCGAATCGTGATCGTTGGTGGTGGTGCTGGCGGTTTAGAACTTGCAACACTATTGGGCGGCAGTTTAGGTAAATCTCAAAAAGCTCACATTACTTTAGTCGATTTAAAACTCAACCATGTGTGGAAACCCCTACTGCATGAAATTGCAGCAGGCACCATGAATATTAATGATGAAGCAACCAACTATTATGCACATGCCAGCAAAAATCATTACGAGTTTGTACTCGCTAAGCTAGAACAAGTCTATTCCAAAGAGCAACAAATTGGCTTAAGCCCAATTATCAATGGTAAATATGCCTCTACAAATGAAGAAATACGTCTAAGTTATGACACCCTCATTTTAGCTGTAGGCTCAGTATCCAATGACTTTGGTACGCCAGGTGTACAAGAACACTGTCATTACTTGGACAGCCTACAACAAGCTGAAGTCTTCCAACAAGACCTGCTACACCTATACCTCGATGCACAAAATAAAAATGCTGACCGCACACTCACCATAGGCGTGATTGGCGCAGGTGCAACTGGGGTCGAACTGTCAGCCGAGTTAATTCAAGCCAAAGAAAATTTCTATAAATATGGCTTAAATAAAATCCATCCAAACAATGTCAAAATCACCTTAATTGAAGGTGCAGACCGAATTTTACCTGCACTGCCTGCCCAAATGGCCGTTCACGCACAACAGCAACTCACACGTATGAAAATTGATGTTTTGAGTGGCAAGCGTGTAGAAAAAGTCGACGCGACTCATATTTATTTTAACGATGGCACGAGCATTCAAGCAGAACTCAAAGTTTGGGCTGCAGGGATTAAAGCACCAGATGTCATTAGCCAATTAGAAGGTTTTGCTAAAGACAGAATGGGACGCCTCGAAGTATTTGCCACCTTACAAACCAAATCTGATCCCAATATATTTGCCTTAGGTGATTGTGCACACTGCCAACCGCGTGCAGATGAACCTGTATTGGGCCCGCGCGCGCAAGTGGCTAGCCAACAAGCCTCTTTTCTTGCTGAAGCCATGAAAGCGCGCATAAAAGGTCAATCCCTACCTATGTTTGTATTTTCTGACAAAGGCTCTTTGGTGTCATTGAGCAAACATAAAGCGGTTGGCGAGTTACTTGGTCAAGTGAATGTTCAGGGCTTTGTGGCTAAATCGATGTATGTTTCATTATATCGCTTACATCAAGCTACTATTTATGGCTATACCCAAGCTGGCCTGCTAACAGCCAAAGATTTTGTTACACGAAAAATCACACCAAAAATAAAATTGCATTGAAAAATAAATATTCATCCCCATTAATGAAAAAAGCATCAGAAGAACTGAAATTTTGCATTTTTTTCGCAAATTCAGTCTACAAAAGTGCAAATTCACTTTATGATGTAACCCTTAAAAAATTGAACGGATCAATAACATGACTGCTATTGCAAATAACCTCGTGGTTTCTTTCCACTACACATTGACTAATGCAGAAGGTGAAACTCTTGACAAATCTCAAGGTGAACCACTTGCATATTTGCACGGCGCAGGCAACATCATTCCTGGTCTTGAAAATGCACTTTTAGGCAAAACTGTTGGTGAAAAATTCACTGTTACAGTACCTGCTGCTGAAGGCTACGGCGAATACAACCCAGAACTAGTTCAAGAAGTTCCTGCGCAAATGTTCCAAGGCGTAGACAACATCCAAGCTGGTATGCAATTCCAAGCGCAAACTGATGATGGCGTTCAAATCGTTACTGTTAAATCTGTTGAAGGCGACAACGTAATCGTTGATGCTAACTTCCCACTTGCTGGTCAAGATTTAACTTTCGAAGTTGAAATCGTTGAAATCCGTGAAGCTTCTCAAGAAGAACTTGACCACGGTCACGTACACGGTGCAGGCGGTCACCACCACTAAGATCTATTGATCTAAAGTGTGAAAAGGCAAAGTTTTTACTTTGCCTTTTTTTATGGATTTTATTTGATTTATTTGTATTTGATTTCAACGATTGTTTATATAAATCTTCAGATTGTGCAGTTGTAGATATGAAAATTACATTCTATCGACTCGTTACGCTCCTACAATCCCCACGCTCAATAACAGTCACAACCAGTTAAATAAACATAGCCCCTTAAGCTTTAAATTAAGCTAATTGAATTCTCTATATAAATACACAAACTCACAGTGCAATAATGCTTATTGGCCTGCACCATTTTTTTATTTTTAAGACATAAAAAAGCAGAGGATCAACCTCTGCTTTTTTACACATAATAACTGCTTATTTACGCTGAATATAAATGGCTTGCGCTGCTGGCAAGTTTTTACGCATCGCATCAATACGCTGTGTATTTGATGGGTGAGTCGACAAGAAAGTTGCACCACCCTTACCATCGAGTTTGTTCATTTTTTCCCAAAGTGTGATTGCTGCTTGCGGGTTATAACCAGCACGCGCCATCAACATTAAACCACCTTGGTCTGCTTGGCTTTCCAAACTACGAGAATATGGCAAACCTACACCAATTTGACTTCCTAATTGCGCAGCTGCAGTACCAGTCTGACCTACACCCGCAGCACTTAAACCAATACCAAGAGCAATGTCAGTTAATGCTTGCGCACCAATTTTTTGCTTAGAATGCTCTTCTAAAGCATGGGTCATTTCATGGCCCATAATGGCTGCAATTTCGGCGTCGGTTAAATTTAGTTTATTTACAATACCTGTATAGAATACAACCTTACCACCTGGTGCAACATAAGCATTTACCTGATCAGATTTCAGCACAGCCAATTGCCAATCAAAACGAGTGCCTGTTTGATTGTATTGATCTGCTACAGGTTTAAGACGATTAAATACAGCATAAATACGCTTATAGGTTGCAGAACTTGTATCTAGGGTTTTATTACTATTGGCTTCTTGAACCGTTTTATTAAAACCTTGACTGGCTGCTGCATTTAAAGTCGCAGTATCAGCACCTGCCATATCAGCAATAGTCGTACAACCCGAAAGAGTCAACGTACCTGCAACACACAGGCCCATCCATATATTTTTATTCATTGTATTTAAACTCCAAAACATCAGTATTCCACAAAAATATGCTTCATTATATTCTTTAAATTTAGGAGCTTAAATAAATATTAAGGACAAATTCATTTAATTTATGTAACGGCTTTAGCCAATAAACTGCATATAGAGCCAATACAACAAACAAGCGATATTTAAAACAAAATAAGCTTTCATTAACGGCTTAATTTTAAGATCTAATGCCTCATCATTACGTTTAAACAATAAGTATGCATTTTGAATCAGGATCACAGGTGCCAAAACGCAGGCAATCATTACAGACAACCCCACAAAAGCCTGATAAAAGATATCTGGATGATAGCTTTGCCCCTGAATAATCAGCATTGCGATGGTGGGAGCACCACCCATTGCAAACAATAACGAATACAAAATTGTTTTGGCAATATTAGGTTGTAAGGTCATAGCATCTTTATTCATTTTACTTTGTGGTATTTTTTAACGTGAATTTGCGCTAGAACATAGTCAACTTTAGTCGGCAAAAAAAGGAATGCCTAAGCATCCCTTTTTGAATCTTCAGTTTAATCTTTATTTAAATCCGTATTAAGGCTTTGCACTTGCGGTATAAAATTGTTTTGCCTCAGCTAAGCTTTTTTTCAAATCAGCAATACGGTCATTATTTGATGGATGTGTTGAGGTGAATTTCTGTGCACCATTCGTGCTACCCCCATCCATTTTGTTCATTTTTTCCCATACTATAATCGCAGCATCTGGGTTATAGCCCGCTTTAGCCATTAACATTAATCCACCACGATCAGCTTTTGATTCTAAGTTACGTGAGTATGGCAATCCCACACCATATTTACTCCCAATATCTAAAGCTTGCGATCCAGTACTACCAAGTTTATCGCCAGCATAAGCCTTTCCAGCTTTCACTGCTAAATCCGTAATGGCTGTTGCCCCTGCTGCACGCTTTGAATGTTCTTCAAGTGCATGTGTCATTTCATGCCCCATTACAGCTGCAATTTCTGAATCTGTTAATTTTAATTTAGTCACAAGTCCAGAATAAAATACGACCTTACCACCTGGCATTACAAAAGCATTTAGCTCATCTGACTTTAATACGCTCAATTTCCAATCAAACTGCTGGCCTGTTTGATTCACCTGATCGGCAAAAGGCTTCATTTTTAAAAATATGGTATTGATGCGCTTATACGTTGCAGATGTTGTATCTAAAGCTTTTTGCGCTTTCGCATCTTCGACAATCAGCTGATAATCTTGCGCGGCATTTAAATTTAAAGTAGCAGAGTCATTTCCTGTTAATTCAGCAACAGTTGTACAACCAGACAGACTTAGGATCAGGCCAAGCCCCAGTAAACTTTTATTATTCAACATTTTTTCACCAAAAATAATTAATTATTATAAATTATGTCTTATTTGACATTTTTATTTATAAGTGCCAACTATAAATCATTTACAAATAAAATACAATCATTTATTTATTGAATATTAAGGCAAAAAAAAGCCCTACGCATGTAGGGCTTTTTTATTCCATTTAAAAATGCAAATTAAGCATCAAATGGATGACGAAGAACGATTGTTTCTTCACGGTCTGGACCAGTTGAAATAATATCGATTGGACATTCGATCAATTGCTCAAGACGTTTAACATAGTTAATTGCCGCTTGTGGTAATTGCTCAATCGATTTAGCACCGAAAGTAGACTCAGACCAACCTGGCATAGTTTCGTAAATAGGTTTTAAAGTTTCAAATGCAAGCGCATCAGAAGAACCTACGCAACCAGAATCCGCAGCTTCGTAACCTACACAGATTTTCACTTCTTCCAAACCGTCTAAAACGTCAAGTTTAGTTAAGCAAATACCTGAAAGTGAGTTCACTTCTACAGAGCGGCGTAGAATTTCTGCATCGAACCAACCACAACGACGTTGACGGCCAGTAGAAGCACCAAACTCAGAACCTACAGTACCCAAGTGTTTACCAATTGCATCACCAACATCGTTAGCTGCGTCATAAACCAACTCAGTTGGGAATGGACCAGCGCCTACACGAGTTGTGTATGCTTTCGTAATACCCAATACATAGTCAAGGTGTAATGGACCAAGACCTGAACCTGAGCTTACGCCACCAGCAGTGGTGTTTGAAGAAGTAACATACGGATATGTACCATGGTCAACGTCAAGAAGTGAACCTTGCGCACCTTCAAACATGATTTTTTTACCAGCTTTACGGTATGCATGAAGTTCACCAGTCACGTCCATTACCATAGGCTCGATTACTTTGCGCCATTCGTCGCATAGTGCAATCACATCTTCAACTTTAACTGCTTCAACACCGAAGAATTGAGTCAATTGGAAGTTATGGTATTCAAGAAGCTCTTCTAGTTGAGCTTTAAGATGTTCACCACCACGTACCAAGTCAGCAACACGGATTGCGCGACGAGCAACTTTATCTTCGTATGCTGGACCGATACCACGACCAGTCGTACCAATTTTCGCATTACCACGTTTAATTTCACGTGCTTGGTCAAGAGCAATGTGATGTGGAAGAATCAATGGACAGTTTGGAGAAATACGTAGACGTTCACGTACAGGCACGCCTTCTTTCTCAAGGATATCCATCTCTTTGATAAGTGCTTCAGGTGAAAGTACAACACCGTTACCAATTAAGCACAGTACGTTTTCACGTAAAATACCAGATGGAATGAGGTGTAATACAGTTTTCTTACCACCTACAACTAGAGTGTGACCTGCGTTGTGTCCGCCTTGATAGCGAACTACCGCAGCCGCTTGATCTGTGAGCAGGTCGACGATCTTACCTTTACCTTCGTCGCCCCATTGGGTACCAAGTACCACAACATTCTTGCCCATAATAGCCTCATTGCATCATGCTGTTAAAATTGGAAATAGCGTGTGTGCCCGCAGGCACATCCGCGGTTAAATTTGTTTGATTGTCCATTCGCCATTTGCGCGCACCAATTGGTGTGTCGCAGATGAAATTGAATTTAAATCATCATTACCTAGCAATTGAACCACACTAAACCCTTCGTTACGTGCTGAATCAATTGCCTTTAATAAATCTGCTTCATTGCCTTTAGGTGCAACCAAAACTTGAGTGCTCTGAACTTGACCAGCTGTTAAAGCATATAAGTCACAAGAGAAACCCGTTGCTGGACGTGCACGACCAAAGTGCTCACCAATACCATCATAGCGACCACCTTGAGCCAGTGGTGCAGCACGGTTTGGTGCATATACTGCATACATTAAACCAGTGTGATAGTGATATGAACGAAGTTCAACCACATCAATACCAATATCTAGCGCTGGCCAACGTGCTTGAATTGCTGCTTGAGTCGACTTCACAGCATCAAAAGCAAGTTTAAATGCTTCATTCGCTAATACTTCAGGCGTTAAATTAGCTTGCAGTGCATCTAAATCACTTGCAAAACGACCTAATGTATAAAAATCTGCACCAAACGGAATAGTTTGTGTGAATTCAGCAAGTTCAGGCAAAGCTTTGCGTTGATATAAGTCAGACAATTGGCGTTCAAGCGCTTTGCTCAAGCCTGCTTGTTTCACCATGCTACGGAATAAACCGACATGCCCTAAATCAAGATGAATACCATCTGCATGACCGGCTTTTTCAAGCAAGTTGATCATGACATCAATCAGCTCAACGTCAGCATCAATGCTGTCTGAACCAAATAATTCTGCACCTAACTGTAAAGGTGCACGCGTGGTATTAAAACCCTGTGGCTTAGTATGTAGTACTGTACCAGCGTAGCAATAACGAGCTACACCTTCGACAGGATGTACATGCGCATCAATACGAGCCACTTGTGGTGTCATATCGGCACGCACACCAAGCAAACGACCTGAAAGTTGGTCGATCACTTTAAAAGTGGCTAAGTCTAAATCTTGATTCGATTCTGAAAGAGAAGATAGAGATTCGATGTATTCAATGAATGGCGTGTACACCAACTGATAACCTCGAGATGCGAGGAAATCTAATGCTTCACGACGCAAAGATTCAATCACTTGCGCCTGTTTTGGCAGTACATCAGCTACACCATCAGGTAATAACCATGTCTCTGAAATGGGCATGTTGTAAACCTAAATTCTTGTCAGCGCGGAACAAATCCGCATAAAAAAATCGGGAGCACACCCGATTTCTCCTAGTCTAGCACGATCACTTAGCTTGTGCACATGACTTTTTCATAAATCATGTGCAAATAAACACGCTTATATGAAATCTATCGTTATATTTTCTTAAGAACTGATTATATAAAGTATTTTTATGAAGGAAATAGCAAACTACCTGCGCATAATTTACACATCCAAGCGCTATTAACACCTAAGAATAACGCACCAAAAACTAAATACTAGAGTGGTAATGCTGTGGTTTGCTTAATTCGCTGTAATGGTATTTCTGTTTTTACACTTTGTATGCTGATAATTTTGTTTAAATGCTCAACCTGAAAACGTCGATATGCATCCAAATCTGCCACAACTATTCTTAAAAAGAAGTCACAATCGCCTGCCATTAATTGACATTCAACCACCTCTTGCAAATCTTGTATTGCCTCTACAAAACTATTTACTGTATTGGCATCTTGTCCTTTCAACCAAATCCGTGCAAAGACAGTTAATCCTAAATTTAATTTTTGTGGATTTAACAAGGCAACATATTTTTCGATATAACCCTCATCTTCTAATTGCTTAACCCGACGTAAACACGGTGATGCAGACAACCCCACCTGCTGGGCCAGCTCATTATTTTGTAGCTTCCCTTGATGTTGCAATACTTGCAAAATCCGTTTGTCTAATTGATCCATAATTAAAGCACTTAATATCTCATTTAAGATAAAATTAGCAATAAAATTGCGTTAAGGCAAAACATAACCCCAATTTCAATCACAAATGCCAACATAGACAGAATAAAATAGATTTTCTATTTGCAGTTTAATGCCCAACATGTACAGCCTTCGTAGTAGCTCAACAGATACACCCAACACACAAGTTCAAGCAACAGAATTTAAACGTGGTCTCAAAGTGTCTCTACCACTACTGCTGGGTATAATTCCGTTTGCCTTAGTTTTAGGCGCTCAAGCGACGCAAAAAGGTTTTTCTGCAATAGAAGTTCCACTGCTCACAGGTCTTAATTTTGCAGGTGGGTCCGAGTTTGCCATTTTAGAAGTCTGGACCAATCCACCCAACATTCTTATGTTGATTTTTATTACCTTTTTGGTGAATAGTCGCCACCTACTTATGGGTGCAAGCTTAGTGCCCTATTTACGTCATTTACCCAATAAAACGGTTTATACCGCATTATTTTTTATGTGTGATGAAAGCTGGGCTGTTGGTTTAGCCGATGCACAAAAGAAACAAGGAATTTTAGCCCCCTCTGCATTTAGCATGATGTTTTATGCGGGCATTTGTACAGCGCTGTACCTTATGTGGGTCGGCTTTACTACATTAGGTGCCATGATTGGACCTATCTTAGGTGATATTAGTCGTTTCGGCTTTGATATGGCATTCCCAGCGGTATTTTTAATCTTGCTACGCAGTATGTGGAAAGGAATGACTGCGACACGTCCATGGTTGGTGAGTTTAATTACAGCTGCTTTAGCTTATTTATATTTACCTACAGGCTGGTATATCCCTGTCGGTGCAATTTGTGGCATTGCTTCAGCTTTTTACTTTGTTGGAGATGATGCATGATTCACACAGCCACCCTTATTGCCATTCTTTTTGTCGCGATCACAACCTATTTAACCCGTATATTGGGTTATGTTTTATTAAAAAATAAAACGCTGAGCACAAAGCAAAAACAAATCTTAGAAGTCGTACCTGGCTGTGTGCTCATTTCAGTGATTGCACCTTATTTTGTACGTGATAATCCTGCGGACATGATTGCAATTGTAGTGACATTAATTGCAGCATCTCGCTTGTCACTACTGCCAACTGTCATCATTAGTATGAGTACTGCGGCTTTTTTACGTATGGCACTCAGCTAAAGAATGTATTCAGCACTTCCTATTCATTCTTTTGAATTAAAAAAGCTCAATGCATATATTCGATATGCACCGAGCTTTATTCACATCATTTAAAGATATTCTCTTAACCAATAGCAATAAAGCTTTATTCTTTAGGAATAACTACTTTTGCCAGCAAGGTTACCAATTCGGCATTTTGTAATTCGACTTGCTGTAATTTATGTGTGGTTTGATCTAAAACCTCTTGTTGGGTATGCATTTTTTTTGCTAAATCTTGCATAATTTCTAAAGTTTTTTTCAAATTCTGCTCAAGATTTACAACTTTCTGATCCAGTTGCACGTGCTCAGACTGCTTAAAAACTTCATCCCCTTGGTTTTTAAATTGCATCCATGTTAAAAAAATTACCGCCATAGACAGCAAAAAAACAAATCCCCACAAAATAATCATGTGCAAACTCTACTTATATATTTAATTCCATTCTATCTTAACCAAATTCGAGTTAAATGAATGCTTAATTCTATAAAATACATCTACTTTTCACGTCATTTCATCTTTTTAATTATTTGAATGCCTTTAAAACACATTCGAAAGTAAATGATGTTGAAGCCAGCAAAATTAAATATCGGCTTTAGCCAATATGCTCACCCATCAACCAGCACGCACAGCTTTTAAAAAATCGATCAAACAAGCACAAGAAATAAGGCTTAGAAATAACAAAAACCGCTGCACAAATGATGTTCAAAAGTAATCTTATGGTTAGTACCGTATAATTCTGAGCTGTTTTAAAAGCATTAGACGGTAAAAGACTCACATAAATCTAATAAGCGGTTCGCATAACCCCATTCATTGTCGTACCACGCAAAGACTTTTGCTTGCTTACCCACCACCATAGTTTGGGTTAAATCCACAATTAAAGAGTATGGAGAGTGATTAAAATCACTCGACACCAATGGCTCATCGGTTACCTGCATAATTTCAGCATAACGGCTATGCGCAGCTTCCGTTAAAACCTGATTCACCTGTGCTACATTAATTTCTGTTTGCGAAATAAACGTAAGATCTATGGCTGCCACATTAATAGTGGGTACACGAATTGAATATCCATTAATTCGATCGGCCATTTTAGGCAACACCTGCTTTAAAGCGCCTAATGCAGATGATGTAGTGGGAATAATATTTTGACCTGATGCACGAGCACGACGTAAATCACGATGTGCATGATCCAAAACTGATTGATCCGCTGTGACTGCGTGAATTTCAGTCATCATCGCAGTATCTATACCAAACGCATCATCAATAATTTTAACCAAAGGCACCAATGCTTGGGTGGTACAAGACACACTGGAAATAATCTGATCGGTATCTTTTACATCTTGGTGATTCACACCATATACAATGGCCGCATCTACGGTATCAAACGGTGCCGCACCAATAATGACACGCTTTGCCCCAGCAGTAATATGTTGTGTAGCCGCTTCACGTGAGCGAAATAAACCTGTGCACTCAAGCACCACATCAATATCTAAATTTTGCCATGGCAAATCATAAGGATGAGCTTGATTGAGTACTTCCACGCGCAAAGTTTGCGTCGCAGACTGAATATTTAAATAATGATGGTATTCGTGTTGTTCAACACTCACTAGCCCCTGAAAGCGACCATGTGTTGTATCGTATTTAAATAAATGCACCAAGGTTTCTATGTCTGCAACATCATTGATGGCTACAACTTCAAAATTAAAGTGCTTTGGATTTTCAAACCAAGCACGTAACACATTACGCCCAATTCGACCAAATCCATTAATTGCCACTCGTTGCATGACTCAAACCTTGTAATATGAAACTGTTACCTTAAAGCACCTCTATGTTAATTGATTTCAACCCACAATAGTTATCATTAATTCTTTTATTAGTTATTGGGCATTTTTTTATTTTTACATCAAACATCTCAATGATGAAAAAGACTCCTTAACTTGAAGTCAAATCTATTCAAACGGCTGGGTAATTTCCTAAAAACGCTTAAAATTCATCAACATTAAATTTACTACGTATTTAACCTCACCAAATAAGGAATTCCATCCAATAGATTTCAAAAACAGCTTGGAATATTTTAAATATCACTTCAAATTTAGCTGGCAAAATAAACATTAACTCAATACTGAAAAGTCATTCCATAACGAAGCAAAATCCAGCTGAAAACACAAAACAATCTAAAATAAAAATAAAGCAAAAATTCGACAATTTTCAGAGAAATGCATGATTCCCTTTGAATTGTATAAAAAGTCATAGAGATAGCCGAAAATCATTGGTCACCACACCTTTTTCCGTTATAATTTAGCGTTTTTAAATTTTATGTCAGCATCTCAAGCCAGCTTTAAATTTTTGTAAGACTTGCTTGATATGCTATTACCAAATCGAAATTAGGAGAGACTTGGTTGTGAGTACTCGTTTTATGACATCAGCTGAAATTCGCGAAGCTTTTTTAAGCTATTTTGAATCGCAAGGGCATACACGTGTCGCGTCGAGTTCTCTGGTACCTGCCAACGACCCAACATTACTGTTCACAAACGCAGGTATGAACCAGTTTAAAGACTGCTTCCTTGGTCTTGAAAAACGTGACTACGTTCGTGCAACTTCTTCACAAAAATGTGTACGCGCAGGCGGCAAACACAACGACTTAGACAACGTTGGTTATACAGCACGTCACCACACATTCTTTGAAATGTTAGGTAACTTCTCTTTCGGCGATTACTTCAAACGTGATGCGATCACATTTGCATGGGATTTCTTAACCAACGAAAAATGGTTAGGTCTTCCAAAAGACAAACTTTATGCCACTGTTTATCACACAGATGATGAAGCTTTTGATATCTGGAACAAAGAAATTGGTCTAGATGCATCTCGTATTATCCGTATTGGTGACAACAAAGGCGGTCAATACGCATCAGATAACTTCTGGGCAATGGGCGACACTGGCCCTTGCGGTCCATGTTCTGAAATCTTCTTTGACCATGGCGACCACATCTGGGGCGGCCTACCAGGCACGCCTGAAGAAGATGGCGACCGTTTCATTGAAATTTGGAACAACGTATTCATGCAGTTCAACCGTACTGCTGACGGCGTACTCCACCCTCTTCCTGCACCTTCTGTAGATACAGGTATGGGCTTAGAACGTATTTCTGCAGTTTTACAGCACGTAAACTCAAACTACGAAATCGACCTATTCCAACACTTGCTTAAAGCTGCGGCTGAAATCATTGGTTTAGATACCACTGAGCTTGAAGCAAAAGCTCAAGCTGAAGGTAAACCTGTTGAATACCCAGCATCTTTAAAAGTTGTAGCTGACCATGCACGTTCATGCTCATTCTTAATCGCTGATGGCGTAAATCCTTCTAATGAAGGCCGTGGCTATGTACTGCGCCGTATTATCCGTCGTGCAGTACGTCATGGTAACAAGCTTGGCGCAACAGGTTCATTCTTCCACAAAATGTTGAAGCCACTTATTGAAGTGATGGGTGCTGCTTACCCTGAACTTGCTGCACAGCAAGCGCGTATCGAAGCACAACTCTTGAAAGAAGAAGAACAATTCGCAAAAACTTTAGAGCAAGGTTTGAAATTGCTTGAAGGCGAATTGGCACAACTGAAAGGTTCTGTAATTCCTGGTGAAGTGGTATTTAAACTTTACGATACTTATGGTTTCCCGACTGACTTAACTGCTGACATTGCACGTGAACGTGAATTAACGATTGACGAAGCTGGTTTTGAAGTTGAAATGGCTGCACAACGTCAACGTGCACGTGATGCAGGTAAATTTGCAATCGACTACAACGCTGTTGTTAAAGTTGAAGGTGAAACTCAATTCGACGGTTACGATGCAACTGCGGGTGAAGGTCAAATCATCGCAATCTACAAAGATGGTGAGCAAGTTGATGAAGTGGTTGAAGGCGACGAAGCTTTAATCGTATTAAACCAAACACCTTTCTATGCAGAAAGTGGCGGTCAAATCGGTGATACAGGTATCTTCAAAAACGATACAGGTATTTTCGAAGTTCAAGATACGAAAAAATCTGGTGGCGCATTCGTACACCAAGGTATTGTGACTATGGGTAACTTAAAAGTTACTCAAAATGTAGAAGCAACTGTAAAAGCAGACATTCGTGCAGCTACTGCGCGCAACCACTCTGCAACTCACCTTCTACATGCTGCATTACGTCAAATCTTAGGTACTCACGTACAACAAAAAGGCTCATTGGTTGCGTCTGACATTTTACGTTTCGACTTTGCCAACGACCAACCTGTTTCATTTGAACAGCTTCAAGAAATTGAACGTCTTGTAAATGCCGAAGTGATTGCTAACACTGCTGTTTCTACTGAACTTCTAGACATCGAATCTGCGAAAGCAAAAGGCGCGATGATGTTGTTTGGTGAAAAATACGGTGAAGAAGTTCGTGTACTTTCAATGGGTTCAATCATTGAAGAGAAAAACTTCTCAATCGAATTGTGTGGCGGTATCCACGTTAAGCGTACTGGCGACATCGGTTTGTTCAAAATCACTTCTGAAGGTGGTGTAGCAGCAGGTGTACGTCGTATTGAGGCAGTTACAGGCACTAAAGCAATTCAAGTTGCTCAAAAAGCAGAACGTGATATTCACGCAATTAACGATTTGCTTAAAGCGCAAAAAGATCAAACTTTAGAAAAAGTTGAAGCTTTGTCTCACACCGCATCTAGCCTGCAAAAGCAAATTGAACAATTGAACCAAAAATTAGCAAGCTTCCAAGCTACTGAGCTTTTGAGTCAAGTTCAAGACATCGCAGGTCGTCAAACTTTAATTACCACTGTTCAAAATGTAGATGCGAAATCGCTTCGTAACTTACATGACGGCGTGAAATCTAAGCTAGATAATGCAGTGATTGTAATTGCAGCAGTTGATGCCGATAAAGTGAGCTTAATTGCTTCAGTTGCTAAAGAATTTACAGCAACTGTTAAAGCGGGTGACATCATCAAACACCTTGGCCAAGAGCTAGGCGGTAAAGGTGGTGGTAAACCAGATATGGCTCAAGGTGGTGCGCCTTATAGCGACAAACTCGAAGCTGTAATGAGCGACCTTGTAGCATGGTTAGCTGCAAAATAAGAGCAAATATTAAAAGTTGATCAAGCAATTTTGATCAACTTTTGTATAAAAACCAAACAAACGTCAGACTCATGTGGATTTTTTAATGATGCATAAGTGCTAACGTGATAAAAATGATGGAGTCCACGAGAAAGCACTCTGCCCACTTGCGGACAAAAATGCATTCTCTTAAATAACCGTGAAAACAGTTATTTAAACATGCGTGGTATATTAAAGCCGCCCCGAAAGGACGGCTTTAAATATGTAAAAGTGCTTTAAGCCTTGCGGCTTATATACTTGGTAAGGATAGTTATGGCATTAATCGTTCAAAAATATGGTGGTACCTCAATGGGTACTCCTGAGCGCATTTTAAATGTTGCTCGTCGTGTAAAGCGTTGGCATGATCACGGTCACCAAGTTGTGGTGGTTGTTTCTGCAATGAGTGGCGAAACCAATCGCCTACTTGCTTTAGCGAAAGCCATTACCGAAACCCCTGATCCACGTGAATTAGACCAAATGGTGTCTACAGGTGAACAGGTAACGATTTCTATGTTAGCAATGGCGCTCAATTCTATTGGCGTTGCAGCAACATCACTAACAGGCCGTCAAGTCGGCATTAAGACTGACAGCGCTTTTACCAAGGCACGTATCGAATCGATTGACACTGATGTGTTAACTTCAAATTTAGATGCTGGTCGCGTAATTGTAGTTGCTGGTTTCCAAGGCTTTGATGCAAATGGCAACACAACAACACTTGGCCGTGGTGGCTCAGACACTTCAGGCGTAGCGATTGCCGCAGCACTTAAAGCAGACGAATGCCAAATCTACACAGATGTAGATGGCGTGTATACGACTGACCCTCGTGTTGCACCAAAAGCGAAAAAAGTTGACCGCATTTCATTTGAAGAAATGCTAGAAATGGCATCTCTTGGTTCTAAAGTTCTACAAATTCGTTCTGTAGAATTTGCAGGCAAATATCAAGTTCCGCTACGCGTATTATCAAGCTTTGATAATGACGATGACGGCGCATTTGATGAAGAGTTCAAAAAGAACGTTGGTACACTTATTACGACTGAATTGGAAGACAACATGGAACAACCAATTATCTCTGGTATCGCATTTAACCGTGACGAAGCTAAATTAACGATTTTAGGTGTTCCTGATGAACCAGGTATTGCGTCTAAAATCTTGAAGCCAATTGGCGATGCAAACATTGAAGTGGATATGATTATCCAAAATGTTGAAGAAGATGGTACAACTGATTTCACATTTACAGTTAACCGTGGCGAACTTGCGAAAGCGAAAAAAATTCTTGAAGAAACAGCTCAAGCAATTGGCGCTCGTGAAGTTGCAACACGTGATGACATCGTAAAAGTATCGATCGTTGGTGTTGGCATGCGTTCACATGCTGGCGTAGCAAGCAAAATGTTTACTGCCCTAGCTGACGAAGGCATCAACATCTTGATGATTTCTACTTCTGAAATCAAAATCTCTGTAATTATCGAAGAAAATTACTTAGAGCTTGCTGTACGTTCTCTCCATACTGCTTTCGGTTTAGACCGTGAACATGGTGAATCAAGCGCTCGTGCGTAATTAATGTGTCAAAAATTGTCATTGTTAGACAGTATTTGAAAAACATTACAAAAAATCAGAGCCACTATAGTTTTTCTTATAGTGGCTCTGTTATATTAACTGTGAGGATATTAAGAAAAGAATCAGAATAAAATTCGTAACAATGACGGTTACAACTTCTGATATATTTTCTTTGCTTTTTCAGGTTGTGTTTTTACATTCTAGATCAATTGCAGGTTTAGCGTTTTGCAAGGAGATAAACATGCTGATTCTGACTCGACGTGTCGGAGAAACATTGATGATTGGGGACCAAGTCAGTGTGACTGTACTTGGCGTTAAAGGCAATCAGGTGCGCATTGGCGTAAATGCTCCAAAAGAAGTTTCTGTTCATCGTGAAGAAATTTACCAACGAATTCAACATGAACGCGCTATGCACGAACACCTACAGCATCTCGATCAAGATTATCAACCTTCTTTTGAAGATGATAATTTTTCACAGAACAATTTTAATCGCTAAGATTAAAACTGGTTTGAATATAAAGCGGCTCTTGAGCCGCTTTAAATTTATCTATCCATTGTAATACCTTGAACCATAATACTTATTGGTTTTGCATTTGCTCTATGACCTTGCGCACTGGCCCAAAGCTACGACGATGCTCATCAATCACGCCATGTAAAGCAATCGCCTCAAAATGTGCCTTGGTTGGATAACCTTTATGTTTAGCAAAACCATACTGAGGATATTTGGCATCTAATGCCACCATGTCATGATCACGTGTTACTTTCGCCAAAATACTGGCTGCCGATATTTCAGCATGCAGTGCATCACCACCAACAATCGCATCACAGCTCATGGTTAAGCCTTGTGGCACTTTATTACCATCTACCAGCAAATGGTCAGGCTGAATCTCTAATTGCTCTACCGCACGTCGCATTGCAAGCAACGAAGCCTGTAAAATATTAATCTCATCAATTTCAGCTGCTGAAGCTTCAGCTATAGCCCAAGCCAAAGCCTTTTCTTTAATTTCCACAAAAAGCTTTTCACGTTTTTTTTCCGTCAGCTTTTTAGAGTCATTTAAACCTTCAATTGGGTTGTTTGGATCTAGAATAACAGCAGCAGCCACTACCGAGCCAACTAAAGGACCACGACCCGCTTCATCCGCACCGGCAATACGCATATTTTTTCCTCAAATATAAAAAGCGGCCGAATTCGACCGCCTTTTGACACAATTTTATTGTGCTTAGTTTTTCAATACTTCAACAACACATGCATTTAATGTTGTTGTTACTAATTTATTCACCAATGTTGCTTGAGATGTTTTATCCATCGCAGCAACTACAAGATCAGTCGCAGTCACGCTTGTTGTCGCCTTCTCACCTACACAAGAACACACCTCAGTTTCTAATTCTTGTTTCTTGCTTTCAGTCAATAATTTAGAGCCTGTTTTCCAATAGGTGTTGTTGTTAATTTCAGTCACACATTTCGCCTGAACACCAACTTTTACCGCCATCATTGCTAGGCTGTTACCTGTATTTGCTGTGGTTGAGCCTGTTGTGCCATCTACAGTCGCACATGCAGTTAAAGCAAAAGCGAGGGGAGCAAGTACAGCTAGTAATTTTTTCACTATTTATCCTTTGTTTTGGTGTAAAGATGCGCTATTTTGCCGAAATTTTCACACTGAATAAACTGCTAATTATAAAATTTAATACAGATGCACAATTTATGTCATCCCACTCAGCGTTGCAGTATATTAACGCTGAGTTCTATCTAAACTATAGAGCGCATCAGCAAACTCGATTAGCATTTCCACTGACTCAACCCACAACTGCCCAGCAACTCAATATGAATAAAAACATAGAATATTACACACGTACGGCTCAAGTCCTGCATTGGCTCATGGCGATTATTTTCATTGTCGCTTGGATTATTGGCTTCTATAGCGGTAACTTTTTAAGTTATGACAATGACGGAAGCTTTAAAGGCCAAGTCATTACCTTACATAAAAATATTGCGACTACACTGATCTTTTTAGTCGTTGTCCGTATATTTTGGCGTTATACCCATCCTGCACCAGCGCTACCAGATAGCATGTCAAACGGTATGAAAAAATTTGCTCACTTCGGGCATTTAGCTTTGTATTTCGTTTTGCTTGCATTACCAATTACAGGTTGTTTATTCAGTTGGAGTGCAGGCCATCCCGCACCACTATTGTATTTATTTGAAATCCCTCGCCTTGTACAAGACAATCCCGCACTTTTAGCTGTGGTAAAACCTTTACATATTTATATTTCGTGGGCGGCAGGTTTGTTATTAGCAGGCCATATTTTAGCTGCACTCAAACACCACTTCATTGATAAAGACAATGTACTGAAGAGCATGATAAGACAAGGTAAATAAACGAGAAACTAAATAATCGTTTCAAGCACTCTATAGTTTATAACTAAAAAATAACAGGCAAAGTGCTGTTATTTTTTAGTTTTAATCACACAACTTTTAATGCTATTGAGTGTTGCCTTACGAATGAGTTGATTTTTCGCCTCCTCACTCAACAAAGCCTGTGTAATTTCATTCACAGTCACGTCATTCAAAGCATTTTCCCCCACACACTGACATACCTCTGCTTCAAATTGCTTTTTATTATGATCAGTCATTAAAAATGTTGAAGCCTTCCAAACATTAGAGTCCTTTAATTCTGTTATACATTGACGCTCAATCACTGGCTTTAGCATTTTAACTGCCAGACTTTGCGATGCTGCTTGTACAGATGTCACACTAAAGAACATGCTCATCAAAAGCACCATCGACTTAAATTTTGTTTTCACTTGATACCCATTTCAAACTATAAATTGAATAAAACCATTAAGAAAAAGCATAAAAAGGCAGCCCAAGCTGCCTTTTTTGTGACCTAAAATTACACCAAAGATGTAATTTTAGAAATCCATTGTTGCTTTTCAGCATCTTCTATAAATGATGCTTCAAATGAGTTTATAGCCAATTGCTTCAACTCATCATTGCTTAAGTCTAATGCTTCTGCAATAGCAATAAAGTTATCATTCATATAACCACCGAAGTACGATGGATCATCTGAATTGACTGTGACATGCACACCCTGTTGTAGCAAACGACGAATATTATGCTCCGTCATATCTTGCACAACACAAAGCTTTAGATTTGATAAGGGACACACTGTTAACGGCATTTTTTCAGCAATTAAACGCTGCATTAACACTTCATCTTCTTCAGAACGTACACCGTGGTCGATTCGGTTTACTTTAAGTAAATCCAAAGCTTCCCAAACATATTCTGGCGGGCCTTCTTCACCTGCATGTGCCACAATCAAGAAACCATTTTCACGCGCTTTCGCAAATACACGTTCAAATTTAGCAGGTGGATGCCCTACTTCACTTGAGTCTAAACCTACGCCAATAATCTGGTCTTTATAAGGTAAGGCTTGTTCAAGTGTGGTAAATGCAGCTTCTTCGCTCAAATGACGCAAGAAACACATGATTAAGTGCGAACTAATGCCCAGCTTTGTTTTCGCATCATCACATGCACGTTGCAAACCATCGATAACCGTTTTAAAAGCTACACCACGATCTGTATGTGTTTGCGGATCGAAAAACATTTCTGTGTGTACAACATTGTCTTCAGCACATTTTTCAAAGTATGCCCAAGCCAAATCATAAAAATCTTGTTCATGTACAAGTACATTTGCACCAGCATAATAAATATCTAAAAAAGACTGTAAATTATGGAAGTTGTACGCTTGTTTAACTTCTTCTACAGATTTGTAGGGAATCTCAATCTGATTGCGCTGGGCAATCGCAAACATCAGTTCAGGCTCAAATGTGCCTTCGATATGAACATGTAATTCAGCTTTTGGTAAAGCACGGATGAGCTCAAGTCGATTCATACTTTATTCCTCTTTAAAAATAAAAAAGGGTGCAAACTGAGTTTACACCCTTATTTGTGCTCGGAGAATTAACCGCCAAACAACGCAAATTTTAATACCCAAAGCACAGCAATAATCCATACCATATACGGTACAGTAGATGCTTTGCCTGTACATAATTTGATTAATGCATAGCTAATAAAGCCCATTGCAATACCATCTGCAATTGAATACGTAAATGGCATAAATACAATAGTCAAGAAAGCTGGAACAGCTTCAGTAATGTCTTCCCAGTCAATATGCGTAATGCCTTGAATCATCAGCACACCAACAAACAACAATGCCGGCGCTGTTGCAAAACCAGGTACTGACTGTGCAAGTGGTGCTAAGAACAAGCACGCAATAAAGAGCAAACCTACAACTACAGCTGTTAAACCAGTACGACCACCAGCAGCAACACCCGCAGATGATTCGATATATGGTGTTGTAGAAGATGTACCTAATGCAGCACCTGCAACAATTGCAGTTGAGTCAGCAAAAAGCGCTTTCTTTAAACGTGGTAACTTACCATCTTTCAGTAAACCTGCACGGTGTGAAACACCGACTAAAGTTCCTGTAGAGTCAAATAAATCAACCAAGAAAAATACAAAAATTACCCCGATTAAACTTGCCGTGAATAAGCCTTCAAAGCTCATTTGCATGAATGTTGGAGCAATTGATGGAATAGCACCCACCACACCTTGGAATTCATTATAGCCAAGTAAAGTTGCGATAGCGGTAATGGCAAGAATACTAATAATGATTGCGCCACGAACTTTAAAGTGATGTAAAATAACCACCATTAAAAAGCCAAGCAAAGCAAGCAATACAGACGGCTGCTTCAGATCACCCAATCCCACCAAAGTTGCTGGATTATCAACAATAATGCCTGCATTTTTGAGTGCAACAAGTGCCAAGAACAAACCAATACCACCACCGATTGCCAGCTTCAATGACATTGGAATGGCATTGACAATCGCTTCACGAATTTTAAACAAGCTAATCGCAATAAAGACAAAGCCTGAAATAAATACTGCACCCAAAGCCGTTTGCCACGGCACGCCCATGCCCAAACATACTGAGTATGTGAAGAAAGCGTTTAAGCCCATACCTGGTGCAAGAGCAATAGGATAATTTGCAATGATCCCCATTACCAAACAACCAATTGCTGCGGCTAAACACGTTGCAACGAAGACAGCCCCATGATCCATGCCTGTTTCAGACAAGATCATTGGGTTGACAATAATGATATAACACATCGTTAAAAACGTTGTTATACCTGCCAGCACTTCTGTACGAAAGCTGGTTTTATTTTCACTCAGCTTGAACATACGTTCTAGCACACTTTCGGAAGACGGATTAGGAGTCGTCATGACCTAGCCCCTATTAAGTAAACTTTATGCCTTAAGCATTCCACAAAGTTAAACACAGCACTGCATATGCTTAAATTTGTGCATGTCGAAGCACTACAATTCCAGCACTGTTCATTCAGAACAAAATATGCACAAACAATCAATAAGTTAAGCTTAACAAGCTCAATCATTATCAATCGTAAACAAAAAAGCTGCATAACAGTTATGCAGCTCTATTTACCTGAATTAAATCATAGGTTTATTTAACTATGAATATGATCTAACCCTATGCGAACAGAATTATAACACAGGGATTTTTTAATGTTTCTAAATTTTAAGTTTAATCGTTTTTTAATATATATAACATATTGGTTTTATTGAAGTCTTATAAAAAATTAAGAAAAAAATTATAAAAATAAATTTGAACTCAAAAGTCAGCACACGATTTTAAAGTTTGTTTTTTAGCCTTATTTAACGCTTGATGAAAAATTTTCTGAATTTTGCAGATGCTCTTCTCCAACCAGCTGATCTACATTTTGCTGTCGCTTGGCTTCTGCATCGTTATATACCAGCATGCATAGCCCACCAACAAGGCTCAAGAAAATTAAAATCACAAATGTCTTCATAACTAAAAATTATTGTTTTGCTAACTTTTGCTAATAATAACAAAATGAAATACAAAAATGTGACTCAATAGACATTTATTTTATTTATTTGAATTAATATACATTTTTTTGTAATTTTACGTAACTTCAATTTCTAGCAAGATCTTTATTTTTCGAGTTTTTAGCATAAGGAATATGACATAGTATCCATATACAAGAGCGACGAATGACATATTTAGTTCTACAAAAAAAAGCAGACCCATGCAAATGATCTGCTTTCATCTCGTTTATTTAAACTGAATTAAGCGACTTGTTCATCTCTTTTGAATACTAATTCACTTGATGTCGAATTGGTTGCATCAAAATAATAACCATCACAATTAAATGAACGGATATCTTCAATTTTCTCAATTTTATTTTCAATTAAATAGCGTGCCATCAGGCCACGTGCTTTTTTAGCATAAAAGCTAATAATTTTATATTTGCCATTTTTTTGATCCAAAAACACTGGGCGTACAATTTGTGCTTGGATTTTGCTTTCTTTCACCGACTTATAGTATTCGTCTGACGCCAAATTCACTAGCAATTCACTCCCAGCCTCAGACAAGTCTTGGTTAATGAGCTGGGTAATAATATCATCCCAGAACTCATATAGATTATGTCCACGTGAGTTTTGTAGCTTAGTTCCCATTTCCAAACGGTACGGCATCATTAGATCCAAAGGACGCAATAAGCCATACAAACCTGATAGCATGCGCAAATGCTTCTGTGCATAGTTAATTTGTGCATCATCTAAATGATATGCATCTAATCCTGTATATACATCACCTTTAAATGCAAATAGCGCTTGACGAGCATTTGAAAAATTAAAATCTGACTGCCAATCCCTAAAGCGTTCTACATTTAAATTTGCAATTTTTTCACTCACACCCATCAAACTGGCTATTTCAGATGCTGACAGCCTACGACTTACGTCGATAAGCGCTTGTGAATGTTCTAGCAATCTTGGTAATGTGTGCTGATCTGTAGGTAATGCAGTTTCATAATCTAAAGTTTTAGCTGGGGAAATTAAAGCGAGCATAGATAACTTGATTAAAATTTAAGTAATCAAACTATAACAGTAGACTTATTTTATTTCCAATCTGTGTTTTTACTGAGCATTATCGGTAGAATACTGCATTCTCCTGCTATTTAATCTATTTGTTATGTCTGAACAAATTTTCCTTCAAGGCCAAGCTGGCCAAATTGAAGTTTTTGTAGATTATCCACAGGGTGAAGTGAAAGGATTCGCGGTAGTTACTCACCCCCATCCCCTACAAGGTGGAAC
This sequence comes from Acinetobacter sp. SWAC5, assembly GCF_003419885.1. Lineage (NCBI taxonomy): Bacteria > Pseudomonadati > Pseudomonadota > Gammaproteobacteria > Moraxellales > Moraxellaceae > Acinetobacter > Acinetobacter sp. SWAC5. The sequence goes on from NZ_QUWR01000017.1 coordinate 57,339, forward strand.
ACCACAGCATAAAGTCCCAACTTTACTTGCTCAAATGTTTTTAGAGCGCGGTTGTGTTGTGTATCGTCCTAGCTTTCGTGGTTCTGGCCAAAGTGCGGGCGTTCACGATGAAGGTAATGGCGAAACGAAAGACACCTTAGATGTCATTACCTATGCACGTAGCCAACATGCAGACTTGCCTTTCTTTGCAGGCGGTTTTAGCTTTGGTGCACATGTCATGGCAAAATGTTATGCCATGCTTGCCACTGAGCTTCAGCCTGTACAAACCATCTTATGTGGTTTACCTACAGCAACTGTTGCTGGTGTACGTCCATATGTGACGCCACACATTAAAGGCGATATCCTCTTCATTCATGGCGAAGCAGATGATGTCACTTTATTGTCAGATATGATTCAATGGGCGAAACCACAACGTCATTTAATCACTGTGTTGCCTGGTGCAAACCACTTCTTCACAGGTTACTTAAAGCAATTGCGTATTGCGATGACACGCTTCCTCATTAACTAATATAAATAAGCCGTTTAAAAATAAAAAAGCCAGTCTCAAACTGGCTTTTTTATTTTATCTTTGATGAATCACACTGATTTTTCCAAAGCAATACATCATCAAGCTTAGGACCACCTAAAATCTCTTTCGACTTTAATACCAAATGCCCAAGCTCTGTACTACTGACTGCTAAAGTAACACCCAGCAATACATCTAAATCATAATATTCATCATAGTGAGCAATTTTAACGGCTTCATCATGTGCGATTTCAGTATAACTCAGCGCAGCATTGGCTTTATTAAAATACTCACCATCAACCAATGCATGTGTATTGTGGAGCACATCAATACGCTCAATTGGTGAACCACTTTGATTAATACAATAAAGTTCGCGCCCTTCGCTACTTGGTCTACAGCTGAGCCAAATATAGGGACGGTCATTTTCTTTTATGGCCCGACTCCATCGACCATAAGCTGAACCAGGATTCCATTCAAATTGCTCAGTGATACGTTTTAAATCAAACATCGACTTCCTCCAGACATGGATTGGACGGAATTTCACACATCTTAAAGTACCCAAACATTCCGTTCATGAACTTTCTAAAGTCCACTTTTCTTTATTCGTTTTCTCTTGAGTATCATCATATAACTTAGATTTCGGTCAGCATAGCATGAAGCGACATATACTGACGCGAAGAACCCCAAAATCAAAATTTAGCCTTTCCAGCTAAATTGACTGAATGCATCATCTTCTTTCAATGAGCTTTCAACAGCTTGTGCCAATTGATTAAGCAAACTTTGCTCAGTAATGCGCTCCAACCAATCTTGATCCTCATCAGGATAAGACGTAATTTCACAGACTAAATGACCTTCAGCATTATGCCCTTGGCAGGTTACAGAAAGTGGTAGCTCATGATTATCTACACTGACCGCAACACGGTCAGCGCCTTGAGGCAATACTTCAAAGCCATATTGCCCCAGCTTGCTTGCCAAAAGATCCGCGACGTGCTTTTGCGCCACAGTTGAATCTACTTCCTTTGCTTGATGTTGCTCACAGTTGGCTGCAAATTGTAATTTTTTCATGATCAAACCCTAAAGGCATTTTTGTTGTATGGTTTTAGAATAAGCAATAAATGCAAAACAGCCAAGCTTTTGCTTGGCTGTTGTCTAACAAATAATCAGTTTTAACAATTTTTATTCTGTTACTTCAATTGCTAAGCCCGCTTTCGCTGTTAATTGTGTAAATGTAGGGAAACTGGTTGCAACTGTTTCAGTACCTACAATTTTAATTGCGCCCGAAGTTCGTAAGCCCGCAATTGAAAAACTCATTGCAATACGGTGATCGTGATGTGATTCAATTTCACCACCTGTGAAAATTGAGCCCCACTCACCTGACTTACCCTTACCTTCAATAATGATACCATCATCAGTCGGCGTACAATCAATACCCATGATCTTCAAACCATCTGCCATCACTTGAATACGGTCAGACTCTTTTACGCGAAGCTCAGCAGCACCAGTTAAAACTGTTTGACCTTCTGCACAAGCAGCCGCAATAAATAAAGCTGGGAATTCATCAATCGCCAACGGCACTTGATCTTCAGGCATGTGAATACCTTTGAGTGTACGCGTACCTTGAATACGAATATCAGCAATCGGCTCACCACCTGCAATTCGTTCATTTTCAACTGAAATATCCGCACCCATTTGCTTTAATATTTCAATCACGCCAGTACGTGTTGGGTTAATCCCAACCGCTTCAAGCGTAACATCCGCACCTTCTGTAATGGCAGCACCCACCATAAAGAAAGCTGCTGAAGATATATCTGAAGGCACTTGAATATTGGTACCCACAAGCTTACCACCGCCTTGTAGCGAAATACGGTTACCTTCTGTTTTTACATCATAACCAAATGCACGAAGCATACGCTCGGTATGGTCACGTGTTGGCTCAGGTTCAGTTACCGAAGTCTCACCCTCAGCCCAAAGTCCCGCAAGCAAAATACCTGATTTTACTTGGGCTGAAGCCATAGGCAAATCGTATTGAATGCCTTTTAAAGCTTGGCTACCAGAGATAGACACTGGTGGCGTACCACGCTCACCCGTCGTTTGAATTTGCGCGCCCATTTCACGTAAAGGCTTCGCAATACGCTCCATTGGTCGTTTAGACAATGACGCATCACCTGTCATCACCGAATCAAATGCTTGCGCAGATAACATGCCTGAGAGCAAACGCATCGATGTACCAGAGTTGCCCATATACAATGCACTTGCAGGTGCTTTTAAACCATGTATGCCCACACCATGAATCGTAACTTCACCATTTTTTGGGCCTTCAATACTCACTCCCATGTCACGGAATGCTTGTAAAGTTGCAAGTGCATCTTCACCTTCGAGAAAACCAGTCACATGTGTGGTGCCTTCAGCAATCGCACCAAACATGATTGAGCGGTGTGACACAGATTTATCCCCTGGCACTGTAAATTTACCTTGGAAATTCTTTTGGCCCGGTAAAATTGTAAATTGCTGTGTCGTCACTTTGTTTTTCTCCATCAAGGGTTTTTTAGCCAGCATGTGATTAAAGTGCTGTCGTGCTGCTTGCGCATGTCCGAGCAATCCCATCAATGCTTGCGAGTTTTCATCTTCAATCAACTTGCGCAAAGTCGTTAGCTGCTGTTCAAAGCCATCGACTGCATTTAAAATTGCCTTTTTATTGGCAAAAAAGATGTCATGCCACATTTGTGGATCGCTGGCAGCAATGCGTGAGAAGTCACGGAAGCCACCTGCTGCATAACGGAAAATATCTAAATTGTCTTCACGGTTGGCCAATTGCTCAACCAAATTGAATGCCATAAGATGCGGTAAATGACTGGTGTGAGCAAGCACCTCATCATGCTTGTCCACATCCATACAAATGACCTCAGCTTTGGCTGCTTGCCACAGTTGAATGAGTTTATCTACTGCCCAATCTGCGCTACTTGGCAAAGGTGTCAAAATAACCTTATGGTTAGCAAATAAATCGACTTTACCTGCGTGTACCCCTGTATGCTCTGCTCCAGCAATTGGATGGCCAGGTACAAAACCAGCAGGTAATTTCTCACCATAAACTGCTTTTGCTGCCTCTACCACATTGCCTTTGGTACTACCTACATCCGTAATAATGACATTTGCGCTCAAATACGGTTGAATAGTTTCTAATACCTTTTGTGTCGCACGTACAGGTAATGCCAAGACCACTAAATCTGCGCCTTTTACAGCATCAATCGGATTGGTATAACCCGCCTGAATCAGACCCAGCGCTTTCGCATCATCTAAAGTTTTTTGCGATCGCGTCGAAGCGACGATTTCCGTTGCTAATTTTTCAGCAATGATCACTCGAGCTAGACTTGAGCCAATTAGCCCAAGGCCAATAAATGCAACTTTTTCAAACAGTGGCGTTGCCATAATTTACGCTTTTGCCTCTAAACCCAGCACCTTAGCCAAAGCAGCTAAGAATTTTTCATTTTCTGCTTCAGTACCAATTGATACACGAAGATGATTTGCAATTCCGACATGACGCACAATCACACCTTCTTTAAGTAAAGCTGCGAATGTTTGTGCAGGATCTGCATTTACATTGATTAATAAGAAGTTCGCACGCGAAGGTTCAAAACTTAAACCTAATGCCGTTACGCCAGCTTCTAACTGCGCCATCCCCGCTTTGTTCACGACACGTGATTGCTCAATAAACGCTTCATCTTTGAGCGCAGCAACTGCCGCCACCATTGCAAGGTGGTTCACGTTAAACGGCTGACGAATACGATTAAGGTAGCCTGTCACTTCAACAGAAGCTAAAGCAAAACCTACACGAAGTGCAGCTAAGCCATAGCACTTTGACATCGTGCGACTAACAATTAGGTTTGAATACTGGTCTAAGAACTTCAAACTGTTAAAGTTTTCTGGGAAATATTCCACATAAGCTTCATCCAATACCACAATCACATTGCTTGGAATTTTTTGCATAAATGCATCAAATTCCGCTTCTTCAAACCAAGTCCCTGTTGGGTTGTTTGGATTTGCAATAAAAATTAATTTGGTATTGGCTTGAACAGCAGCAGCCATTGCATCTAAGTCGTGTGAAAAACCTTTTGCAGGCACTTCAATGGCTTGTGCATTAATTGCTTGAGTCACCAAGCCATAGACAGCAAATGCATGCTGGCTGTACACAACTGAATCCTTTTCAGATACAAAACTGCGTGCAAAAATCTCGAGTAGATCGTTTGAACCATTGCCTAATGTAATACGGTCGTGTACCACGCCAAATTGTGCCTGAATTTGGTCTTTTAAAATAAAACCACCACCGTCTGGATAACGGCCAATTTCAGCTAATTCAGCAGCTACCGCTTCTTTTACTTTTGCTGAGCAACCCAATGGATTTTCATTAGAGGCCAATTTAACAATATCAGTAATCCCCAACTCACGCTCAAGCTCACTGATTGGTTTACCTGGTTGATAAGGCTTTAATTTTGCAATGCCTTCATTGGCTGGGACAAACGTCATTTTACACTTCCGATTATTTCAAGTAATAAAGGTGATGTGCATGCAAACACACACAAATCACAGTTGTGAACTTAGAGCACCGCAATTGGGTATGAGCCCAACACACGAACTTCTTTAACTAAAGGTCGAATTTCTTCAATGGCCGCTTTGACATTGTCTTGCTCAACGTGGCCTTCAAGATCAATAAAGAACACATAGGCCCATTTTTCAGGCAATGCAGGACGCGTTTCAATACTTGTTAAGCTGATATTGTGTTTGGCAAATGGTGCTAAAATTTCTAACAATGCCCCAGCGCGGTCATGTGCAGAGACCAGTAATGACGTTTTATCATTACCTGACTGTGGCACTTTCTCGCGACCAATAACCAAGAAACGTGTCGTGTTTTCTGGGTTATCTTCAATATTGCTATGTAAAATTTCTAAGCCATAAATACTTGAGGCAACCTCAGATGCAATGGCTGCCGAATGCCATTCATTACGAATACGGCGCGCAGCTTCTGCATTTGAGCTTAATGCAACACGTTCAACACCAGGATAATGTGCATCTAACCAACCACGGCACTGCGCCAAAGTTTGTTGATGAGCATAAATTTGTTTGATGCTGTCTTTACGTGTGTTTTCAGAAATTAAGAATTGGTGATGAATTGGCAATTCAACCTCACCAATAACATTTAGATGTGATGTCTTGAAACAATCTAGTGTGTGATTGACTACACCTTCAGATGAGTTTTCAACAGGCACTAAACCATAATGCGCACTGCCTGCTTCAACTTCACGGAATACTTCATCAATAGTCGGTAAAGGGCGAATGACCGCATCCTGACCAAAATGTTTTAAAACTGCCGAATGAGTATATGTACCCACAGGGCCTAAAAAAGCAATACTTTGTGGTGCTTCTAAAGCCAAGCATGCCGACATGATTTCACGGAACAAACGAGCCATGGTGACATCAGACAATGGGCCTTCATTGCGATCCATAACTTTACGTAAAACTTGCGCTTCACGCTCAGGACGGTAAAACAGAGGATCTTCTTCTGAAGCAAATTTTGCTTTTGCTACTGCCTCTGCCAATTTAGCTCGACGGTTAATCAATTGCTGAATTTGCATATCCACTGAATCAATATCTTCGCGGATTTGAGCTAGGTCAAGAGAAGCCTTCGTGTTTTGATCGTCGTTGATCATTGTTATATCGCCCTTCAAAAACATGGTTTGCAAACAAGTATAACAATAGTTAGCTTTCAAATGTTGCGCAATACGACTTTCATTGATTCAGCCTTAAAAACAGACAGTTGTTTAAACTATCCACATGATTTCTGCCTTTATGCTTTGCTTAAATTATCATCTTCTTGTGTCATTCAATCTTGTTTTGTATATATACAACCCTGTTATTAAGTTATGAAAACTACAGGAATTTTCATGATTCAACATCTAAGCTAAAAAGCCAACTCAACCACTTTATTCATAAAAAATAGTTCAGTTATTCCAATTAAAATTTCATAAAAGAAATACCTTTCACACAAACTAATGCCCGAGTGCTAGGTCTTAAAAAAACACGATTAGAGTACCGAGGCTTGGTTACCTTTTCATACTTTATTATGACAAATATCGCACTTTATAAATGCAGACACGGTGTAATATTTTTTAAAAGATTTCTTGAGTCTCCGACCATGCCAAAAAATATTGCTGTACTGGTGACCCATAATTTTGAAGACACACATTACGACGAAACCGTAGAAGCCTTTCGTGCTGCTCGACATTCGATTTTAAATATTGAAGCACAAGCTGGTAAAATCATTCATGGTCAACATTGCACCAGCACCGTTACAATTGATCAAAGCATTGCAGAAGTTGACTTAAACAATTTTGATGCATTATTAATTCCCGGTGGCCATTCACATGACCTCCTCTCTCAAGATCTGCGCTATCTCGAATTTATTCAACATTTTGCCAATTCGCATAAATTAATTATGAGTATTTCAAATGCTCCACAACTGTTAATTCAAGCACGGGTTGTGGCAGGTCACTTAATGACAATTAACAAACCAAATGCATCGTCTTTAATAGATGCAGGTGCAGTCTATTATGATGTCAGTGTAGTAAATGATAATAACCTCTATATTTCTTCACCATCATCTACCGATTTACCTTATTTTATTCGTGAAAGTTTGATTGCCTTGAGCCAATAAAAAAGAACCCCAAGGTTCTTTTTTATGACTAAAACTCAATATATAACCATCTAAGCTTAACGGCCCAACATACTACGAACTACAATTTCTTTCATAATTTCGTTGGTTCCGCCATAAATGCGCTGGATGCGCGCATCAACGAAGAAACGTGAAATTGGATATTCAGTCATATAGCCATAGCCACCAAACAATTGTAGTAAATTGTCCGCGATTTTCATCTGCATATCCGTTGAAAAGCTCTTTAAGGCAGCTGCAGTTTCTACATCCAGTTTATTTTCCATGTAGAGCTCAACATTACGCTCATAAAATGCAATGGTTGCCAATTCATCAATTTTGGCTTGTGCCAATACAAAGCGAGTATTTTGGAACTGCCCCACCGCCTGACCAAAAGCTTGACGTTCTTGCACGTATTTTACTGTTACTTCAATCGAACCACGGATTGCACCTACAGCAGTCGCTGCAATTGCAGTACGTTCACGTGGAAGCTCTTGCATAAGATAAGCAAAGCCATGACCCGCTTGACCCAATAATTGCTCTTTTGGCACTTTTACATTGTCATAAAACAGCTCTGAGGTATCTTGTGAGTGCAGACCAATTTTGTCGAGGTTTGTGCCTTTCTTAAAACCGTCCAAGTGTGTATCCACCAACAGCAAAGACACGCCTTTAGCACGCGCTTGCGGATCAGTCTTAGCTGCCAACACCACTAAATCTGCATGCTGACCATTTGAAATAAAGGTTTTAGAACCATTTAATAGATAATGATCACCTTGTAAAATTGCACTACTACGCATTGACTGTAAATCAGAACCTGCACCCGGCTCAGTCATACCAATCGCGCCCACAACTTCACCTGTTACCATTTTAGGTAACCAGTATTGTTTTTGTTCTTCTGAACCAATATGTAAAATATACGGTGCCGCAATTTCAGAGTGACACGAAATACCTGTAGATAGTGCGCTAAAACCTGCACGTGCAGACTCTTCGACCAGCATTAATGAATAATGTGTTGGAACACCATAACCACCATATTCTTCCGGCACATCTACGCACAGGAAACCGTTATCACCTAAAGCATTCCATACAGAGCGTGGCATAATGCCTTCGCGTTCCCATTGCTCATAATGCGGTGCAATCTGCTCTTGCATAAAACGACGAAAGTTATCTCTAAATAATTCTAAATCTGCATCATAAGCAAGCATTGAACAGTTCCTTTTCAGATTGTTGTTTTTGAATACTCCCATCCTAGAGGAGTTTTAGAGGCACGTCATGAAGGAAAACTTTTGCGTTCAAAATGTATATTTTTCCAATGGCCCACAGCTGAACACAACAAAAATGACTTGGCTGAATGCCATGACATGATGTCTTGCAAGAAGTTCTATATCACCCAATAAACAATAAAAAAGGAAGCCAAAGCTTCCTTTTCTAAACCCAACTTTAAACTTCTGCCGAATTAAGCATGTGCTTGGTCTTGCTCTTCAAGCATTTTGCGGTCAACTTCTTCTGGATTTGCCAAATAATAATTGAGGCTTTCAACATCCAATTGACCTACCCATTTTGCAACCACAATTGTTGCTAATGAGTTACCAACCAAGTTAGTTAATGCACGTGCTTCAGACATGAAACGGTCAATACCTAAAATCAATGCTAAACCAGCCACAGGAATATGGCCAACTGCTGATAAAGTTGCAGCCATAACAATAAAGCCAGAACCTGTAACCCCAGCCGCACCTTTAGATGAAATCAACAATACTGCAAGTAATGTAATTTCATGTGCCAAATCTAAATGGGTATTGGTTGCTTGGGCAATAAAGATTGCTGCCATAGTTAAGTAAATAGACGTACCATCCAAGTTAAATGAATAACCTGTTGGAATAACCAAACCTACAACTGACTTTTCACAACCTGCAATTTCGAGCTTTTTCAGCATACGTGGCAGTACAGATTCTGAAGAAGATGTACCCAGCACAATGAGTAGTTCCTCTCGAATCATACGAATCATTTTCAAAATACTGAAACCACAGAAGCGTGCAATTGCGCCCAGTACAATAAATATAAACAGCAAACAGGTCACATAGAAACAAATGATTAATTGCGCCAATTGCGCTAACGAACCAATACCATATTTACCAATCGTAAATGCCATTGCACCAAATGCACCAATCGGTGCAAGCTTCATCACCATGTTTACAATGTTAAAGAAAACATGTGAGATTTGATCGATAAACTTCAATACAGGTTTACCTGCATCGCCAAGTTTATGCAGTGCAAAACCGAAGAGTAAAGCAAATAGTAATACTTGTAGAATCTCCCCTTCTGCAAATGCTCCAACAACTGTGTTTGGAATAATATGCATTAAGAAATCAACTGTGGACTGTGAAGCACCCGACTCAACATACTTTGAAATACCTGAAGTATCTAAAGTTGCTGGGTCGATATTCATGCCTACACCAGGTTTAGCAATATTAATTACAAGTAAACCAATTACTAATGCAAATGTAGAAACAATTTCAAAATATAACAGCGCAATACCACCAGTTTTACCTACAGATTTCATGCTTTCCATGCCCGCGATACCACTCACGACGGTACAGAAAATAACTGGCGCAATAATCATTTTAATGAGCTTAATGAAAGCATCACCCAATGGTTTTAATTGCTCACCCAAACCAGGTACGCTTTGCTTAACACCATTTACAATTTCAGTTGAACTTGGTGAGAAATGCCCCACCAAAACACCTAAAAAAATAGCAACAATCACTTGAAAATAAAGTGATTTATAAATTGGTTTTTTGGTCATGATAATACTTCACTACATATTTCTCATGATAAGAAATATTCAGTTTTTGTTTATTTAACACAAATAAACAGTTGAAACCCTTTTGCCCAGACAAAAGAATGCCTATATATTTAGCATGCTAAATACAGAAAAATGTGTATACGTAATTTTAATAATTACTTCAGGACCTGATAAAAAATCAGAATGGATCAGGAGATGAGTAATACACTCGAATTGGTTTAAATTTTACCTGTTTTTTAGTTTTTTGTTTTCCCACAATTGTTAATTTAGGTTAAATAACAAACACAACCTCTTAGACTATAGTCTCATAAGTGCTAGTTTTAGCGCCAAAATCAAGCTGAAATCTTGCATGCATACACGTAAACTAGGCTCAAATGTCATGCATAGCCTGAAAATATATTTATGAATACCAAACGAAATATTTATCAAGATTTTGAACATCCCTTTGCACAGTTTGTACGTATTATTGGTAAAGGCAAAAATGGCGCACGCTCATTAAGCTATGAGGAAGCCTATCAAGCTTTTAGCATGATTTTAAAAGATGAAGTCTTGGACGTGCAATTGGGTGCATTTCTCATGTTGTTACGTGTTAAAGAAGAATCTGTGGATGAACTTGCAGGCTTTGTACAAGCAACACGTGATCAGCTTAATTTTAAACCTCTAGCTGTAGATTTAGATTGGTCATCTTATGCAGGCAAGCGTAAACATTATCCTTGGTTTTTATTGGCAACACTAACACTTGCGAAAAACGGCTATAAAATTGTCATGCATGGGGCTTCTGGCCACACGCTTAACCGTGTTTATACAGAGCAAGTTCTCGAATATTTAGGCTATCCAATCTGCCAAACAGATACTGAAGTTGAAACTGCACTGAAGCAAAGTAATTTTGCCTATTTACCTTTACATGCTATTTCACCAATTCTAAGTGACTTAATTGCACTGCGTAATGTGATGGGCTTACGCTCACCAATTCATACACTTGCGCGTTTAATTAATCCTTTTAATGCCAAAGCCACCTTGCAAGCGATTTTCCATCCTGCATATCGCAGTTCACACCAACAGTCTGCCTACCGCTTAGGTTATCAAAATAGTGCCGTTATTAAAGGAGAAGGTGGCGAGTTTGAACGCAATCCAGATGCTAAAACTTTAATTTGTGGCATCCAAAATGGCGAGCTATATGAACATGAGTTAGCAAAGCTCACAGACAACCGTAGTCCTATCGAAGAAGAACTCGACCTTGCGGTATTTAAAGCTGTTTGGGAAGGCCAACGCACACATGAGTACGGCGAAGTTGCCGTGATTGAAACCATGGGCATTGCTTTATATACCATGGGCGTTTGTGCAGACTACCCAACTGCAATGCAACATGCTCGTAAACTTTGGCAGGCACGTTAAATATTGCGGTGAATAACGCCATAAAAAAAAGGATGCTAAGCATCCTTTTTTATTGATCAAAAAGACCGTATTACTTTAAATAAATTTAATTGGCTTAAATTCTTCTTCAGCATGAACATGAGAGTCACAATGCTCATCTTCTTCTTTCGTACCACGGTCAATATAACCACTACGTTCATCTTCAGGTAAGTTTTTAGCTTCCCACGCATAAACTGCTTGCATACAGGTTTGACGTTGTTCTTTTGTCAACGCCACGCCATTAGGCCATTTACCAATTTCAATTGCCGTTTTTAAACGACTAACAATTTCAGGATCGAGTACGGCCAGCATTTGTTCAATATTCATCATCTAATCCTGTTTTAATGAGTCAAAATCTTGGTTCCAACCAAGTTTAGTCCGGCATGCCATATAAAAGTCATAGCCTGGTGGATGGAGTAGATTAAGTTTAAATGGATGTTTACGGATATGTAAACTGTCCCCCACATTTAATGAAACACTATTTTGACCATCTGCGCTCACCATAGGCAATACACGGTTTTCACGAATCAAAATTTTAATTTCACTGTGCCCGCCCACCACAATCGGACGTGATGACAAAGTATGTGGGTGCATAGGGACTAAGGCAATCGCATCCATACTTGGATGTACAATTGGGCCACCGCCAGACAAAGCATACGCTGTTGAGCCTGTCGGCGTTGAAACGATTAAGCCATCACTGTGTTGACGATACACATACTGCCCATCGATATTCAGCTCAAAATCGATCATGTGTACAGAACGACCTGAATGTAGCACTACATCATTGAGTGCTATGGCATCGTAGATTGTTTCACCTTTTGAGCGGATTTCCATTTCTAATAAGAAACGACGATCCAGCTGAAACTCACCTTTTAACACTTGATCAAGCTTAAATAATACTTCTGTTGGTTTGATATCGGTTAAAAAGCCCAACCGACCACGGTTTACCCCAATAACAGGTGTATTGTGCTTGACCAGTGAACGTGCAGCATGCAGGAGTGAACCATCGCCACCAACGACAATCACCAGATCAACAACTTCGCCTAATAGCGCCTTACTGACCGTCTGCGTATTGGTATATGGCACCAAAGCTGCAGTTGCATTATCAAATACAGGATGCAGACCTAGACTTAAAAGATGGTCATGAATGAGACATAAAGTATCCACTACAGAAACTTTATCTGGACGTCCTATTAGTCCAATATTTCTAAATGATTTGTGTGAAATTTGCACCTGCGCCTTTGCTCCACTACGCTTCATGCCTATCATAGCATTAACGCATTTGTTTTAAAAAAAACTTTAAAGCCATTCATTACAACGGATTTCACTGTATATTTTGCATTCTTATACAGTTTAAATATTGCAAATTAACAAAAAGCTTCGCATGATTAGCACAATTTATCAGGGTCTTATCATAGTTTATGAAGTCTGAACGTGGCATAGGCATAATTGCTTTCATTTTTTGTGTACTTATCATTGGCATGTTTGTCGCAATGAGTGTCTATCTTATTCGTATTGATAACATTGTACGTACAAAATTTGAAGGCCAACGCTGGGATATTCCTGCGAAAGTATTTGCTCGCCCTTTAGAAATCTATACAAATGCCCCTGTAAACCAAGAAGACTTAAGCCAAGAACTTAAAATGTTGGGCTATAAAAACACTGAAAGTTATGCCAAAACCGGAAGTTACGTTGTTTCTGGAAATGAAATGTATGTACACACGCGTGGCTTTGACTTTGGTGATAGCGTCGAGCCTGAGCAAGTACTTAAAATTGCCTTTAATGAAAATGCCATTGCCGATGTAAGCGCAACTAAACCATCGTCAACAGGTATTGCTCGCTTAGAGCCAATGCTGATTGGTGGTATTTACCCACAGCACAATGAAGACCGTGTACTGATTAAATTAAAAAATGTACCACAGCCTTTAATTAATGCACTGATTGCCACAGAAGACCGTAATTTCTATAAACACCACGGTATTTCTGTACGTGGTACTGCACGTGCCTTAGTGAGTAATTTGACTGGTGGTAAACGTCAAGGTGGATCTACCCTGACACAACAGTTGGTTAAAAATTTCTATTTAAGCCCTGAAAAAACCTTAAAACGTAAAGTCAACGAAGCACTTATGGCGCTGTTGATTGAATTACACTATGACAAAAATGAAATTTTAGAAGCTTATTTAAATGAAGTGAACTTAGGCCAAAATGGAAACTACTCCATCAACGGCTATGGCTTGGCATCACAGTTCTACTTTGGTTTGCCTCTACGTGAGTTGAATATTGCACAGCAAGCTTATTTGGTTGGTTTGGTACAAGGTCCAACTTTATTTAATCCGTGGCGTAACCCTGAAGGGGCTAAAAAGCGTCGTGATATTGTCTTAAACAATATGTTGGTTATGGGTACGCTAAGCCAAGAGCAGTATGAAACTGAAATTGCACGTCCATTAAATGTATTGGCAAAACCAACTCTAGGCCCTGCCCGCTTCCCTGATTTCTTAGATATTGTCCGTCGTCAATTACGTACGGAATACCAAGAAGGTGACTTGACCAATCAAGGCTTACGTATTTTTACAACTTTAGATCCGATTGCTCAAACACGAATTCAAGACAGTTTTAAAATCTCAGTTGCCAATTTAACCAAAAGTAATCCTGCACGTTTAAAAGATTTACAAGGTGCAGTACTGGTGACGCATCCAGAAAATGGCGAACTGGTTGCCGCTGTTGGTTCTACTCAAGAGTTTACAGGCTTTAACCGTGCACTGGATGCTAAACGTCAGGTCGGTTCTTTACTCAAGCCTGTCATTTACCTCAGCGCAATCGAGTCTAATCGTTATAACTGGGCCAGCCCAATTGAAGATTCACAAATTAACATTCAAAGTGAAGGAAAAACTTGGACGCCTAAAAACTACAGCGGTGGTGAACATGGTATTGTGCCAATGATGACGGCGCTTGCCAATTCATACAACTTATCTGCCGTGCGTTTAGGTCAAGAATTTGGTATGTCAACATTTATCAATCACTTGAAAAAGTTTGGCGTCACTTCAACTATTCCAAACTATCCATCGATATATTTGGGTGCTGTTGATATGTCACCACTGGAAGTGATGAGTATTTATGGCAACTTTGCAACAGGTGGTTTCAAATACCCTGTTAAAGCCATTCGCTCTGTGGTGGATGCAAATGGTCATTTGCTTGATCGTTATAGTTTATCTGTACAACCAACAATTGATCCATCCGATGCATACATTCTGAACTACGGCTTACAGCAAGTTATGCGTGCTGGTACTGGTCGCTCTGCTTATGCAACATTACCGTCATCTTTAGGCTTAGCAGGTAAATCAGGCACCACCAATGATACACGTGACTCATGGTTTGCTGGTTACTCTGGAAATTATGCAACCGTAGTATGGTTAGGTTTAGACAATAACAAAGCGACAGGTCTTACTGGTTCTTCAGGTGCACTGCCAGTTTGGACCAATGTGATGAAACAATTACGTCAAAAACCGGTAAATTTGCGTCAACCTGATGCAGTGACATGGCAATGGATTGATAGTGGTTCAGGTGATTTGTCTGCTTCAGGCTGTAATAACGCGGTCTATATTCCTTTGAATCGTAATTCAATACCAACACGTGCATCAGCATGTGCTGCTTCACAATATGAATCAGAACAAAACACAATTAATATCGATTCTACACAGCCTTCAGTACCGCAAGATGATAATTATTCAGATGGTGGTTATATCCATGAAAGCGAATCTGATACAGATGCTGATTCATCGAATCAACCCCGAATGATTTCAAGCGGGAACTATGCAAATTAAGGTGTGTCATATTGAATAAATTGCAATTACATTGTGATGTAAGCAAACTCAGTTTAGTTGTCTGCCTTATGGCGTTGGTTGGCTGTCAAAGCGTACCAACGCCTGAGCAAAAAACAGAAGTTTTAAACAAAGCACCAATCAATAAACCAATTCAAGCTGCGGATGGTGTTGTCATTCATCCTTATGATGTGCCTGAAATTAAACGTAAGCAGATTATTATTCCTGAGCAAAAAGCACCTAGCCAAAAGTTTGATGATGGTCGAAACCTACCTGCTTTTCAAAAATTGATGCAACAAACGCAAACTGCATACGCAAAAGGCGAACTGAATCAAGCAGAGAGTTTAGCCAATCAAGCACAGCGCTTAGCCCCTCAATCTGCTGAAAGCTTTTTATACTTAGCCCTTATTGCTAACCGTAAAAACCAAGCGGTCAATGCACAAGCTTTGGCACAGCGGGGTTTAAGTTATGCACAAACCGATGCTATGAAAAAACAGTTATGGCAAGTGATTCTTAAGTCTGGGCAAAAACAAAACAATACCGCAACGGTAAATAAAGCGTTACACGCGCTCAAAGGACTATAAACTCGCCCTTTGAGCCAGCTTGGTATCTTAGATTATTCACGCTTAAAGCAATCACTTAAACAAAGCGTATTCCAGCAATACCATAAGCATGATGTTGCTTCGCTTCAATCAGATCTGCACTATGCATTCCACCCAATGCAAAGACTGGAATATCCACCTGCTGTGCAATGCTTGCAAAAGCCTGCCACCCAAGTGGCTGAGTTTCGCTGTGTGTCTCAGTATGCTTTACAGGGCTGAGTAATACAGCATCACAACCTATACGGCTAGCATGCAAGACAGAAGCCAAATCATGACAAGCAGCAATATAACGTACGCCTTGCTGTAAATCACCTTTGTTGAGTTGTAGACATTGTTGCTGTTTTAAATGAACCGCTCCCATACTTTGCTGTTGCACGCTATTTAACTTTTTCCAAAGTTCAATATTCACAATCAATCGTGACAAATCTTCCAACTTAATTTCTGATAACTCAATTTGCTGTTGCTGTGTGGCATCCGTGCGCCAATACATCAGCTTTGTGTCATCCACTTCCGCCAATTGACTCAATTGATCTGAAATTTTAATGATCTGTTGCCAATACAAACGCTTTAACATGGCTTTATTGGCTTTGGGAAAGTTTAAATAAAGAAGTTCATCACGGCGATACCACTGCCATGGTTCACGAATCGACTCCAGCATACTCGTGGGCACTGCACTATGGAATATATGCAAATTCACAATTACATCGTCGTATTCATGGCGTATAAAATCAAAATGATGCCATTCACTTAAATTAATCCCAACTTCCTCGAGCACTTCTCGCTTACACGCTTCTACAGGGCTTTCACCCTCTTCCACCTTACCACCTGGAAATTCATTTTTATTGCCCTGATGTTGCTGTGCATCTCTCCAGCCAACCAGCACTTGGTCTTGATGTAATAAAATAGCAATTGCTATGTGCAAATTTGGTTTAGCCATAAAGCAACATCTCAAAATCTGACGAAATATGTTTAAGTGTAAACAGCTTTATAATTTTTTTAAAATATTATCATTTACCGTTGACAGGCCTATTCGATAATGATTATCATTTAATTCATTCACAACCCACCACGGAGCACATAATAATGAACGCACCTTTTAGCTTATTTACTCGTTCTAACGAAACTCATCATGCACTACCAATGCTACATTCTAATAACTTATTTGCATTGGGCCGTGAAATTCGCATTATGCATGCAGGCGAAGAATACCGTTTACGTTTAACACGCAATAACCGTCTTATTTTAACTAAATAATTTTCAATTTCTAATAATAATAAACGTGGGAACAAGCAGTATGAGTCAGCGCATACTGTTTTTTTACATCCAGATTAAAACAATTTTCCACACGAACGTAATGCATCTATTGATCACACCAACAATGAAGTTATTTAGTCCCCACAGTCTTCATCAGTCTACTCACTCAACCCGCTTTATATAGATAAGAGAACTTTGAGCCCACCCAATTCAGAAGCTGAAAATTTTATTTGGCCTTGATGTAATTCAACAATTTTTTTACATATCGAAAGCCCTAAACCACTGCCTTGTACTTGGCTTCCCAATACGCGATAAAAGCGTTCTCCAAAGTGCTGTATCACGGTTTCGTCTAAGCCTTCACCTGAGTTATCAATTTGCCAATAACAGTGATAACCCTGTTGTTGCAAGCGAATCTGTATGGTGCCTTGAACAGGAGTGTAATGCACAGCATTGTCGATTAAGTTACGCAAACATATTTGCAATAACTCTGCGTTCACTTCAATGGTCACAGGCTCTAACTGACTATGAAGAATCAAATGATGCTGTTGCAAAGACTCTTGGTAGTCATTCAATAACTGCTCTGTGATTGCTTGTACATCAACCTTGGTTTTGGGAAGATCTTCCTCCTTTGACGGATCTAAACGTGCCAATAAGAGTAAATTTTCTAAGACCTGAGTTCCACGGCTGACATCTTGCTGTATGGCCAGCATTTCTGTTGCCAATTGTGGATGATCTTGATATTTACGGCGTATTACTTGCAAACGCATTTGAATGGCAGACAACGGTGAGCGTAACTCATGCGAGGCATCTGCAGTAAAACGATGTTCTGCTTCTAAGGCACGCCCTAATCGTTGCATTAAGGAATTTAATTGCAAGCGTATAGGCTCTAGCTCCATGATTGCAGGCTGACTGGCATCAATCGGACTCAATTCTTTCGGATTTTTTAAGGAGATTTGTTCTGAAAACTGCCGAATAACTGCAAAATCCCGCTTCATTAATACTTTTAACAGCACCCACTGTAGCCCCCACAACAAAAGTAGAACCGCAGCATAGCCCAACACACTCTGTAACAACAGTTCAACCCGTTCTTGCATCGGTTGAAGCATGAGTACTTCACGCTTTGATTCTGAGTCTATTCGCTTATAACTACGCCACAGTTGCCTGTCTTGCCAATAAAAGCCGTAATCATCAGCTATACGTTCCGATACAAAAGCGCTCACATCATGCTGATCTTCAAGTTTAGATTGTGCCAATATCCGTTGCTGATGTTGAACCACATAGGAAATATCAAATTCTTTACTGAGTTCACCTATAGTTTGGCTCGACTGTGTGGGTTGCGTCTGAGCGACCAGAAAATCGGCTATTTCATCCATAATGGCATCTTGCGTATCCATCGTCTGATAGGCCGACAATGCAAATAGCAAACATAGTGCAATTGCACCTGCCAAAATCGAACTCCATAAGGAGGTCTTAATCAGCTTTTGCTGGAGTGAAATCTTAGCTTGGCTCATGATGTAGCCCTATTCATGCGATAACCTAAACCACGAATCGTCTTGATATATTCACTGCCAATTTTTTTTCTTAATTGGTAGATATACACTTCAATTGCATTACTTTCGACTTCATCGCCCCATGCATATAAGGACTCCTCGAGCCTATCTCGGCTCACGGTATGCTCAGGTCGTTGCATCAATTTATATAAAATCTGAAACTCTTTGGCGGTTAAATCTATGCGTTCTGCAGCCCTATATAAAGTTTTCGCCTGCACATCCAACTTTAAGCTATCAAAGCTGATGATATTGGCTTGAGTCTGTTCGGCTTGTTTTAACCGCAGCTGCGCACGTATACGTGCAGAAAGCTCATCTAAACTGAATGGCTTAATCAAATAGTCATTTGCACCTAAATCTAATCCAATGACACGGTCTTGTATGCTGTCTTTGGCTGTAATAAAGATGACTGGCGTTTGTGGCTGTGTTTTACGTAATGCCACAATAACGTCATCGCCTGTTGCTTGAGGCAAGCCTCGATCTAACAACACACAATCATATTGATGTTGTTGTAAAGCCAAAATTGCATGATCCCCACGTGCCACCCAATCTAAGCTATAACCATCCATTTCTAACCATGCTTTAATGCTCTGTGCTTGGGAAGCGTCATCTTCAGCCAGTAATATACGCATGTTGATATTCCTTACATTGGTGGTGGGCAATCAAAATCTATCTGCTTTTTACTCTGTCAGCATAATAAAAAAACCGTATGCACGCATACGGTTTTCTGTTGGGTGATCTACGTGCTCTTAAAATTTGATATGATCAACATCAATTTCTACGTGTTTGGTCGGTAGTAAATCAACATCCACTTCACCCATAATCACAACAGGTGTTTTGGCAGAAATCGCTTTGCCTTGCCACAACTTATCATCAATATCAACGCTAATGCTGCCAGTGCTGTCACGGAATTGATATTTTTCATCACCTAAGGCTTTCACAACATAGCCTTTTAACTGAACCTCAGTATCATCTTTTAAAGTCAAAGCTTGCTTTACAGTCACCAATGCAGGTGCAGCAATAGCTTGTTGATTGATGGCTGGCGCATTTACCTTGGTTTGTGGTGCTGTTGGGTTTGCAACCGCATACACAGCTACACCTGCAAAAACGGTTGCAACCAATGATTTAGTTAATGTGTTCATGCTCATTTCCTCTGTTTAAATGTTCAATGCTTGATTCGATAACTGCATTTAAACAAAGTAAGATGAGGTGAATCTTAGGATCAAATCATCTTGCGTATGAAATTGGACACACTAAATAAATCACACCCCATTAAAACAAGAAGCATTTTAGACCATCAGACATATATGCAAATGCCTAGTGCTCAGTTTAAAGGCACAACACGTAGCACTTCCTCTAAGGTGGTTACACCAGCCATCACTTTACGCGCACCTGCAATTCTTAACGGTTCAATGCCTTCTTTACGAGCTTGATAACGAAGTTTTGTTAAATCTGCATTGGCGCCAATCAGTTGCTTGGTTTCCAAACTCAGTGGCATAAACTCATAAATACCTACTCGCCCCTTATAGCCTGTATTGCGACATTCATCACACCCAACAGCCTTACACACAAAATCTGGCATATCAATGTTGTAATCGAATGTAAGATGCTTCCACTCTTGATGATCAATAAAAGTTTCTTGCTTACAATGCGGGCATAGTTTCCGCACTAAGCGCTGTGCCAAAACACCCAATATGGTTGCTGCCGTCAAAAAGGGTTGCACACCTAAATCATGTAAACGGGTTAAACTCGACGGCGCATCATTGGTATGTAGCGTAGACAATACCAAATGACCTGTTAATGCCGCTTGGATGGCCATGTTGGCTGTGTCGTGATCACGAATCTCCCCCACCATAATAATGTCAGGGTCTTGACGCATTAAAGCTCGTACACCATCAGCAAAACCCAAATCAATGCCTGTATTGACCTGCATTTGGTTAAAGCTAGGCTCTAACATTTCAATCGGGTCTTCAATAGTACACACGTTCACTTCATCTGTAGCCAATTGCTTAAGAGATGAATACAGCGTAGTAGTTTTACCCGAACCTGTTGGACCAGTCACCAAGATAATGCCATGACTATGGCTGGTCAGTTCATTCCACGCGTTTTGCAAACGCCCTTCAAAACCCAACTGCTGAAAACTTCGTACCAACACTTCAGGGTCAAAAATACGCATCACCAGTTTTTCACCAAATGCTGTTGGCAAGGTTGATAAACGTAATTCTGTTTCTTGGCCTTTTGGTGTACGGGTTTTTAAACGGCCATCTTGCGGTTTACGCTTTTCAGCCACATTCATTCGACCTAAAATTTTAATACGTGAAATGACGGCGGTCAGTGTATTGGCTGGCATATTATAAATGGTGTGCAATACCCCATCGATACGAAAACGCACCTTACCTGCTTCTTTACGTGGTTCAAGGTGTATATCACTCGCTCCTTGTTCAAAGGCAAATTGCAGTACCCAATCGACTAACTTCACAATGTGCTGATCATTGGCATCTGGGTTTTGCGTATCCCCTAACTGGAGTAAAGCTTCCACGCCTTTATTATCACGATCATAAGCCGAGGTTTTTTGCGAATTATTCACCGCACGGCTAACCTGATAATATTCCACCAAATAACGCTGTAATTGCTCAGGATTTAACAATACGCGCTGAATTTTACGCGGTAGTACCGTACGTTCTAAATTGGCCATCCACTCCATTTTATACGGTTGATCTGTGGCAATCAGCACCACATCATTTTGTAACTCAACAGCCAAAATACGATTTCGAAATGCAAACTCTTGCGACATCACACTGGTTAATGCTGCTACATCCGCTTTTAATGGATCAATAATATAAAAAGGTAACTGGCTTTTTTCTGCCAACCACTGACATAAGCGATTCAGCGTTAAAACTGACTGCGGGTGACTTTGATCAGGCAAATTAAAATTTGAAATCCACTGTAATGGATGCCATTTCAGTTGTTCACGTTGACGATGTGTCGTTTGAATTAATAATCGATCGCGCTCGGTAATGCGGCCATCTTTTTCTAATTGCTCTAAACACCAAACCGTGTCAATTTCAAAATTATGTATCATTATTTTCAGTCCCCAAACAGACTTTTACTATAACAAGTTTCACCTTGCTTTTTATATCAATAAACCATCAATTAACACCTAAAAGTATTTAATGGTCCTACCTTATTAATCTGCCTAAAGCAAAACCTTAAAATAAATAAGGATATTTCTTATTTTGAGCAATACAACGCTTGAAAGACATTCAAAACTTCGCCTATATTTCAAGCACATCTAGATAATAACGATAGTATTGGTGACCTTTTGGATTATTCATTTGCCACACAATTTCCAGGCTCATTTGCTACATTGCTTTCTATATTTGCATCTGCACTAGGTTGCGGCTTACTCATTGGTTTAGAACGTGAACGTAGTAAACAACGTGAAAATCAGCACAGCTTTGCAGGACTTCGCTCCTTTGCCATTTGTGCCTTGCTTGGCGCACTCTGTTTTTTATTTGGTCAGCATATTGGATTAATGGGCGCGGCCATTGTGGGTGCAATGGTGGTGTTTTCAATTAAAAACCAAACGGATGACCCAGGCATTACCACAGAACTGGCTTTTATGATGACCTATTTTATTGGGGCACTATGTTTATGGAATATGCCTTTGGCTGCAGGTTTGTCAGTGGGGTTAACCATCATTTTAAGAGCCAAACATTCCATGCACAGCTTTGCAGGAAAATGGATTACTGAAGCCGAATTTAGAGATGGTCTGTGTTTATTGGCATTAATCCTAATCGCACTTCCACTTACTCCCAATACCCCACTGTGGGGCGACGTACTTAATCCTTATATTATTTTAAAACTTCTTACACTGATCTTGGTCGTGCAATCCTTAGCACATATTGCAAAACGTTTATTGTCTTCTAAAAATGCCATGATGCTATCTGCTATTGCCTCGGGTTTTGTGTCCAGCACTGCCACGGTTGCAAGCTTAGGCATGGAAGTTCGCGCTGGACGTGCCAATGCAAAACACAATGCAGGTGCTGCACTCATGTCTTGTGTCGCTACACTATTGCAATTACTGATTATTGTGGCTGGTCTGAGCATGCTGTGGCTAAAAAGCATTGTCATTGCTACTCTCATCGCCACAGTTGTTTTGGCATCCTGTGCATGGCTCTTATTAAGAGATGCTCCTCTTACAATACCCAATCAAGATTTAGATAGCCGTATGTTTAGCTTAAAAGAGGCTGCAATTATCGCCTTAACCTTAACGCTGATTCAGGCAGGTGTTTACGCGCTTAATTTGAGTTTAGGCGATGCAGGTTTAATTCTTGGAACCTTACTAGCGTCTTTATTTGAAATTCATGCCGCGATGGCAACTGTTGTAATACAAGGTACGCCCGACAATAGCACCGTATTTTATGCATTTGTTCTTGGGATGATTGCACATGCAATTGCTAAATCCATCAATGCATTTATCACGGGCGGTTATCGCTATTTTGCCTACTTTGCACCAATTCAAATTTTGCATATTGCTGTGCTCATCACGCTACTGTATTGCCTATAAGGAACAACGCTATTCAATTACTGTATTAAGCTCACAAATATGTACTGCTTCAACGCTTACGGTAAATGCAACATCAACATTAGCAAAGCGCATTTTATAAACACGCATTGCGTCTTCCTGATAGGCAGGCCGTGGATCAAGTGCCAATACTTGTTCAAGCTCTTGCAATTGCTGTACATCAATTTTTTTGGTCTGTACTAAGTGAATTTTTTGTTGCTCTGCGACTTGTTGCCATAACACCACTTTACGCCTAGGCTCGTCTTGTGCATAACCACTTTGTGCATCGGCCACAGCATCCGAATACTGTATATAAGGTTTCATATCTACAATGGGCGTGCCGTTGAGTAAATCACTGCCCTGCACATAAACCCGTACAGATTTTCCAACTTTTTCCACCTTCTTCAGCTGTACTACAGATAAACCAATCGGCGCAGGTCGATACATACTCCGCGTAGCAAAGACACCTATTTTTTCGTTGCCTCCTAGGCGTGGTGGACGTACTTGCGGACGGAACTTTTGAGTATCCTGATTTTTATTGTCATGAAACTGCCAAATCAACCATAAATGACTAAATGCTTCAATTCCTTCAAATGCCAGCAAGGTATTATATTCACCTGTCATTTCTATATATGACTCAACCTGCACCAAATTCGGCTGACGCGGTATCCCGAACTTTTCTTGGTAAGGAGAACGCATATAACCAATAATTGGCAAATTCAAACCTGACATAATCACTTTTTCTGATAAGCTCAATTAAATATATTCAGTTTATCGAGAATGATTTTAGATTAGAATAGTAAGCTGTTCTAATTTGATAATTTTATTGAGACCTTTAATGGCTGCTTTCAACGTCGAAAAGATTACTCACGTTCACCACTGGAATGACACTTTATTTTCTTTTAAAACGACTCGCGACACTGCACTACGTTTTAAAAACGGTCAATTTGTGATGATCGGCCTTGAAGTAAACGGTAAGCCTTTAATGCGTGCTTATTCTATTGCTAGTGCAAACTATGAAGAAGAACTTGAATTCTTCTCTATTAAAGTGCCAGATGGCCCTCTAACATCTATTTTGCAACAAGTTAAAGTTGGCGACGAAATTTTAGTTTCTAAAAAGCCTACAGGTACTTTAGTACTTGATGACTTAAACCCTGGTAAAAACTTATACCTTCTTTCTTCAGGTACAGGTCTTGCACCATTCCTTTCTGTGATTCGTGACCCTGAAACTTACGAACGTTTTGAAAAAATCATCGTTGTGCATGGTACTCGTTTCATTTCAGAGTTGGCTTACCAAGACTTAATTGAAAATGAAATTCCTAATCACGAATTCTTTGGTGAATTAGGTGCGAAAGAAAAATTGGTTTACTACCCAACAGTAACGCGCGAAGAATTCCACACTCAAGGCCGTGTAACAACTGCAATTGAATCTGGTCAGCTATTCGAAAAAATCGGTCTGCCACGTTTCAACCCTGAAACTGACCGTGCAATGCTTTGCGGTTCACCTGCATTCCTAGACGACGTTGCTGCGCTTCTTGACCAGCATGGTCTCAAAGAATCTCCAAAAATGGGCGTTCTAGGCGACTACGTAATTGAACGTGCGTTCGTAGAAAAATAATTAACTGTAAATTAAAAAGCGCATGTCATCATGCGCTTTTTTTGTACTCCAAACTTGCAAATGAGTAGGGCTATTCCTTCTGAAAGATATGACTCAATAAATAATACGATCTAAAATAACGCTTTCTACTAGGTGCCGCAGACAACAGAAAAGAAATATCTCCATATAAAAATAGGGTGATGCGCTGATAAAAAACTTAGCATACATCTAAAGCAAGTTAATTTAATGCTGTCTCGGGTACAGCTTCAGACATCGCATTTTCACGGGCAATTTGCTCATGAACCGGTCCTAATTTTTTATCTCCACGTTTACCTTTCCAGCTGCGCTTAGGTTCATACACCGTCCGCTGTCTGAAATAACTGAATGGTTCAGCATTATAAATAAAGCCATATTTTGAATCATGAACATAGTTTGAATAAAATTTAATCGTGTTTTCATTTGCTTCTTTTTCAAAGCTTTCAAGTTCCCAGTCATCAATACCAATATAAAATTCGTAAAGCTTTTGCAGTGGGTAAAACACTCGATATAACTGTTTATATCCAGTCACTTGATTACTGTCTGCACTGGTATACCCTCTGGCTTTTTTCACCCGTTCAACTTCAGTCGCCATATCAGTGGGGCCCCACCAGCGTCTGCTTTCAGCACGATTTTTCTGCGCAACGGATTGAGCTATATTTGCATCTGACTTGCCAGCAGCATGCAAGGCCTGTTTTTGTCTATGCAATGTTCCATAAGCGCTATAGTAAATCTGCATATAGCGCTTCATATCATCTTCAACTTTACCTGTGCTTGCTCCAGCCTCTTTTTGCAAGGCATCCCAACAGGCTTGCGTCTCTGCTTCAATTTTAAATTGCTCTAGAAACAACTTATTTTGCACTTCTTCCAACTTGTCATATGAAAAAATCTTAACACCACTCAATTCAGCTTCATTAGTCATATGTTTTAATGTAATTCGGGCAAAATTATTACTCACATGCTGAGACTTTGGCTCGTAACCGCCGCCGACATCAGAGTGCATGCCGGGGTAAACCACTTCTTTCCAGTTTTTAGGATTGGCCAAGACCCCATCCTTCCGTACCAGATCTACCGGAAAGGCAAAACGCTGCTCATTGCCTGCAATCAAATGCAGACAATTTTTTACGCGAGGATCAACCACCATATCCCGCCCAGAGAAAGTCAGTTTATTGGGCAAATTAGTTGCAGGCAGGCCAAAAGAAGCCACTGTATCAAACAAGCCTAAGAACTTGACTTCCAACGGTATTTTTTCGGCATAGCCTTCCATTTCATATTTCAGCTCTAAATTTTCTGCTTCAGCTTTCCA
The DNA here is from genome assembly GCF_003419885.1 of Acinetobacter sp. SWAC5. Classification (NCBI taxonomy): domain Bacteria; kingdom Pseudomonadati; phylum Pseudomonadota; class Gammaproteobacteria; order Moraxellales; family Moraxellaceae; genus Acinetobacter; species Acinetobacter sp. SWAC5. The sequence continues at coordinate 83,487 of NZ_QUWR01000017.1, forward strand.
AATCATTTCATTGGTAAATACACGCGCCAAAGCGGCACCGCGTGAAAAGCCAAATACTGAAAGATTGATTTTTTTGATTAATCGATGCTGATTTAAATTGCTGATAACTTTAGTATTCACTTCATTTTTTCGCTGCGCCACATCCTGTTGCAGTTCTGCCTCAAGTTTTTCAATCTTTTGTTTGAGAACTTTACTTAAATGCGTATTTATCTGTTCTGCACCATACTGCAGCCTTTTACTTCCACCAATGCCGGTACTTCCTCCTGTTAAGTCATTGTCTTGCATCCAGCGTACGGATGCTTCTAAATGATCGATTTCACCATTAAAAGGTGTCCCAACACCTGAAATGTAAATTGCATGACTTAAGGTATTGCTAAGTTTATTTATTTCAATTTCATACTGTTTATAAGCGAATGCATTACGCCACAAGCGAGCTGGATTTGCCCATTTTTCATCAGTTTCATCATTTTTTAAATTATTACCTGTACCATCAAAATAAACCGACAGATTTACTATATCTTCACAGCTTTGCTTACTTACAGGTGGCTGATTAGACACATCTTGATTATTATTTTTAATTTTTTCTGAGATCGTTAAAGACACAAGAAACTCCCAATGATTATTTTAATTTATTTTCCCAATCTATACCTTTTTTCGTCGGATCCGGAAGGTCATTTGAAGTCGTAATTTCTACGCTATCATCAGGATATAAATGCACCGCCAAATAACTCTTCTTTGCTTAGATGTACAATATTGATGGCTTGATGTTTACGCGTACTGTTATCCTCACCCCAAGTGATGATTTGTGGACCGAGTATCACAGCAGAACGCATTGTTGCACTGCCGTATCCGCCACCCACCTCATATCCATTCACTTTAACCATATAAGGCCGATAGCTTGGATCATAGTTGAATGAAGTTGTGGTCAGCACATAGGTTTTATTTGGACCTATACCCATACACCCAGCCAAGCCAAAAATCAAAGAGACTGGTAAAATCATTTTTTTAAATTTACGCATTATATATTCTACTTATTATCCTTAATTATAAATCAATATTTTCCCCATCATCAGGGACTTATTTTTCCCATAATGTATCTCTCCATTTTAACCCCTTTGATGTTGGCCTAGGTCCATTTTCAGAAGTCACTATTTCAACACTGTCATCAGGATATAAATGTACAGACAAATACCGCTTATTCTTTAAATCATCTTTTGTTAAATTCACAACATTGATGGCTTGATGTTTACGCGTACTGTTATCTTCCCCCCAAGTAATAATTTGTGGGCCGAGTATCACGGCAGATCGTTTGGTTGCTCCACCAAAGCCTCCGCCCATTTCCTCTCCATTCATCTTAACCATATAAGTCCTATAACTCGGATCGTAGTTAAATGATGTTGTTGTCAACACATAAGTTTTATTCGGACCAATGCCCATACACCCAGCTAAGCCTAAGGTTAAAGACACAGACAATAATATCAACTTGGTTAATTTACTCATTTTCTATTCTTTTTATTTAATAATTACTTATTTTGTTCTCTCAAGTGTTTCATCCAATCTAAGCCTTTTTGCGTTGGATCAGGCAGATCATTCGACGTGGTAATTTCTACACTGTCATCGGGGTATAAATGCACTGCTAAATATCGTTTATTTTTTAAATCCTCTTTTGTTAAATTTACAACATTAATCGCTTTATGTTCTCTATTACTGTTTCCTTCACCCCAAGTAACATTTTGTTGGCCAAGTATCAATCCTGAACGCTTTGTTGCTCCGCCAAAACCGCCGCCCATTTCTTCTCCATTCATCTTAACCATATAAGCTTGATAATTTGGAGCATAGTTAAATGAAGTTGTGGTCAGCACATAAGTTTTATTCGGACCTATTCCCATACATCCAGCCAAGCCTAAGGTTAAAGACACAGGCAATACTATCAATTTTGTTAATTTCTTCATTTTTATCTATTCATATTTTAAATACTATGGTGCTCATCTTATTCATTTCTTTGTTGAAATATATTTAAAAAAATTACAGCACTTTAAATTTCGTTTATTTGTTCTTAGATTGCTTTCTTAATTTATCCCGCCAATCTAAACCCTTCTGTGTCGGGTCAGGCAGATCATTCGACGTTGTTATTTCTACGCTATCATCTGGGTATAAATGCACCGCTAAATATCGTTTATTTTTTAAGTCTTCTTTAGTTAAATTCACAGCATTAATGGCTTGATGTTTACGCTTACTGTTATCTTCCCCCCAAGCAATATTTTGCGATCCTAGTATCAGAGCAGATCGTTTGGTTCCTCCGCCAAATCCTCCGCCCATTTCCTCTCCATTCATCTTAACCATATAAGCTCTGTAACTTGGGTCATAATTGAATGAAGTTGTAGTCAACACATAAGTTTTATTCGGACCTATACCCATACACCCAGCTAAACCTAAGGTTAAAGACACAGGCAATAACATCATTTTTGTTAATTTACTCATTTTCTATACTCTTTGTTGAATTCCTGTTTATTCTTTTTCTTAATTGATCCCGTCAGTCTAATTATTTTTTCTTGAGTCAAATAGCAATTTTTTTAGCCAAACGGCTTTCTAATATTAAGGCTTCTAGTTTGCTATTTGGAAAATTTCATGGCCATTAACCCATCAATTCCTTACTTAACATCTCATTTCTTCAACTTACGGAACGTTCGCCTTGAAATGTATCATCTTGGATAAACCAAGCTAGTATCCTTCATTTCAAAAATAATTTAACCCATATAATTCATTAGTAAATTTCTGTATTCATAGACAAATTAAATTGAAAGAATGTATACGAATCACATATCAAGAAAAAAATATATTTGTCCGCCTTATAGAAAATTATTGGGAAATCAAAACCACTTTCTCTTATAACGCTATCTTCAACATCTTTTATAGTTTTCAGTTTTGCTTTAGCTTCACCAAAAGAATTCGTCGTACATTCTTTTTGAAATAAATTTTTCCTATTAACCGTAAATACCTCTAAAAATACTTTTGACCCGTAAGATTCATGAGAAACACCTAAACTACAATATGCTCTACCATTTTTAAAAACAAAATATACAGTACCTGTTGCAATATCCATCCATCTCAAATTTTTTATAGGAGTAAATTTTGGTTTAATTCTATTTTATTTTTCCCAAACCTATATTCCGTTAATTTTTTTATTTTGACATGGATAATTAAAACAGCTCTCTTTTTAGATTCATTAACTTAACATGATGCTAAATCTATTTCATTAACAGCACATAATAAAACCTTATTAAATGACTTAGCAATTTTATAATCTGATGAAAAATAAAAAAAATACAAAGTAAAATTTTTTTATACTCTTTTAAATATTCCTTATGCTTCTAGATATACTGCTTTTCTTTCATGTAGACCTTTATCACCACCATTTACTACTTTGGTAATTTTTTTGACATCTGAGTAGCCTTGTCTTTTATCTACCATATAAACTTTATATTTTAACCAAAACCATAATGCACTATAGATTGCATAAAGTATTTTATTTACTTCTTCTAAATTAATGTTCTTACAAAAATCAAAAAATGATCATTAATCGGTACTTAAATTATCAATAAAAGTCCCTTCTCCCTTTGGGATGAGGAGCAAGAGGATGAAGGACTTTAAGCATAAAATAACCTTTCGTTTACGAATCAGTGCTTCCCATCTCCTGTAAGGAAATGGGAATTTACATCATGAATTTTAAAAGTTCAAAAAATGATTTATGCAAGAGGTGTCTATTATAGAAAAAAATTAGGTAGAGAATCAGACCAATAATTACCTAATTCACGTTTAGAATAAGCTTTCCATGTTTTTAAATATATAGACAATATTTATTTTTTAAAATTACTTAATATATTTGTTAATTAATTTATTTAATTCTTTTGACTCATTAAACAAATAGCATTGATAAAATATATTATTTCCTTTTTTTGGTAAAACATCATTTTTCAAAAAAACTTTATTTTCAGAATACCCCTTCACTTTTTCATACACATATTGATCAATTAACTGAATCTCATCAAAATCCAATCTTTCATTCCCAACAAACTCAAAGCTAAAATATGAAAAATCCTGTTCTGAAATTAAATTTGAATGATTATATTGCAAACATTTCATTAAAGTGTATGCTTTTAATGAATCAGCATCCGACATTGGTTTAGCCTGAACATTAAATGAATTTAAAAATATAAATAATATAATAATATATCTCACTTCAACTCCCAAAAATCTACTTTTTGCGTTATACCATTATTATTTCCAGTAGCAACCATCCAAAAGTAATATGTGGCTGAGTCTGGATTATTTTGATCATCTGAGGAGTATAGTAGCCCTCTACCATTTTCACCTCCTTCCCATAGCGTAAAATGACCAGTTGAATCGCCCCATCCAGTTACTTCAAAAACAATAATTCCTTTTTTATTTTTAATTTTTTCAATTATATTATTTTTAACATAATCTAAGCGATGATCAAGTTCTTCTGGTACATATGGGTTAATAGAGGAAAGTTTTGGTAAATCTACTGATAAATCTGGTTTTTTAAACAGCGTATATAAATAAGCTTTTAAATCTTTAACACGTATCCAATAATTCTTTCCATCATCACCAACAATTGTACCACCTTTTGATGGTGCTTTCGGTAGTTGTAAACCTGACCGGATTAAGCCCGCACTCATTCTTAAAGCACAAGTATTTGCATATGCATCATTATTTATTTCTCTCCCTAATGCCTTAGAGATTTGTGGATACAAGGTTTCTTTATGAATTGTATTATTAGGATAATTAATAGCCATATCTGTCCATCTTGGCCGATTAACTTTCAAAGGTTCCGATATAACACCATCTACTTCTGCTTCGATAACCATTTAAAGTAACTCTTCATTCAAAATTAATGATTTTTCATTTTTTAAAATATTCTTAATTTTCGCAGTACCACTTTTTATAATTGCCTGAAATTGTAAAAATTCTTGTTGATTACTGACTCTTTCAAACTTTGGATTTTTAACTTTAATAACAACAGTTTCACCATCAGCATAATTTTCGGTCTCTATATGTAAATTAACATCAGTATAAAATCTTGAAGAATTTCCAATACGGTTTTCGTTTTCGCCATAACTCCAGTAAATTTTTTTAACTTTTTTCTTTAAAGAAAAATTTGTTAAATTCGGCAAAGTGAGTAAGTTATTCTGTGAACTTTGCCCCCCCACAAACGTATGCTGCCCAGCCTTCACCTCAAACTTTCCAGCAGTTGTTGGCAACACCCCTGCACTACTGATTTCAATTTGACTGCCACCTGCAGTCAGCACTATTTTCTTACTGGCTTTAATTTCCACGCTATCTTCCGTCGAAATAATTTGAATACCTTTTCGTGCAATCAAATCTGCCCCATCGCCTTGGGCTTGGATTTCAACTTTGCCTTTGCCTGCATACGCACGTAATCCTTCTTGCGCTGCAAATAGACTAATCTTGCTTTGTGCATGGGCAATGAAGGATTTTTGACTACTGATGTTAATACTATCCCCAGCACTTTGACTGATTTGTCCATCTGCTGAGAGATGAATATCCTCATTGCTACTAACAGCTATGGGATTGGGTGCAGATAAAATCATTAAAGCTTGTTTAAAAGCATCGACTTTTTCTTGACTACCTTTTTCAATTAGTCCAAGGAAGTTTTTCAGATTATCTAAGACTTCAAGTGGGTCAGTTTGTTGATTTTTCGCCACTTCACTTAAGGCTTTTGAATTATTGAGGGATCCTTCAAGTTGTTGTTTCGCCTCTTTGGCATCTAAGTGTGTGCCTGTTGCTTGGTCTTGTTTATAGGTACTGAGGAGTAAACCTTCCCCTGCTCTCACTGCGCCCCATTGGTCTGTTCTTAGTTCAAAACCTTCGCCTCGACCTTCACTTTCTGCAGTTTCTTTGGGATGACTGAGGTTTCCTAAGTTGAGCTGAGTGGCGCCATGGGTACTTTGTAATTGTGTAGATATCTGTCCAGTCGTATCATCAAAGCGCAGTTGTCCAAAGCCTTCACCTTGTACTTCCTTGCTTTTTATTCCAGCCAGCTTTTTGGTCTCGGGTAATTGACCTTTATTGTCAAACTTGGTTGGGCTGCGCTGTGCTTCATGTATGCGCCCCACCACAAATGGTCGGTCAATATTGCCGTCAAAGAAATCGATGACCACAATTTCATTAATACGTGGCAAGAATCTTGCGCCATAGCCTTCACCTGCCCACG